>JAUNFH010000166.1 GCA_030525185.1 Clostridia bacterium
CAGGTTGTGGCCCTGGAGGCCATCGGTTCGAATCCGATTATCCACCCCATATTTTGAGCTGAACGTCTGCTTTGTGTTTAATGAGGCGGACGTCAAGTTTTATATAGAACCTTCCGTTTTTAATGCGGGCGGTTCGTTTGACACAGGGGTGTAGCCAAGCGGTAAGGCATCGCACTTTGACTGCGACATTCGTAGGTTCGAGTCCTGCCATCCCTGCCATGATTACAGGTCAATAAAAACCTGTGTGAAAACCCTTGAGAAATCAAGGGTTTTCATCATTTTTAGGGCAAAAATCAGTATCTCAAATCGCAGGTTTTCCCGACCATCCGTATCAGGTTCGTGATGAAAGTATGAATGAATCCGTTGAAAGCATCAGGAAACGAGACCAGAAAAATACGGCTTCGGAATGTGCGCTTATCTTCCGGGCGTTTCTCCGGTCAATTCCGGCTTCGTCGAAAAATGCAAAGAGCTCGGCTCAACGAAATATATCTTTTGCGGACATGACCACGAAAACGCCGCAAGCGTCACCGACGACGGAATCACCTATACATACGGCCTAAAAACCGGGCCGTCACCTGTGCCGTGGAATTTTGCAAAGCAGACCGGCGGAACGCTGATTACCGTAAGCGGTAAGGGTGAAAGCCAGAAAGTAACTATTGAAAATATTGTAATAAACGAGGTATGAGAATGCTCGCTAAGAAAAAATATATAAAAGCTGTTAACGCAGACGGGATTTTTATCAATAAATACGAAACAAGATTACCGCAAACTATCATTCACGAAATCATATTGAAACATTTTGAAAACTCCGATAAAAAACCGAAATGCCTTTTTATCGGTTGGGACGGTTGTCGTGCAGATGCCATGAAATATCTGGTAAAAAGCAGTAATGAAAAAGTAAGCGGATATAATGAAACAGGCTTGTTCAGCGCTGTTTCCGAAATCAAGAAGCGCGGCGGATTATATATCACATATGTTGACGGCGAAAAAGATTCCAAGCAGGAAACAAGCACTGCGCAGGGCTGGGCTTCTGCGCTTTGCGGCAAGTGGATGAAAACAACGTGGCGTCACGGTATCGAATGGTATCTTGATGACGATTACCACACTATATTGAAAACCTTATCATGTAAGGGCTTTAAAACATCATTTTGTGCCGAATGGTCTGTGCATTTTGATAATACATACAGCAGGGAGATTGCCTTTGCACAGAAAAATAATCTACCCCAGTATTTCTATCAGCTCGAGGGAGATATGGCGATTTATCATCATTTTATTGAACGCATCAACGGTGATGATGATTTAATCTTTGCAATTTTTGAAAATCCTGACCACAACGGTCATAATACACGCTTCGGTGACGATAATTATCGATATATTTCGGGAATCTGTAATCTCGACCGATTATCCTATCACCTGTTATGCGAAATTAAAAAAAGAGAGACCTTTGATGAAGAGGATTGGTTGGTGCTGATTGCTTCGGATCACGGCGGTCACGGGAACAGGCACGGAACCCAAAACATTCAGGACGCAACGGCGTTTCTTGCGGTATCAAAGCCTGTTGAAAAATAAAATGAATCGGATATTTTGAAAATTACCAAAAGAGTAAGACAACCGTTGCTGTGCTGTGGATTGTTTATGCGGCATCATATTTTGTACGCACCCGCTACGCGACCGTCGATAGCAACCGGTGTCAGTGATGATTTTTTCTTCATCCTTGTTATCAGATAAAAACGGAAGGATTCTATATGAACATAACTATCAAAGCAACTCCGAAACCGGTAAATCCGGGCAACTTCAACTACGGCAACATGGAAAGCCCTTACGGCTGCAATACGCAGTATTTTACAAAAGCCGGCAGCCCCTATACAATCATTGCAGGCGAACTGCATTTTTCAAGACTTCCGAAAGAGCGCTGGCGCGAAACGCTTCTGAAAATGCGTGAGTGCGGAGTCAATACAGTTTCGACCTATGTCTTTTGGAACTATCATGAGGAGGTCAAAGGGCAGTTTAACTTCTCGGGAAACAAGGATATTGCGGCGTTTTTGGCGATTTGCAAGGATATTGCTATGCCGTGCATTTTGCGTATCGGGCCGTGGTGTCACGGCGAGGTGATTCGCGGCGGCTTTCCGAAAAGAATCAATCACATGGTAAAAAAACGCTGTGACAGTCCTCGGTATCTTGCCGAAGTCAGAGGCTTCTGGCAGGGACTGTATAAGGAGGTCAAGCCATATTTGGACGGAGAAACCGTGATCGGGATTCAGCTCGAAAACGAATATACCGGCTCCGTCGAGCATATCCGCACTTTGCGGAAAATCGCGGAAGAGATCGGTTTCAAAGTGCCGTTTTTCACGATGACTGCATGGCCGTCCGGAAAGCCCGATGACGATTTTTTACCCATGACGGGCGGTTACCCGGACGCACCGTGGGCAAGAGGGAAAACGGCACTGAAACCCAACAACCGCTTTGCGATTACCCCAGCCAAAACCGAGGGCGAAATCGGCGGTGACCTGTTCAAAAGCAAAGAAGCGAAGAAAGGTGTTTATGATGAAGTGCCATACGCTTCGTGCGAAACGGGACCGGGCAATCAGGTTACTCAGCACCGCCGTCCTTACATTTGCGAAAAGGACGGCTACGGCGTGGGCTTTGCCAAATTCGCAAGCGGCATGAACTGGCTCGGGTACTATATGTTCTGCGGCGGCGCAAATCCCAATGACCGCCTGATGCAGGAAAATCGCCTGACGGGCTATCCGAATAATTATCCGATTATCGACTATGATTTTCAGGCACCTTTAAGCCGATACGGCGTGTGCCGTCCGCACGGCGACCGACTGCGGCTGATGCATCTCTTTGTCAACAGCTTTGACCCTGAAATTTGCACAAAACAGGCGTTCTTCCCGGAATGGAAAAGCTCTGACCCGAATGATGTCTCTTTTC
This sequence comes from Clostridia bacterium, assembly GCA_030525185.1. Lineage (GTDB taxonomy): Bacteria > Bacillota > Clostridia > Oscillospirales > Acutalibacteraceae > UBA6857. The sequence goes on from JAUNFH010000166.1 coordinate 2,935, forward strand.
TGAAATGTTCGGTCAGAGCCGATGAACAGGGGAGCGGTTATTTCTTTGCTTCGACCTATGAAAAAGGTTTGGAATATCACGATTTTGAAGATGTGCAAGTGACTTTTACAATTGGTGAGAAAACCGTGAACTTGCCGAGCGTCAACATAAAATCCGGGACGATGTTTTTCTGCCCGTTCGCTCTCACGCTCGGTTCTGTGCATTTTGATTATATCCTTGCTCAACCTCTTGCCAAAACGTCGACGGACGGCAAAACGGTCTGCTATTTTGCCGAATGTGAGGGGATAGCTCCGAAATGCGCCGTCGGCGGAAAGGAAATCCCGCTTGATTTTCATGAAAGCGGAAATGAAATTGACGATGTGACTCTCGTTGTGATTCCGTATGACAAGGCAAGACAGTTTCATTTTATAGGCGGTAAGCCGTATTTTCTTGACGGTACGGTTTACTGTGATAACGGTGAAATCATTTGCGAGCAAATAACGGATACAGACTTGAAAAATGAAATCACGCTGACGAAAATCAGTAAACAAAAGCTCCCTTACAATTACTTCTTATACTCAACAGGAAAGCGAAACTATTATGAATTGAAACTTTCCAAAGATATCTTAAAGCACAATTTTGATGTGGTGCTTGAATTTGCGTTTGACGGGCTGAACTTGCAGGTGTTCAGCGGAAAAACACTAATCAATGATTACTTCAATATCGACGGAAAATTCGTTATGCACCTGCGCGATTTTCGGGCGTATATCGAAAAGAACAGCGTTTTGATTATCCGCACTGCGCCGAGAACGGGGTTCGGCATCTCTCATGTGTATTGCGAAAAGCCGATACCCTTCGATTCCGGGTGCTTGATTTTGAAGTCCGCCGTCCCCGTTGTGAAGAAAACGCTGAAAGCGGAAGAACCGGTTTTCTGAAATTTTTCGCAAAAGATTGCTGCAAGAAGGAGAGACTTTGCGAGAACATATCCTGCTTCTGCCGCAATTATCAGCGAATTTGCCGGTTCACTCGGCGCAAAAGTTGAACTTCCGAGTCTTAACGGAATCGTTTCTTCGCTCGGAGAAAAACTCGGCTTCACCCTTTCGGAGTTTGACGCCGAAAGACTTGCACTCATGGGAACCGCTTCTTCTTCAGAAAGCGGAATGACCGGCGGATTCAGAGCAAGAGTTGACGGAAACAAACCCGTTGTTTTCATGGCTGTTGTAAATTATGCAAAGAAGAATCTTGAAAACAAGGATAATCAGTTTGCTCTCGGAAGAATTGTTGTTGATAAAACCGGATATGCGGATGTTAAAACTTATGATGAAATGGTTGCGGCTGCAAAAGACGGCGACAATCTTCTTTTCCTTGCAAAACTCTTTGCCGTTGCGGAAGAAGTCAGCAGAAATGTCGGAGCAGATTCACAGGTTACCGGTATTATGCGTTTCGTCGCAAAAATAACCGAATTCGTCGCAAAAATTTATAGAATGATTTATGAATTTTTCCTTGGCTTCAGAAAATAAGTATACTCAATAAAGCAAAAACAGACGGGTTTAAGAATCCGTCTGTTTTTGTTTTTAACATTAAAATTTCAGCTTTCTGAATTTTCCGGGAGAAATGCCTTCGTTCTCGGTGAAAAAATATATGAAATTCGATTCGCTGTTGAATCCGATTTCATAGGCGATTGAGGCAACCGTCATATCCGTCACCTGAAGCAGAT
>JAUNFH010000167.1 GCA_030525185.1 Clostridia bacterium
TTTCCGATTATTCCGGCGTGATACGCTGAACCGCAGGCCGTGATGATTATTCGGTCAATCCCCTTCACTTCTTCCTGCGAAAGCGAAAAGTTTTCAAATTCAATCTTTCCGTTTCTGATGTGCGGACTTATTGTCCGTTCAAAAACGGCCGGCTGTTCAAAAATCTCTTTGAGCATGAAGTGAGCGTAGCCGTCCTTTTGTGCGTCCTGCGCGCTCCAGGTGATGTGTTCGGGTTCTTTTTCGATTTTCTTTCCGTCGAAAGTCATGAAAGAAATTTTTTCCTTTCCGACAACCGCAAGTTCTCCGTCCGAAAGTTTATAAACGTCGGAAGTGTGTTTGAGAACGGCGGTGACATCGGAGGCGGCGAACCAACCGTCCTCTCCTTTTCCGAGCACAAGCGGACTCGACTTTCTTGCAAGAACGAGACTGTCCGGAAAGTCCCTGCAAAGAATCGCAAGCGCATATGTTCCCTCAAGAAGCGAAAACGTTTTCAAAACGGAGGAAAGAAAATCGCCCTCATAGTTTTTTTCAAGCATTGCCGCAATGACTTCCGTGTCCGTTTGAGACGAAAAGCGAACTCCGCTTTCGGAAAGCGACTTTTTAAGCTCTGCATAGTTTTCGATGATTCCGTTATGCACAACGGCAAAAAGGCCGTTTTCGCTCAAATGGGGGTGAGCGTTTTCATCGGTCGGCGCACCGTGGGTTGCCCAACGGGTATGGCCGATTCCGACCGTTGATTCGAGCCCTTTTTTCGCTTTGAGCGCGTCTTCAAGAACGCTCAGCCGTCCGCTCCTTTTTGTGACGTTCAGCTTTCCGTTTTCAAAAACCGCAATTCCCGCCGAATCATAACCTCTGTATTCAAGTTTTGAAAGTCCTTCAACAAGATACGGAACCGAATTTTTCGTTCCGACATATCCTACTATTCCGCACATCGCAAAATCTCCTTTTCGATTAAATCTTTCAATATTATTTTAAGTTGCCGATTGCTTTTTTATGATGAAAAGTCGTCGGCGAATTTTGAAATTATACATCTGTTGATTAAAACAACCTTTAGTTTTCTTTTTCCGTTTCCGAAACGAAGGCAATCTAATTTTACAAATAATAATTCTTCTGTTGACAAATTAATTTTTCCATGATACAATTTTTAAGTTAAAGGCCGATTTGGAAATATCATTTTTCTCCAAAACGGCCCATACCGAGAAATAATTCATGAAAGGAAATGTTGAAAAAATGCAAAAAAAATCAAATTTCAAAAACGTTCTTTCCGTCCTTCTTGCGGTAATGATGATTTTGACTTCCGTTCCGTTTTCATTGGCGGCGGACAGCCAATTGGGTTACACCGCTTCCAAAGACGGAGACTACTACACGGTCAGTTCCTGCGCCCCATTTGCAACCGGAAACATCACCGTCCCGTCAACATACAATGGAAAGCCTGTTTTGAAAATCCTCAAGGGCGCTTTTAACAAATGCTATTACATCAACTCAATCGAAGTTTCCGAAGGGATTACCGAAATTGAAACCGAAGCCGTCAAAGACTGCGACTCCCTCTTTTCAATAACAATCGCAAAAAGCGTTAAAACGATCGGCGAAAAAGCCTTCGGTTTTGACTCCGACGGAAACGCAATCAATGGTTTTGCCGTTAACGGCTACGCAAACTCGGCCGCAGCCGAATATGCAAAAGCAAACGGCTTTTCATTCACGAACATTTGCAAGCATGAAAGTTTTGAACTTTCAAACGTAATAAAAGCAACCTGCACCGAGGACGGCTATTCGGGCGACAAAGTTTGCAAAGACTGCGGAGAAGTTCTTGAAAACGGAGAAACCGTTCCGATGACCGGCCACAACTACGTTGACGTTGTAACCGATCCGACTTGCGCCGAAAAGGGATTCACCACCCACACCTGCTCCGTCTGCGGAGACAACTACGTTGATTCATACGTTGACGCAAAGGATCACACTCCTGCACAAGCGGTTAAAGAAAACGAAATTCCCGCAACCTGCAAGGCAGAAGGTTCTTACGATTCGGTTGTTTACTGCTCCGTTTGCGATACCGAAATCAGCCGTGAAAAAGTAACCGTTGAAAAACTCGATCACACCTTCGGCGAATGGGACATCCTTCAAAATGCGACCTGCACCGAAGCCGGAAAGGAAACCGGAAAATGCATCGTTTGCGGTCATATTGAAATCAGAGAAATCAAGGCTCTCGGTCACGCTTTCGGCGAATGGGAAGTCGTCACCCCGGCAACCTGCACAGAAAAGGGTCTTGAAAAGAGAGTTTGCGAAAACGATGCAAGCCACGTTGAAGAAAAAGATATCGAAGCAACAGGGCACACTCCCGAAACAGTCGGCGCAAAGGACGCGACCTGCACCGAGGACGGTTACACGGGTGACAGCGTTTGCAAAACCTGCAACGCAACCCTTGAAACCGGAAAGGTAATCACCGCAAAGGGTCACACTCCTGCACAAGCGGTCAAGGAAAATGAAGTTCCCGCAACCTGCACGTCAAAAGGTTCTTACGATTCGGTTGTTTACTGCTCCGTTTGCGATACCGAAATCAGCCGTGAAAAAGTAACCGTTGAAAAACTCGCTCACACCGAAGAAATCCTTCCGGCTGTTCCGGCCACCTGCACCGAAACCGGTCTCACAGAAGGAAAGAAGTGCTCGGTCTGCGGAGAGGTTCTCGTTCCTCAGAATGAAGTTCCGATGGCAGACCACACCTTCGGAGATTGGGAAATCGCCAAAGAAGCAACCTGCACCGAAAAAGGCGAATTGACAAGAACCTGCTCCGTTTGCAAAAAGACCGAAACCGCCCCGATTGCGGCAAAGAAGCACACAGCAGGCGTTCCAGTCAAGGAAAACGAAATTTCCGCAACCTGCAAAGAAGAAGGTTCTTACGACTCCGTTGTTTACTGCTCGGTATGCAAGGCCGAACTCAACCGTGAAAAAAGAACCGTTCCCAAAACGGATTTGCACACTCCGTCAGAAGCGGTTAAGGAAAATGAAGTTCCCGCAACCTGCAAGGCAGAAGGCTCTTACGATTCCGTTGTTTACTGCTCGGTATGCAAGACCGAACTCAGCCGTAAAAATGTAAAAACCGATAAACTCGCTCACACCGAAGAAATTCTTCCGGCTGTTCCGGCCACCTGCACCGAAACCGGTCTCACCGAAGGAAAGAAGTGTTCGGTCTGCGGTGAAATTCTCGTTTCTCAGAATGAAGTTCAGATGACCGCTCATACCTTCGGAGAATGGAAAATCACCACACCGGCAACCTGCAAAAACGAAGGCGAAAAAACGAGAACCTGCACCGTTTGCGAAAAAGTAACCGAAACCGAAAAAATCGCAGTCAATCCGGAAAACCATGCCGGCGGAACGGAAACCAAAAATGAAATTGTTCCGACCTGCAAAGAAGGCTACACCGGCGACACATACTGCCTCGGTTGCGGAAAGCTCATCGCAACGGGAAGCAACGTTAAAAACCCCGAAAAACACGACGGCGGAACAGAAATAAGAGGCACCAAAGCGGCAACCTGCACCGAAGAGGGTTACACCGGCGACACATATTGCCTCGGTTGCGGAAAACTCATCGCAACGGGAAGCAGTTCAAGAAAAACCGATCATGATTTCGGTGAGTGGGAAATTGTCACCGCTTCAACCTGCACCGAAGAAGGACTCGAAAAAAGAGTTTGCAAAAACGATGAAACCCACGTTGAAGAAAGAACGATTTCCGCAAAGGGCCACACTTCCGAAACAGTCGGCGCAAAGGACGCAACCTGCACCGAGGACGGTTACACGGGTGACAGCGTTTGCAAAACCTGCAACGCAACCCTTGAAACCGGAAAGGTAATCGCCGCAAAAGGCCACGTTGACGAAGACGGCGACTCGGTTTGCGACGTTTGCAAAAAAGAGCTTTCTCCCGAAACACCCGAAGCTCCCTGCGACTGCGCCTGTCACCAAAAGGGCTTCAAAAAGCTCTGGTTCAAAATTTGCCTTTTCTTCCAGATGCTCTTTGACAAAAACCGCGTTTGCAAATGCGGAGTTTGGCACTATTGATTAAAACCAAATAAAAGAACCGGGACTTTTGCAAACTGCTTAAGCCCCGGTTTTTTCACATCATCAGCTTGAGGACAACTATTGCGGCAACCGCTCCGCAAAGAGCCGAAAGAAGAAGTTTCATCGCTTCAAAATATTTGCTCTTTTGAAGTTTTGTCGGCGGCGGCATTGAGGACGAGTCCGCAATCATTCCGGCTCGTTCCCGAATTTTTCCTTCGCTGACCGAAGCATATTCCGGCTTCACAAAGAACATAATTTTTTCAAAATATTCGCACTGCGTTTCGTTGACCTCGACAACCTGACGGTTCACACCTTTTATCATCGGAAAACTCTCCTTTTCTTTTTGTTCATTTCTTTGATTATTTTTCACCGGTAAAAAGGCAATATTCCGTTTTTTCGGATATTGGAAGAAGTAAAAATATTACTTTCAACACTTCTTTCAACAACC
>JAUNFH010000168.1 GCA_030525185.1 Clostridia bacterium
TTTTGAATCGTTGAAGTTATAAATCGCAATGCAGCCGCTTTCGGTACTGCCGTAAAAATTGTAAAGCCTTGTGTTTGGCAAAAGCACTTTGAGCTTGTCCTTGTCCGCCTGCATGAGCGGAGCGGCGCCGAGTTCAATGTAACGGATAACGTCCTTATATTCGCCGAGCTTTCCTTTTGAAAGTTTCAAAAGAATCGTGAGCGCAGTCGGAACAAGATCAATTGAATTGACCGAATATTTTTCAATCAGTTTGAAAAAGCCGAGAAGGTTCATGACTCCGGACGAAAGAACAACACTCGCCGAACAGAGCATATTTCCGTAATAGCGTCTGAGCGCATGAGAATGGTTGAGCGGAGAAGGAATCAGCTCAACGTTGTCTTCCTTCATCTCAACGCCGAACATTACGTTTTCGGCAAGCGCAACGTTGTTTCCGTTTGTAATGACAATCCCCTTTTCCTTTCCGGTGGTTCCGGTGCTGAAAAGAAGTTCGCAAACGTCGTCGCTCTTCGGAAAATCGGTGTAATCATATTCTTTTTCGCCCTTTGCTTTTTCAAAGAGCGATTCCATGCTTTCGGCTCCGTCTTTTCCGGAATTGGTAACAACAAGTTTCGCTTCGGCCGTTTTTGCAACGCTTTCAATTTTCGACGGGGCGCAACCGCGTTCGAGCGGAACGAAAACTCCGCCGATTGCCTGAAGACCGAGTTCAAACGCAAGATACTTCACCGTTTGCGAAGCCTCGGCAACAACCGCATCTCCCTTTTTGATTCCCATCGAGGAAAGAAGCGAAGAAAACTTTGAAACAAGAGAAAGATATTCCGAATAGGTGTATGCGCTTTCCTCATCCGCAAGGCAGAGCTTTTGCGGACATTTTTTTGCGTTTTCAAAAACAATTTCAAAAATTGAGTTTGCCAAAATTAATCATTCCTTTTTATTGGCAGATAGCAAATATAAATTATTGCAACAAATACAGATTTTTCTTCTCTTATACTGTGCTGAATGCCGGCCAGTAATTAAGAAGAAGAAAGCCGAGAACCGACATGAGAATTATGACGATTACCGTCAGGGGAATTCCCTGTTTGAGCATGAACTTCGGCTGAAGGCCGTATCCGACGGGGATCGCCCTAATTGACGTCGGAAGCATATAAGAAAGGTTGACGCCGATTGAGGCGATATAGATATACGGTATCGGGTCTTTTCCGATTCCGCTGATGATGCTTATGACAATCGGGATCGAAACCGCGGCGGTTGCGGTGTTACTCGTGACGTCCGAAAGAAGAATCGTCAGCGTGACAATCACAAAAACCGTCAAAAATCCGCCGTCAAGATTCGTTGAAGCAACGGCTTCGCCGATCGCTTTTGCGGCGCCGCTTTTGTTGATGAGCGTTCCGGCCGCAAGTCCGCCGGCAAAAATATAAATAAGTTCCCAAACAATTTTTGTTTGAACCGACTTCCAAACCATGAGCCTTGTTCCGTCCTTGCAGGTGATGAGGAAGGAAAACATGGCGCAGATTATGAAAACATAGGCCGGTTTAAGTCCGGGCAAAGCGTTCTGATAAAGCTGGCGGGTGAACGCCGCAACGGTTGCAATCACGAAAAGCGCAAAAGCAAAGCCTTCTTCTTTCGTGATTTTAGGAAACGCTTTATACTGCTCTTTGAAATACTCCTTGCTGATTCCGATCGTTTCGTCCTTTTTGACCTGAAGAACAAGGAAAAGAATGTTGCTGACGAGGAGAACAATCATTATCGGAAGGAAGCGGACAACCCACGAGGTATACATATATTCCTCGCCGGTGAGCTGCTGAATATAATCAACGGTGATGAGGTTCATCGCTCCTCCGAGCGGTGTTGCAAGGCCGCCGATTCCCGCGGCATAAGCAACGGTGAGAAGAATCATTGAGCCTTTTCTGCTTTTTTCAATGTTGTCCTCGCCGACATATTTGAGCATTGAAACCGCAATCGGCGTGATTGTTGCACAGACGACGGCGTTCGGCAAAAACGCGGAAAGCACCGCCGAAAGAAGGAACCAGAAAACAATCTGCATCCGAAGATTGCTTCCGATTATTGAAAGGCATTTCGCCGCAATACGCTTGTCGAGACCCGTCTTTTCCCACGAAACGGTGAGAATCGAAGCGCCGAGAAGAAGAAGAATTGTTTCGGAAGCATAGTTTGAAATGATGTCCGTCATGTCGGCCATCTGAACAACGGCATTCACGGCAATCGGCAAAAACGCCGTCACGGCAAAATCAACCGGTGCGGTGATCCACCAGTATGCCATCCATGCAACCGTGCCTATCGCCGCCCTTGAAGCGGTTTCGGCAAAGATTGTTTCGGGAAGAAAAAGAACGCAGAGAACAAGCAAAACAGGTCCGACGATCAGATTGACTATCCTCTTTTTATCCATTTCTTATGACAACTCCTCAATCATTTCCCACATTGTTTCTGCGGATTCAAAATATTTCGGCTGGATATATTCCATTGAAACGGAAACGTCAAATTCATCTTCAATTTCCGAAATGATCGAAACAACCGCCGCCGAATCAAGAATGCGGTCTTCCATGAGGTGCTTTTCCTTTTTAAAGTCAATGTCCGGATAAAGCGATGAGAGAATTTCGAGTAATTTTTCCATTTGTATTTACCTTCCTTTTTAAAATTTTTCGTATATGAATTCACTCGCATTAAACTGCGGGCCGTAAACTCCGAAGATAATGACGGCGAATATTCCGAGAAGAATGACCGCATAGCGGAAAACAATGTTTTGTTTTGAAAGCGTTTTGCGAAGCGGAACTTTTTCTTCAAGAAGGTCCACAACGAACAAAACCGCGATTGCAAGAAGAACAAGAAGAAAATTTTCTCTGTTCATTCCGTAAGTGAAAATTTTATCGTCAAGAATATATTCAAGCGAAACAGACGAGAACATATTTTTGAAATAAACAAGTGCCTTTTTGAGTCCCTCCGCGCGGAAGAAAACGCGTCCGACGCAGCACAGCGCAAAAGTTCTGATCATCTGGAAAAGACGCCATGAAAACGACTCGGTGTCGATTTTGAGTTTCTGCGTTGCGGCTTTGTTGAAGTCGGCAAAAACGTTTCCGCCGACCATGAGCGCGGCATAAAACATTCCCCACGCAACATAGTTCCAGCTTGCTCCGTGCCAAATTCCGGTGATTACCCAAACAACAACCGTCGGAACGCAACTTGCAACAAGCAGTTCGCCTTTTTTAAGTCCGCGCTTTCTGAAGGCTTTTTTGAGCTTTTTGACCGGCGCCGAAGTTGAAACGGGAAAATAAACAAAATCCTTGAACCAATCGCCGAGTGAGATGTGCCATCTGCGCCAAAACTCCGGAATCGTTCTTGAAAAATAGGGATGATTAAAGTTCTTTTCAAGCTTTATTCCGAGCATTTCCGAAATTCCGCTGATTATGTCAATGCATCCGGAAAAATCGGCATAAATCTGAATCGAATAAAGCACTGCGGCGATAATCATGACAAGGCCGGAATAGTTTTCCGGATTGTCAAAGAACGTTGAAACGAACGGCGAAAGCCTGTCGGCAATCACGAGCTTTTTGAAAAGGCCCCAAATTGCAAGTTCTGCGCCGAAAGCAAGGTTCTGCGTGTCAAGAACAATACCCTTGTTCACGTCAAACTGTTCTTTAAAGTTTCCGTAACGTCCAATAGGTCCCTGAACGATGTGCGGAAAATATGTCAGAAAAACGGAATAGGCAACAAAGTTTTTCTCCGCCTTGATTCTTTTCCAGTAAACATCGAGAACATATCCGACAGCCATGAAAGTATAAAACGAAATTCCGAGCGGAAGAATGATTTTGAAAAGTCCGACGGGTTCGGCGCCGAATTTTTTCAAAACAATGTTGAAGTTCTTTATAATGAAAAGAAGATACTTGCAGACGATGAGAAGGGCAAGGGAAACAAGAACACCGAAAAGCATTGATTTTTTTGCCCTTTTCTTTGCGTCGGCTCTGATTTCCTTCTTTTCGGCCAGGTCCTTCGCTTCCGAAAGTTTCAAATCGGCAATTTCATAAATTCTTCCGACGCTCCTTGCGCTGAAGAACGAGGCAAAAAGAGTGACGAGAAGAAACGGAAGATATCTTAACCCGGCGATTGCATAAAACGCAAGGTTCGCCGCAAGAAGAACGAACTGTTGTCCCTTTCGGTTGATTTTTCCGACCGCATAAAAAACAAGAATAACCGCAGCCGAAAACAAAAGAAAGTTCAGGGACTGATAACCCATATATAATCACATCCAATGTTTTTCAATCAAAAATCGCTTCAACAACAAACGGCGACTCCCGGCTTTTTTCAATAAAATTCACACAAAAAGCAGTGATTCGCCCTCATTTTGACATAATTATAACACAGAACCTTTCAAATTGATGAACGTTCTGTAACAGAGAAATTAAATTTTGTGACACTTTTATTACAAATTAATTCCATATGGTATTTAACGCGCTGATTTTTCGACATTTTTCGACAAAATAGG
>JAUNFH010000022.1 GCA_030525185.1 Clostridia bacterium
CCTGCGGTTTGTGATAAAATAAATGTGTATAAATTTTTGCGCCGTTTTTCGGCGGTGAAGAAGGAGGCACGGCGCTTTTCGGCGCCTTGAATGACATGAAAAGAATTCTTTCCGTTTTTCTTGCTTTCGCAATGCTTTTTTCGTCGGGAATCGTGAACATCTTTTTCGCGGCCGACGTCAGATACTATATGAGCGATGAAGAACAGGACATTTTCATCAAAGGAACATATAAAAGAGAAATCAAAACCGTTCCGGCCGGAGCGGACACCTCGTTCGCCTCATGGCTCAGCAGCGACGAAAGCGTTGCAACGGTTGACGGCGACGGAACCGTCCGCGCAAAGAAAAAAGGAACCGCCGTAATCATGGCCGAAATCGGTTCCGAAACTTTCCCTTACCGAGTCAGGGTTGTCAATCCGTTTTTGAGCGACAGACAAAAGAACATTTATATGGGCCGTCAATACACCCTTTCCGTCAACGGCGGAAGCGGAAAAATCAAATGGACAACAAGCAACAAAAACGTTGCAACCGTCAAAAACGGAGTCGTCACGGCGAAAAAGCCCGGAAAAGCAACAATTACCGCAACAAGAAACGGCGTTTCGATGCAGTGCAAGGTTTCCGTTTTGAAACCCGCCCTCAATAAAACCGCCCTCAACCTTCAGGTCAATCAAAAAGCCCGGCTCAAGGTTTACGGCGGAACGGAAAAGGTGAAATGGGTAAGTTCAAATCCGTCAGTTGTTTACGTCAACGCAAACGGCGCCGTCAAAGGAAGAAAAACCGGAAAAGCAACGGTTACCGCAACTGTCAACGGCTATAAAATGAGCTGCAAGGTGAGCGTATACGTTCTCTCTCTCAGCCGCTCCTCCCTCACTCTCGAAGAAGGCGGAAGTCAAAGACTCGCCGTCACGGGCGGAAGCGGAAAAGTCTCATGGAAAAGCAGCAACCCGAAAATCGCAGCCGTCAGCCAAAAAGGCGTTGTTTACGGAAAAAAGACGGGAACGGCAACAATCACTGCAATCAAAAACGGATTCAGGCTCAACTGCAAGGTCACCGTCAGAGTGACAAATCTTGAGCCGCCGAAGGGAAAGGAAAATATTGTTGAAGCCTACTGCGACGCGGTCAACAAAGCGAAGAACACAAAAAATTTCAAGCTCAGCGTTGTCAACGACCCGTCGTTTGTAATCACAAAAAGCACCGACACGTCGAAGAAAGTGATATACACCGTTCTTCTTGCGTCGTTCTTCTCTCAAAACGAAAAGAATTACGTCTTCAAAAACGGGCAGACCGACGACAAGAAAAAAGCGAACTCAATCATTCCTCCCCTCTTGCAGAACTGCGAGCTCGACCCAGCCGGAGTTGAAAGCGCAAGCGCAAAAAAGAACGGAAGCGGTTACACAATCCAGATGAAACTCGTCAAAGAAAAGGCCCATTTCAGCGGAAAAGGAAGCAACACCTGCGTTTACAACAAAGCGGTTTCAATGCCGATCAACCTTTCCGTCCTTAAAATTGCCGACGATGACGACATTTCAAAAATCACCGTAACCTATCTCGGAACAACGGTCAAAGCGGAAATCGACAACAGAGGACGTCTCACCCGCCTCGACGTTTACGCTCCGCAAACGTTCCGGGTCGACACCAATTTTTCAGCTTCAATCAACGATAAAGACATCTTCATTTTCACATACTGATTCTGACACAAAAAAACACGGTCTCTTGCACGGCCGTGTTTTTTGTTTGAAATGATTATTTCTTGAAAATTGACTTGATGAATTCAACGAACTTGTTAAAAATTTCGGTGATGAAGTTCTGAGCGTTCTTTTCGCCGACATAAAAATCCGGAGCAAGTCTCAAAACGGTCGGGCAGCCGTTTGCGGCATAGCGCTCAATCTGAACCTTGTGTGCACCTTTTGAAAGATATTCCGACGGAACAACGCAATCGCCGTTTTCATCGGGAGTGAGATTAACGGTTTTTCCGTTGTTATATTCCCAAATGAGGGTGTAACCGGTCACGGGATTTTCCTTCTGAACGGGATTCCAACTTTCGTCATAAACGGTGTCAAGGCTTGTAAAGGAAATTTTTCCGTTTTCAAGCTCGCTTGTGTTGATTTTCGGATACTGCATTCCGACGCCGTACGGATCGCCGTAATAAACAACGATGCTGTCCGAATCGGAAACCGTGTAAGCAGAAACACCGACCTGGGGTTCAACGTCATTGACTCTGAAGAGCCAGCCATCCCAGCCTTTGAAGGTTTTTTCGCTTTCTCCGTTGATTGCGGAAACATAAGCGCCGTACTTACTGTCAACGGTCGTAACGGTGAGTGAAGCGCTGTCTTTATCCGCCTGGCTGAGAACGTCAAGAACGGTTGAGCCTTCGTTCACGGTGACCGTGTTGTAATAAAGGCAGTTTTTGATTCCTTCAACCCTGAGGGTTACGGTTACCGTTCCGGCGGCAAAAGCCGAAGCCGCAAAGCAGTAAAAAAGCATCAGAGCGGCAATGAGAACAGCGAGTGATTTTTTGAAATTCTTCATTGTTTGTTCTTCCTTTCAGAATTTTTTTATTTCCGAACACTGCTTCAAAGGATGACGTCACCCGATGTCGTCGCCCATTGAAGCGGTGTAAACGAACGAAATTGTTTCGTTTCCTTTAAGCTCAAATACGCTCGAAGAAACGTCCGGGAAAACCCCGTCAACGCTGAACATCCAGCCGGAAAGACTTCCGCAGTCCTTTTCATAAAGCTGATGGATTCCCTCAACGTAATAAGATTGGTACGCCGGAGTGAACGAAGACTCAAGCTGAATCCCGTTCTTTTTGCAATATTTGCAATTGTCGGTGCAAACATTTTCCTTGCACGCTTTTTTCAGCGCGTCAAATGCCGTTGACCCCTTCGGAAGATTGACGGCCGTTTTTTGAAGAATATATCCGTTTTTCGGAACAAAATTTGCCTTCCCTTTTTTGAGCGAGGAGAGGTTCTTTTTTGCGTTCCTGCAATCGATTTCAACGAAGCAGGTTATTCCGTCTTTTTCGGTCGCCGAAGCGGCGGTTGAATTTTTTTCTTCTGTGGTTTTCGGTTCCGTCTCCGTCACGGTTTCGGACGAAACGATTACGTTTTTTTCCGTTTTCGGTTCGGATGTTGTCTGCGTTGTTTCAAAAGTCGTTGACCGGGCCGTAACTGTTGTTTCCGAAGAAGGTTCAACCGAGGTTTCGCTTTCCGAAAAACCGACCGTTTCGGTCTGAGTCGTGCTTTGAGCCGCAGACGTTGAAGTCACCGTCTCTTTTTCGCCGCACGAACAAAGCGAAAAAAGGAGAAGAACCGAAAGAAAAAGCGAAAGCGTTTTTTTCATGTCAAATCACCTCATATGAGAAAATTCCGTATTTTGTGTTGAGTCTTGAAAGTTTGTCCTGCATCGGCTTGTTCAAAAAAAAGAGGATAACCCCCGTTGTTACGCCGTGAACAAGATTGAAAACAACACCCGAAGCATAAATCGAAAGAACACTTTTAAGCGAATAATCGGTTGCCATCATAAGCACCGAACAGGTGTCAACAATCAATCCGTAAAGAAGAAACGTCAAAATCCCGCCGGTGATTCCGACCGCAACCCGGTTTTTTGAAAACTTCCGTCCGTTGAAAATTTCTCCGCAAAGGAAACCGACGAGACCCATTCCGAGCATCTGAAAGGGAGTGAACATTCCCTGGCCGAAAGCGAAGTTTGAAACGAACATCGAAATTGCACCCGTGACAAATCCGACGTTTCCGCCGAAGGCAATCGCCGTCATGACAACGAAAGCGCAAAGCGGCTTAACCTGCGGAACAAACGCAAAAAGGAGCCGTGAAGAAACGCAAAGAGAAATCATCACCGAAACCGTCACGATTTCCGCCGTTGTGATTTTCCTCTTTTCAAACATCACGAAAAACGGAAGAATCGAAATGAAAATCATTCCGAGGGCCGCAATATAATAATATTTTGAACTGAGAAATTTATAAGAAAGAAACGCAAAAACGGGAGCAAGAACAAAAAGGCAAAAAACCGAAACAAAAGTCAGCACATGAGATTTTTTTTGCAAAACTCAAGCACCTCGCTTTCCGTGACGGTTGAGGGAAGGATTCCCCGCGTCATTTTGCTCGCCGCGGTTGTGTAAAAACAGTTGTCCGAAAAAAAGTCATGTGAATTTTTTTGAAGAACACACTCTCCGTCAAAAACGAACGCACATTCATCGCAGTATTCGGCGCAAAATTCCGTATCGTGGGAAACCATGATAACCGTAACTCCGTTTTTGCAAAGAGAGCGAAGCTTTTTTGAAAGCTCTTTTTTAAAAAGATTGTCAAGTCCTTTCGTCGGCTCGTCAAGAAGAAGGAGCTTCGGCTTTTTGAGAAGTACCGCCGCGAGAGCGGCACGCTCAAGTTCTCCGCCGCTTATGTCATACGGATGAACCGAAAGAAGATTTTTGATTTCGCAAAATTCGCTCACCCGGAAAATCCGATCTTTGACTTCCTCTTTTGAAATTTTTTCGTTTTTGAGAACACTTTCAAGATCTTCAAAAACAGTCGGCCCGGCAAAAAGCGATTCGCAATTTTGCGGAAGAAAAGCAACGTTTTCACGGTAAAGCTCTTGAGACGAATACTTGCTTACGGCTTTTCCGAAAAGCTCGATTTTCCCCTTTTTTGTTTTCAAAAGGCCGCCGATAAGGCTGAGGAGCGTTGTTTTCCCTGCTCCGTTTGAACCGAGAAGCGCAAAAAACGAGCCCTTTTCAACCTTGAGATTGAGGCCTTTGAGAACATATTCTTTTCCGTCATAGGAATAAAAAAGATTTTTGACCTTTACCGCAGTTTCGCTTTTTTCGCTTTCCTTCTTTTTTTCGGAAAGCGTCAAAGCTTTCCCTTCAAAGAGCGAATTCATCATTTTTCTTCCGCCGCTTATGTCCGTCGGGACGTCACCGGGGAGAGAAAGCGCCGAATGAACTCTCATCGGAAGCGGAAGACTCAACCGAAGAAAGTCGTTTTCAAGAAGAATATCGGCTGGAATTTTTTCCGGCCTTCCGTTCCAAATTATTCTTCCGTTTTCAAGAACAATGAGGCGGTCGCAAAGAGGAATCAGATTTTCAAGTCTGTGTTCCGAAATAATGACCGTCACACCGTATTCACGGCAAAGCATTGAAAGCGCGTCAATGAGCCTTTGCGCCGAAACCGGATCAAGCTGAGAAGTCGGCTCGTCAAGAATCAAGACCTGCGGATTCATCGCCGTTGCCGCCGCAAGATTCAAAAACTGCTTTTGCCCGCCCGAAAGTTCGCAAACGTTTTTGTCGATTATTTTTTCAAGGGAGAAAAGCGCGGCGGTTTCCGCAACGCGAAGCCTTGCTTTTTCCGGTTCAAAGCCGAGGTTTTCAAGTCCGAAGGAAAGTTCGGAACGGACGGTGTTCGTCACGCACTGAAGTTCCGGATTTTGCATCACAAAGCCGATTTTTGAAGCCGACTCCCGAAGCGAAACCTTGTTTTCGTTTTTTTCAAAAATTTGAATTTCTCCGCTTTGCTTTCCGTGCGGTTTCAATTGCGGTTTCAAAAGTCGAAGGAGCGTTGTTTTTCCGCTTCCGCTTTTTCCGCAGAGAACAACGAACTCTCCCCTTTTGATTTCAAGGTCAAGGTTTTTGAGGATATCCTCTCCGCCCGGAAAAGAAAAGCTCAAGTTTTTCAGTTTGAAATCGACCATAGCTTTTCCTCCGAAAGGTCAAAAATAAACGGTGAAACGCAAAGCGCAAAAAAGAGAACGCAAACCGCCGCGCCTTTGACCGACGGCGGTTCAACGAAAATCACGGGATTAAACTGCGCCTCAACGCTTTCGATGAAAACAATCGAACAGACGCATGAA
The DNA here is from genome assembly GCA_030525185.1 of Clostridia bacterium. GTDB lineage: Bacteria > Bacillota > Clostridia > Oscillospirales > Acutalibacteraceae > UBA6857. The sequence continues at coordinate 5,860 of JAUNFH010000022.1, forward strand.
AGAACGGAAAGAACAATTAAAAGAACGTCAACAAACCTAAGCGGATATCTGCGGCTGTTCGTTCTTCCCTTCAACGAATATCCCCTTGCGGTCATTGAGTTTGCGGTGTCGATTGCGTGTTCAAGCGAACGTGTAATCAAAATCGAAACGGCTCTCAACGAATTTTTGAATCTGACGAAAAGCGAGCCGCTTTTTGAATCGATTCCGATTCCTCTTTGAGCCCTTCCGATTTCCTCGGCATTATCCGAAAGAAGCGGGAGAAAACGAAGAACCATCGAAAGAACGAGCGACAGCCTCGGAGATACCTTTGCAAAAAGGAAAAGAAACTTTTCCTGAGAAAGAATTTCATTGAAACAAAAGAGCCAAAGAATCATACAAACGGTTCTGAAAGCATATACCGCTCCGCAGACAAGCGCTTCAAAAGTGACGTTGTTTCCGCTTTTAAAGGTGAAAAGAACCGTGACGCCGTAATGCGCAAAAAAAACATTGAAAAGAGTAATCAGAACGGCGGTCGGAAGAAGGAAGGAAAAAATTCCTTTAACCGCCTTTTTTCCTCTGAACCGAACGTCGAGCAAAACCGCGCAAAAAAGGCTCACCGAAAGAACATACGGATTGAGCGTCAAAAGTGTTACGAGAAAGACGGAAACGAAAAAAAGAAGAGATGAAACGGGATGCAGTCCCCTTGCGCCCGTTTTCATTTCAGAACACCCGAAAGAAGGTTCAAAAGCGTGCGAAGAACGGAATTTATCAATCTCACAAGAAGCGACGGATTCTGATAAAGGGCAAAAACATATCCAGAATCGTTTTTATAATAAATCGTTCCGTCGCTTCCGGCGGTAACGGATGAAATGCAGTATTGACTCATTTCTCCGGCGGGTTTAAAAAGTTCGGTCTTTTTCGCCGTCTTTTGGTTTTCCCCGTCTTCAAAAACGGTGATTCCGCCCGGCTTTTCATTGTATGTCATGTAAACATAAACTTTGTCGTCAAACTTCGTGCAAACAAGAGCCGTTGACTGAGAATAACCGAGCATTTCGCAGTCATAAATCTTTTTCATTGAGGAAGAATCGAGAACAACGAATTTTCCTTTTTTTCCGTCACGGCAGGCAAAATAAAGCCTTCCTCTGAATGAAACCGGAGAAGAAGTTACGTTTCCGGCAGCTTTGAAAGAAGAAAGGTAATAAAGTTTTCCGTCCGTTTCGCGAAGCTTGAAACGATAAACAAACCCTGCTTTGCTTGACGCAAAAAACGCTTTTTGACTTTCGTCAAAAGTGACGCTGCTTCTTATGTCGCCTTTTGTTTTGAGATATGACGCAAGCTTTCCGTTGCTTTTTTTGAGAGCAAGGATTTTTGAGTTTCCGCTTTCTCCCTTTGTTCCGTCATCGGTTCCGACAACAACAAAACCTTCGGTCACGGTTGCGCCCGCCCAATAAAAGCCGCCTTTAACCGTATATTTCCAGCGGGCCTTTTTGGCTTCCGTTTCCTTTTTCGGCTGCTCGTCTTTTACGCTCAAAGAAACAAAGTTTGCGTTTTCGTCCTCTCCGTTCCAAAAGCCCGTGTAAATATATCCTCCGTCATAGGTAATCGGAGAAAGAGACTGTCCGCCGAGAGGGTCGGTATAAAGCCAAAGTGACTTCATTGTTTTATAATCAAACGCCTGAATTTTTCCGCCGTCAAGCTGAACAAAAATTTTTCCGTCCGCATAAAGCGGCGTTGCAACGCCGAATCCGAGCGAGCCGGAAAGAACGGCGCTTTTAAGTTCTTCTCCCGTTTGCGCGTCAAGCTTATAAAGCTTTTTTCCGGAAGCAACAATGAGCGTGTTTCCGACAACAACAGGCGTTGTCGGAGAAGCCATATAGCCGTTTCCGAGTTTTTTTGAAAACTTCAGCGTTGCCGAAGAGGTCGGAGTTGAGGAAGAGGTGAAATATGAACCCGGTTCGCTCACGGCAAAAGAAACGGAAAAAGCCGAACCGAAAACAATCAGCGCAAAAAGCAGAAAAGCAACAATCTTTTTCAAAACAACACGTCCTTTATATTTTTTGAAAGCAAAAGAAAAAGCCCTTTTCGCAATGAAAAGGGCGCACCTGTCCTGGGTTCGCTCACCTTTCCTCCTGCCCAAAAGTGAAAACGTCAAAAAAGCAAGGCAGGCATTCCGACTGACGGCTCTTCGGCCGATAACGGCAATGGCGGTTGCTCCGGATTTTCACCGGGATTTCCCTGCGTATGCTTTTATTCTTTGCTCATTGTATCACCGCAAAAAAGAAATGTCAACAAAAACATATTTTCGTCGAAAGGAAAAACTTCGTGTTATACTTATGATACTTATATTAAAGAAGACAACAAAAAATCCGCCGCAGTCAAAACAAACGACTGCGGCGGATTTTTTACGGGATGTTCTGTTTTGGTTTGTGGGTGATATCAGAAAGCGGTAACTTCCTTTATTGTCTCGTCATAAACAACGGGGGTTTCTTCTTTTGTTTCTTTTTCCGTCACATAGTCAAGAGCGGAAAGTTCTTTTTCGCTCTTCATGTCAAACTGCTTCACCGTTTCTCCGTCAAGCGTATAGATATAATTTCCGATGAAAGTTCCGCGGAAAAACTCCGAGTCAAAACCGTGACCCGCATGAACATAATTGTTCTTTTCGATGAACTCTCCGTCTTTTACGGTGAAAGTTTTGAAAATTACCTTTGAGCCGTAACCGTTACTGTTGTAATCGGCATACTGAACCGGAATTCCGAACGTGTTTTCGTCAATCGTCAAAAAGCTCTTCGGTGAATCGTTGACGTCACAGAAAGCATTTTTAATGACGTGAGATGCAACCTCCTTCGGGTTCTTTTTGTCGCTGACGTCAAAAAGCGAGATTTTCACTTTGTTGAAGTCCGCATTTTCTTCGTCGCCGTCATAGCCGATTCCGACGAGAAGATTTTCCGAAAGCGGATGAAGATATTCCGAAAAACCGGGAAGTTTCACCGACCCGAGAATTTTCGGCGCATTCGGCTTTGAAAGGTCAATCGCAAAAAGCGGATCCGTGTTTTTGAACGTCACGACATACGCCGTGTTACCCATGAAGCGGACGCTTTTAATTTGTTCGTCGTTTGCAATGTCCTCAAGCTTTCCGATAACGTTCATCTTTCCGTCAAGGATATAAAGGCTGCTGACGTCGGCGTCTTTTTTGTAATCATAATCGTTCGTTGCAACCCTCAGATATTCACCGTTTTGATCCATCATATACTGATCGTCAATTGAGCCGGGAATGCTTGCGCTCGCCTTGTAACTCACTTTTCCGTCGGCGAAAGAAAAGGCATGGATATTCGTCACGGACTTGTCTGTCTTTTCGTCGTACTCATCGGATGAAACATAAAACGTGTCCTTTGAACAGTAAACCTCACTGCTTGATGAAATTACGGAAACCTTGCTGATTTCGCTTTTTTCGTCCGCAGTGTCGTAACCCGTGAGAAGGAGATAGGAACCGGTGTTTTTCTTTTCGCTTTCAACGTAAACGTCATCGCTCGAAAGATTTTCGGAATTGACTTTCGGGGTGAAGTTTTTCTTTTTGTCGGTGTCGGGATAGCAGGCCGTTGCGGTGTAAAGACAAGTTCCGACCATTCTTGAAGAAACAATGTCTCCGTCCTGGCGAACACGGCGGATTTCCTTCGGAAGTTCTCTGTTGCTGACGTCAAAAACAATCGAAACCGAGTTTGTGAGCTTTCCGTAAATTCCGATGCAGCCCTCATACGCAATCGAATCGTTAAACTTTCTTGAGCCGTCATTTTCCTTTTCGGTTTCATATCCGGTTGCAACAAGGCGATTTTCGTTCACATAAATTTCGGTGATAAAAATTTTTCTTCCCGATTCGGTCGGCTTAAACTCGTTTTGCGAAGCAAGCTTCATCGTCTTTGCGTTAATGATTGAAAGTTTGTCGTGACTGATGACGTAAAGATAATTTCCGTCATTTTTGATAATGTCGGCTTCGTCAACACCGTCAACCTGAGTATTCGTTTTTCCGAACGAACTGTCATTTTTTCCGGTTATGCTCGCAGAGCTTTGACTTTGGTCGTGCGCCGATTCGGTCGGTGCGTAGTCGACAACGTTTTCATACGCTTCTTCGTCGCTTCTTCCGTTGTATTTTACATTTCCGAACAGCTTTCTGTTCTTTTCCTTTGTCGCAATATTCAAAAAATAATTTTCAAGGTCTTTTTCGCTTTTGAATTTCGAAAGAGAAATTTTCTTCGTTCCGACGTCAATTTCGGAATATGAAACAGTGTTTTCGTTTTCCTGCGACGCAGTCTCCTGCTTTTCCTGCGCAACGCTTGTCGCATTTTCAAACGTAACCGGACGTTTTGAACCGAATGAGCGTTCATAAACCGCAAACGCCCCGGTCGCAACAACGGCAAAAGCGGCCGCCGCGGCAACAAAACGCGGAAAAACTTTGACCCTTTTCTTTTTCTGTTTTACGTCGCTTTCCTTGATTTTTTTCACGATATTCTCTTTTGAAAGGCTTTCCGGAAGTTCGATTTCTTCGCCGAAAAGCTTTTTCATGTCGTCATAATTTTCATTTTTCATAAAAGGTCACCTCATCATCTCACGAAGTTTTGAAACGGTTCTGTTCTTTTTTGAGCGAACGGAACCACTTTTCATTGAAAGCATTTCGCCGATTTCACCGCTTGAGTATCCGCCGATGAAAGAGAGAAGAAGAATTTCTCTTTCGCTTTCGTCAAGCGAGGAAAGGAGCATTTTGAGTTCCGACTTTTCGTATCCTCCGTCTTTCGGAATTTCCCCCGCTTCGGAAAGTTCAACCCTTTGAAGCGAGAGAGCTTTTTCCTTTTGCTGCTTTTTGCAACAATTGAAAAGTATTGAAAAAAGCCACGGTCTGAAAGCCGACTTCTTCTTCAATTGGCCGATTTTTTCAAAAGCGCTGAGAGCCGCGTCGCTGACCGCATCCTCCGCAAGAAAGCGTGAGCCCGTGTAATAAACGGCGAAACGATACATATCCTTTGAAAAAAGCGAATAAAGTTCGCCGAAAGCTTCGGCATTTCCGTTTTGAGATTGAACGACAAGATCTTCGATAATATTTGAGCTCATACGTTATCACCATCCGTTCAACATATAAGATAAAATTTTTTCCTCTTCTGTTGCAATCATTTTACAAAAATTTCTTCAAATTTTCAACATACAAAACATTCGATGTGCAAAAAATAAAAATAACCGTTCAAAAACGGTTTCAAAAAAGCAGGAAGGGTGAAATTTTTGGAAAAGAAGAGCAAAAAGAAAAAAGCGTCACTCAGTCCGAAGGTTGAAGAAATTGTCAAAATCTGGAATCCGCGCTCCCACAGTGCGCAGACCGACGTTCTCGGTTCATACACGGGAACGAGCGAATTTGATGATCAAGAACCGATTCAGGACGTTGACGACCTTTAAAACGAAAAAGCCGACCGGCCGTAAAAAACGGTCGGTCGGCAAAATCATTTTTTTACTGAGCGGTGAATTCAAGCTTTTGAAGCTTTGAAAGTTTTGAAAATGCGCTGAGAGCGTAGACGGAAACGGTATATTTCTTTCCGCTTTCAAGCTTTCCGAGGTTCACTTCGTATTTATCATCCTCAAAAAGATACATATATTTTCCGGAAAAATTATCTTCCGAAATGATTTTTGCGCCGCTGCTGAGCGTTACTTTATAGCTTTCAGTGACGAACGTTGCCTTTGCGCCGTCAAAAGTGAGAACGCTTTCCCCTTTTTCGTTGAGAGAAACCTTCATGTTTCCGCCGTTTTCAAAAACGGGTGCGGTGTCGTGCTTTTTAAGGTTCTGATATGAATAAGGATAGTTCTTTTCGGCAAGGCCCGTAAAATAATATTCAAAATCAAAGAACCGGTTTGTGATGAGGTCATATGCCTTAACTCTTACGTTTCCGTCCTTGTCCGCTTCAACAATGTAATACTGAGCGGCTTGTTTATATTCATAAGGATAGTTTCCGGCAATCGTGTCAAGTTCGGTTTCATAGTAAGCGAGCGTTCCGCAACCGAGAGCGGTGAAAGTACCCTGCCAAACGGAGCGCGGATCATTGATCGGATAATGCGAATGGCCGGAGAAATCGATTGCCTGCGGATATTCGCTGAGGATTGCCGCAATCGTCGGATCGCCCCATTTTGTTGCGCCGTAGATTGTGAAAAGCGGCGCCGGATGCTGAAAGACGAAAATCGGCTTGTCTCCCGTGTCGGCAACGGCTTTGTCAAGCTCCTTTTTGAGCCATGCGCCAGCTTTGAGATAGGTTTCAACCTTTTCGTCATAGGAAACGGAAATGAAGTGATAACCGTTGATCACATAATGTTTGTTGAGGTCGCCCTCATATTTTTCAAAAACGCGCGAACCTTCGGTTCTGTCCTCGTCACGATACATATAGTATTCGTGGTTGCCGGAGCAGACGATTTTCTGCGTTCCGGCTTTTACGTTTTCGGAAAAAGTTTTGTTGAAAGCCTCATACTGTTCCGGTGCGCCTTTGTTCGTAAAGTCGCCGGCAACCGCAAAAGCGTCAAGACCTTTATATCCGTCGTAGCTTTCGGCATAATCATATGCGGTTTTAAAAGCGGCGGAAAGTCTTTGCGGAGGAATTGCAACTTCCTTGAGATAATTTTCATATTCCTCTCCGGCTTCTTCACCTTTTGCTTCAAGTTCGTTGTCGTTTTTGAAGTGGATATCGCTGCAGGCAACGAAACGCATAACCGGTTCAAAATCCTTCGGCGTAACCGGAAGATCCTGCTTTGCGTTTCCGACGCTGACGAACGAAAGAACCGCATAAAAAACGGCGGCAATGAGCGAAAGAAGCGTTCTTCCAAAGTTTTTGAATGAAATCATAAAGATCCCCTTTCTGTAAATCTTTTCTCGTTTCAAAGGGCTGAGCTTTCCCACGGCTCACAGATACCCTTTGCTAACTTAAATATACCTTAAAAAGCAACAGATGTCAAACGTTCCGAAGAACATTTAACATCTGTTAATAATTTGTTCAATTTATATCCGAATTTATTTCGGTTTTATTCCTCGTTTGAAATTGTTTCAATTCCGAGTTCTGCAAGCTGTTCGTTGTCAACAAGCGCCGGACATTCCGTCATCGGCTCGCTTGCATTCTGAACCTTCGGATAAGCAACAACGTCGCGAAGAGTGTCGAGACGAAGCATCTGCATGCAAAGTCTGTCAAGGCCGATTCCGATTCCGCCGTGCGGAGGTGCGCCGTATTTGAACGCATCTGTGAGGAAGCCGAACTTTTCATAGGCTTCTTCGTCCGAAAGGCCGAGGAGTTCAAAAATTCTCTTTTGAAGTTCGGGATCGGTGATTCTGATTGAACCGCTCGCAAGCTCAATTCCGTTGAGAACAAGGTCATAAGCCGTTGCTCTGACGTTTGCCTTGTCGCTTTCAAGATAAGGCAAACATTCTTCAAGCGGAGCGGTGAACGGGTGGTGCATTGCAACGAACTGGCCGAGTTCGTCGTCCCAATCAAAGAACGGGAATTCAACAATCCAAAGAAGGTTATACTTATCCTGAGGAATGATGTCAAGTTTCTTTGCAATGTTCTGGCGAAGTGCGCCGAGAACGGGAAGCGTGATGCGCTCCTTATCGGCAACGATGAGAACAACGTCTCCGTTTTCCGCACCGGCTTTCTTTTTGATTGCCGCCATTTCATCGTCGGTCATGAATTTTGCAAACGAGGAAGCAACCGTTCCGTCCTCTGCATATCTGATCCAGGCGATGCCCTTTGCGCCGATGCCTTTGACGAATTCAACGAGTTTATCGATCTCTTTTCTTGTAAGAACGCCGTATGCCTTCTTTGCGGTGATTCCGCAAACTCTTGAGCCGTTTGCAACCGCACCGGAGAACACGCCGAAGCCGCAGTCCTTGACTTCGTCAGCAAGGTCAAAAATTTCCATTGCATAGCGTGTGTCGGGCTTGTCCGAGCCGTAACGCTCCATGGCTTCTTTATAAGTGAGACGCGGAAGCTTTTCCGGAACATCAACGCCGATTGCTTCCTTGAAAAGCTTTTTCATGAAGCCTTCAATCATTGCAAGAACGTCTTCCATTTCAACAAAGCTCATTTCAACGTCGATCTGCGTAAATTCGGGCTGACGGTCGGCGCGAAGGTCCTCGTCGCGGAAACAGCGCGCAATCTGCATATAGCGGTCAAAACCGGCAACCATTGAAAGCTGCTTATAAAGCTGCGGCGACTGGGGAAGGGCATAAAAGCTACCCTTGTGGATTCTTGAGGGAACGAGGAAGTCTCTTGCGCCTTCGGGCGTTGACTTAATGAGCATCGGGGTTTCGATTTCAACAAAACCGTTTTCGTCAAAGTAATCGCGGGTGATTTTTGCGATTCTGTGGCGCATGAGGATATTCTTTTGAAGATCCGGACGGCGAAGGTCAAGATAGCGGTATTTGAGCCTTGTAAGTTCGCTCGTCGGGCAATTTTCGATGATTTCAAACGGCGGGGTTTCGCTTTCGCCGAGAATACGAAGGTCGGAAACGTCGATTTCGATTTCGCCTGTGGGAATGTCAAGATTCTTTGAAGAACGCTCGCGGACAATGCCTTTTGCCATGAGTACATACTCACTGCGGACGGTGAACGCTTTTTCAAAAACGCTCTTGTCGGTGTGGTCGTCAAAAGCAAGCTGAACGATTCCGGTTCTGTCGCGAAGGTCGATGAAAATGAGTGAACCGAGGTCACGCTGTTTCTGTACCCAACCGCAGACAACGGCTTCTTCGCCGATGTTTTTTGCGCTGAAAGAGCCGCAGTAGCCGGTTCTTTTAAGTCCTGTCATGGTATCCATTTTTATTTACACCTCTTAAAATAAGTTTTTGTTCATAAGCGCGTCAAGGTCAATATCCGTTTCAACGCCGAGATCTTCAAGTCCTTTGAGGCTTTCGCTCAAGGATGCGCGCATAAATGCGTTTTCAAAATCGGAAAGCGCAACTTCGGTTTCTTCGCCGCTTTCCATGTTTTTGAGCTTTACGATTCCGCTTTCAAGTTCGCTGTCGCCGAGAACAACGGTGAACGCGGCGCCGAGCTTGTTTGCGTATTTCATCTGTGCTTTTACCGAACGGCCGACAACGTCAAACTGAACTTCAACGCCCTCTCTTCTTAAAGCGGACGCAATTTTTGCCGCTTCAAAGGACGCTTTTTCGCCCATTGTTGCGATATAAAGGGCGCATTTTTCTCTTTCCGGGAACGGAAGACCCTGCTTTTCCATGAGGAGCATGAGCCTTTCAATGCCCATTCCGAAGCCGAGCGCCGGAGTGTGAGCACCTCCGATTTCTTCAACAAGCCCGTCATAACGTCCGCCGCCGCAAACGGTACCCTGAGCACCGATTTCGGTTGAAACAAATTCAAAAACGGTCCTTGTGTAATAGTCAAGACCCCTTACGATCGTCGGATTGACCGTGAACGGGATTTCCATTGCTTTAAGGTAGCTTTGAACGGCCTCAAAGTGAGCCTTGCAGTCGTCGCAAAGGAAGTCGGTAACTTTCGGAGCATCCTTTGCAATTTCGGAGCAGATCGGGCTTTTGCAATCGAGAATTCTCATCGGGTTGCGGTCAAGCCTGTCTTGGCAGGTGTGGCAAAGTTCGTCTTTTCTCGCTTCAAAGTAATCGTGAAGCGCTTTGTGATATACCTTTCTGCATTCCGGGCAACCGATTGAGTTGATTTCAAGCTGAAGGCCGCGAACGCCGAGGAACGAAAAAATGTCGTTCGCAACGCTGATAACTTCCGCGTCTGCCGCCGGAGAAGCCGTTCCGAGGCATTCAAGGCCGAACTGATGGAATTCACGAAGTCTTCCGGCCTGCGGCTTTTCGTAGCGGTAGCAGGAAACAAGATAGCAGAGTTTTTGCGGCATCGGTTCGTTGTAAAGCCCGCGTTCAAGATATGAACGGACAACACCGGCCGTACCCTCCGGGCGAAGAGTTATTGAGCGTTCGCCCTTGTCGAGGAAAGTATACATTTCCTTTTGAACAACGTCGGTTGTATCGCCGACTCCGCGCTGAAAAAGTTCGGTGTGTTCAAAAACGGGAACGCGGATTTCGCGAAAGCCGCAGTTTCCGGCAATTTCAAGAGCCGTTTGTTCGACAAAGCGAACTTTATGACTCTCCGAAGGAAGAATGTCCTGAGTTCCTTTGATTGATTTTGTGATAAGCGCCATAATTTATGACCAATCCTTTCTTTGAAAAAGATTAAGAGAGTTTCTCAAAAAAAATAAAAAAGCACCGCTTCTTCCCGAACAAAAAGGGATGAAGCAATGCTCCACGGTACCACCCAAATTGAGCGCAGAACGCGCCCCGCTTAAAAGCCTTAACGCGGCGAACGGGCAAAAGCCGGCTCGTGAATGTCTTCGCAAAAAAGGTTTCCGCAAACGCTCTCAGCCAAACTGCGTTTTTCTCTGTGCGTTCCTTTGAAGCTACTCTTTTCAGTCATAGCCTTTGAAAATATAAAGTTAAAAGCCAATGCGAAAAATTATTTCGGATTGACAATGTCTCGCCAGTCAAGGTCACCGCGTTCAAGCGAATGAATGAGCGCTTCTGCGGTTGCAATGTTCGTTGCAACGGGAATGTTGTGAACGTCGCAAAGTCTTAAAAGGTTCGCCTCGTTCGGCTCACCCGGCTTCGGATTGAGAGGGTCGCGGAAGATGAGAAGAACGTCAATTTCATTGCATGCAATTCTTGCGGCAATCTGTTCTTCACCGCCCTGATATCCGGCAAGGAACTTAACGATATCAAGTCCCGTCGCTTCGGAAACGAGCTTTCCGGTTGTCCCGGTCGCACAAAGGTTATGCTTGCTGAGAGTTCCGCAATAAGCGATGCAAAACTGCGTCATAAGCTCCTTCTTGGCGTCATGTGCAATGAGTGCGATATTCATCTTCATCTTCTCCCTTTCTGTAACACTCGGCAAGAAAAGTCCGGGCTTTGAAACGGCCGGGCCTTTTCTTTTGAACTGCCCCAAAATAAAACGACAATTCTCCCTTTTGTCTATTCTAACAAAACCTTGTCTGAATTTCAAGCAAAATATCAAAATAATTGACAAAAAAACCAAAAAATTATCAAATTAATCTCATGTGAAACTCAACGGAATGCTCAGTCCCGTAATTCTTTTTGCAATATTGTTGAATGCCGGGTATGAAATCTGACCCTTTTTATAAACGGAAACGCCCATTGCGCCGAAGCGCAAAAACGGATCTTCCGGAACAACGCCGATGAGCTGAACCGCCGTTGAATCGATTACGGAGTCAAAGTTGAGCATTTTGTTTCTCTTAATGTCCTTCTTAACGGCGCGGTTAATTATGAGGCGAATGTCGCTTATTCCGCCTTCAATCATCTCGTCCGAAGCGGTGAACGCGCCTCTGACGCAAACATAATCCGGCGTTGCAACAAGAATTCCCTTGTCCGCCGCCGCAATTGCAAGGTGAAGTCCCCTTCCGATTCCGGCCGGTGCGTCGCAAAGAATGAAGTCAAATTTTTTGTCAAGACTTCTGATAAGTTCTCCGACTTTTTTCGGCGTTGCTTCGCCGTACTTTCTCGGACAAGACATCACGCTGAGATTCCCCGATTTGTAAATTGCGTCCTCAACCGAACAACGGCCGAGAAGGACATCGCCCCAATCATAAACAACCGATTCGGCCGCACCGACAATGAGGTCAATGCTGCGAAGATTATCAAAATCAACCAAAAGAACGTTCCGTCCCATTTCCGAAAGCGCCGTTCCGATTCCTACGGTCAGCGTTGTTTTTCCGACGCCGCCCTTTCCGGATGCAAAAACGATTTTTTTCGCCATTCTTTCCCCCTCCTTTTCAGAAAACAAAAGACTCATTTGAGCAAAACCCCTTCTGTTTGAGCTTCCTTTTCTTCCTGCGATTTTTCAAAAAACTTTTCCATTATCGCCGAAGCAACGGGTGCGGTTGAACCGCCGCTCGTTGCGCCTTCAACAACGACGGCAACGGCAATCTGGGGATCGTCCGCCGGAGCGAGCGCAATAATAAGACCGTTGTTGACCTCAGTCTTTGAGCCGTTTCCGGCTTTTTTGACCGTTGTTGTTCCGGTTTTTGCGGCAACGGTGACCGGAACGGAAGAAAAGTCCGCATAGCTTTTTGTTCCGACGAGAATCATTCCGTCGTAAACAAGGTCCCAGTTGCTGTCGCTGAAATCGGCCTTTGAAAGAATCTGCGATTGCGAAGAATAAAGCGTTTCGCTGTAATCCGATGACATAATCGACTTCACGAAATGCGCCTTGTATCGAACGCCTCTGTTTGCGATTACGGAAGCGTATGTGCAAAGTTGAACGGGGGTGAACTGGTTGTCGCCGTGACCGATTCCGGCCTGAATCGTAAGACCGGGGGTCCAAAGTTCGCCCTTTTCGGTCCTGAGTTCAACCGAGTCAACCGTACCTTTCGATTCGCCGATTTCAACGCCCGTCTCTTCTCCGAGGCCGAACATTGTGAAATAATCGTTGAGCTTTTCGATTCCGAGAAGACGGGACGTTTCATAGAAGAAAATATTGCAGCTGTTATAAAGCGCATAAACAACGTTAAGACTTCCGTGAACACCGGTACACGTCGGACGGTAATCGTCATAATGCGTGTAAATTCCCGTGCAGGTGACATAAAAATCGGAGTCGATGATTTTCTCTTCAAGGCCGGCCATTGCAACGGCGGGCTTGATTGTCGAACCCGGGGTATATGTGCTCAAAAGCGCTCTGTTCCAAAGCGGCTTGTTTGCGTCTGTGTTCAGTTTTGAAGCGTTTTTTGAGTACGTTGAAAGATTATACGAAGGATAGCTTGCGCAGGCAAGAATATCGTTGTTTTTCGTGTCCATTGCAACAACGGCGCCGGCTTTTACGTTGGGATTGTCAGCCTGAAATTCAAGGATAAGGTTCCTCAGCGCATTCTGAGCCGCCTTTTGAAGGTCTTTTCTGATTGTCAAAATTACGGAATTTCCGTTTTTCGGAAGATCAATATATTTTTCGCTGACATTTCCGGCGGAGTCGGTCGTAATCAGCTTCTTTCCGGCGGTACCGCGAAGTTCGGATTCATACGCATATTCGATTCCGTTTTTTCCGATTGTGTCGTTGAGCGAATATCCGTCGTTCTTTTTTGCTTCGTATTCCTCTGCGCTGATTGCGCCGACAATACCGAGAATATGCGGTGCGACCGTTCCGTCGGGATATTCTCGGACGGACTTCACCTGAACGTCAACTCCGGTGAAAACGTCGCTTTTTTCTTTGATATCCGAGGCAAGCGCAGCCGAAACATCCTTCGCAAAAACATACGGCGTTGTTGAATTAAAGCCGTCTTTTACCATCGAATAATAAACCGAAGCGATATTTCTCGCCTGTTCTGTGGTATAATTTTCAAGCGAATATTTCTTGACGAGAGCGTCAAAACAGTTTTGAACGGTTGCGTAAGGGTTAAGATCAAGAAATGCCGAAGAGCGAAGATAATCCGCTTCGTTTTCCTTTCCTTTTGAAAAATAAAGATTTCCTTTTCGGCTGACTTTAATCGGAAGCTCGTCAACCCATTCGGCCTTGTTCCGTTCAAAAAGACTGATGAGATTAAGGATAATTTCATTGCGCTTTTCGCTTTCGCCGCTTCCGGGAAAAGCGTAATAATTAAAAACGATTGTGCGAACCTGCTTGCTCGTTGCAAGAGTGTTTCCGTCGCGGTCAAGAATTTCGCCTCTTATCGGTTCAACGGAAACTTCGGTTCCCTTGACGGCCGCCTGCTTTGCCTCGCCGGCGGAAACAATCTGAATGTTCCAAAGTTTGACAATGAATGCGGCGAATACGGCCGTGATTGCAATAATGACGGCAACGTTCCGCTTTTTACTTGTTTTTCTTCTCATTAATCAACGAGCCGTCCTTTCATTAAGATTTTTTCGTTTTCATGAAACGAGTGTTTTAGGCGGGTCGAGCGCACG
>JAUNFH010000023.1:0-9402 GCA_030525185.1 Clostridia bacterium
CAAAGTTACAAAGCACATTTCAAAACTTTTTTATTAACCTTTTCAATCATTCACTCAATAGCATTATATTGTCAACATTGCATTATTCAATTTACGATTGTGCCATATTTAGCATCAAGCCATACGCTCAAAACTTGTTAATAAAGTGTGTATAATTTGTGAATTTTCTTCTTTGGTAAGGATGAGGTCACCAGTTCAAATCTGGTTAGCAGCTCCAATCCCTTGAAACGTAAGGTTTCAAGGGATTTTTCGTTGTATTTGAAAGCCCTTTCAGACCTCATCCCTGAACCGCAATTTTTAGGTTAGGGATGAGGTCTGTTTTATGCGTAAAATCACGATGAACCGAACGGAAAACAAGAGTTTTGAGGACGTTTTCGGAGGTTCGTTCATCCATTACTTTCGTCAACATTGAAAATTTCCGTTTCATATGTTATACTTCGGGTGAAATATTTTATCGGATATGCCATTACATGGGTGGTGAAAGAAAAAAGTGAAAAGACCCGAAAAAAAGGAAATTTTTATCGCCACAACAGTTTTTATTCTCATTGCCGTTGCGGCCGCGGCGCGTGTTTTCAGCAGAAGTTCGCCTTACTCTGCACCGCTCAGCCTTTTGCGAAGTTTGATTTATATCTCGCTTATGACCGCATGGGGCTTTTCCGTGCGCTCAAGAATCATTCAGCCGCAGACACGGCGCTATCTTTCCGCAACATCCGCACTCATTGTTTTTTGGCTTGTTATCCGAACGGTAAAATACCTTTTTGTTTCGGGCGTCACCGCGCAGCGATATCTTTGGTATCTTTATTATCTTCCTATGCTTTTCATTCCGCTGACGGCGGTTTTTGTTGCCCTCTCGCTCGGGAAAAGCGAAAATTTTCGTCTGCCGTCTTTTGTCAGACTGTTGTATATCCCGTCGGTTTTGCTGTTACTTCTTGTTCTCACAAACGATTTTCATCAAATTGTTTTTTCTTTTCCGAAAGGTTCGGTCTTTTCGGATTTGGATTACTCATATTCACCGGGATTTTACGCCGTTACGCTTTGGGAACTGCTTTGTTCGGGCGCGGCGCTTGTTATAATGATTATCAAATGCAGAATTCCGAAAAGCAAAGCTTTCCTTTGGTTCCCGACGGTTCCGCTTTGTCTGATTTTGCTTTACGGTGTTCTTTACGTTTCAAACGTACATTTTCTTTGGCTCATTGCCGGTGACATCACGGTATCCATAAGCTTGCTTATCGTTGCCGCTTTTGAAAGCTGTATAGCCTGTGGACTTATTCAATCGAACACGGGCTATGAAGAACTTTTCTCTGTTTCTTCAATAAGTGCTCAAATTACCGACGACAATTTTGACGTTCGCCTTTCCTCCGCTTCCGCCGGAAGTGTTCCGCGGAAAGCACTTGAAAAAGCAAGCCTTTCACCTTTTAGGCTTGACGGCGGAACTTTGCTCAAAGGCAACAAACTGCATAACGGCTATGTTTTTTGGCAGGAGGATATCTCCGAGCTTGAAAAAGTTATCAATGAGCTTGAAATAACCCAGGAAGAGCTGAAAGACACGGGTGATGTTCTCAAAGCGGAAAGCGAACAGAAAGCGCGTCGGCTGAGACTTGAAGAAGAAAACAGACTTTATGACCTTGTTGAAAAACAAACCGCGCGGCAAGTTGCGCTTCTTCGCGAAATGCTTTCAAAGCTTAAAAGCACAAATAATATTTCCGAAGCAAAGCACATTCTCGGAAAAATTGTTATAATCGGTACATACATAAAAAGAAAAAGCAACCTTATTTTTGTTGAACGGCAAAAGAACACTGTTTCGGCGGGTGAGCTTCGCCTTTGTCTCGGCGAATCGGCGGCAAACATCAAGCTTTGCGGTGCGGAATGTAAAACCGTTTTGAACCTTGAAGGTCAGCTTTTTGCAAAAGCAGCAAACACAATATATGATTTTTTTGAAGCCGTCATTGAAAAAAGCATCGACAGTCTTACACTGCTTCTTCTTTATGCCGAAGAAAAAGACGGAAAGATTTCCGTCAACATTTCTGCCCTTTGCGAAGCGGAGCTTTCCGTGCTTCAAAATGAATTTCAGAATCTTTCGACAGCGCTTGACGAAGACGGGCTTTGGTATCTTTCGCTCGAAATTGAAAAGGACGGTGAAAGCACATGAACGTTATCAAAGAAAGTTTTGACAATCTTCCGATTGCCGTTTGCTTTTTTGACAGCCACGGGCTTGTTCGCCTTGTCAATCGGCGTATGCTTGAAATCAGTTCGATACTTCTCGGCACGGAATTTCAAACACTTTTTGAACTTCGTTTTGCCCTTGCTTCGCCGCCAAACAAAGAAGTATATATCGTTGACAAAAATTCGCTTGTCTTTTGTTTTCCCGACGGAAAATTTCTTCGCTTTGAAGAAAAAGAAGTTATCGGCAAAAACAACGAGCGCTATACGCAGGTCACTGCCGCAGACGTTACAAATCTTGCCGTTCACCAAAAAGAACTCAGAGAAGAGAACAACCGCCTTGCCGACGCGAACCGACGGGTAAAACAACTTTATGACAACATGGCCGAAATTGTCCGCGAAGGAGAAATTCTTTCGATGAAAATGCGCGTTCACGACGATATCGGTCACAGCATACTTTCCGCAAGAAAAGCACTTTTGACAAACGAAAATATTGACACAATCAAGGACAACGCCGCGGTTTGGGAAAAATCAATTGAGCTTTTATATCATTCAAACAATATGCCCGATGATTTTGACGACATTGCGTATGCGAAAGAGCGTGCCGCCGCGATCGGAATAACGGTTTTTGAAAACGGAGATTTTCCAAAAAGCAAATGTTTGCGCCGACTTATTGCCCTTGCACTGCGCGAAAGCGTAACAAATTGCGCCCGTCACGCCGACGGAACAGAAATTTATCTCACACTCAAAAACGAAGCCGTATTTTTCACCGCAAAAATCACAAACAACGGCAAAACACCCGAAAGGGAAATCACCGAGGGCGGCGGACTTTCCGCTTTGAGAAAACGCATTGAAAAAAGCGGCGGAAAAATGCAAATTCAAAGTCTTCCGTTTTTTGAGCTTTCGGTTTCACTGCCGATAAAAGGAGAAGAAGATGACTGACGTTATGATTGTTGAAGACCAGAAAATGATTCGTGGTCTTCTTGAAAGCTACATTCAAAAAGAGCCGAACTTTCGGGTTGTTTTTTCGGTTTCCGGGGCAAGCCTTGCGCCCGAACTTTGCAAGGAAGCAAAAATCAATCTTATTTTGATGGACGTTCAAACCGAGCACAGAGAAAACGGTCTTTGCGCCGTTCAAAGAATCAAGGAAAAGAATCCCGAAATCAAAATTGTTGTTGTGACTTCGCTTGTTGATTTTGACGTTTTGAAAAAAGCAAAGGCTTTCGGCGCCGACAGCCTTTGGTATAAAGACACAGACGAAGAAACACTGATGGATGTTGTTCGGCGAACCGTTTCGGGCGAACACATTTTTCCCGATTCACCGCCTGAAGTTGAAATCGGCACGGCAAAAAGCACGGAATTTACAAAAACGGAACTTATTGTTCTTCGCCATCTTGTTCGAGGTTTGTCATACGGAAAAATCGCACAGGAAATGGGCATTGAAGTGACAACAGTGAAATATCACGTTACAAACATGCTTCAAAAAACAAATTTCAAAAACAAGCTTCAGCTTGCCCTTGCCGTCAGCGACGCAAAATTCATTGCCGATCTTGAAGATATCTGAAAAAATTTCCGCCACCCTGTACTAAAGTATGGGGTGGTTTTTTTATGTTCGGAGTAAAATAAAACCGAAAGCGGAAAACTTTTAATTTACGCTTTTGAAAGGAGGGTGATCTTATGCGAAGAATTGTGCTTGACATGCAATGCACACTTTTTGCCGACGCAATTTCGCAGGCGCTCACAAGCAATGACCCGGACTTTGAACCGAGCCGAACAGAAGTACCGGACGAAACGGTTCGGCTTTGCAAATCAAGCCGCGCTTATGCACTCATCATGGAGGTTACGGGCAACACTCCGCGCAGCCTTGAAGAACGGCTTGAACTGAGCCGAAAAATCAGAGAAAACGTTTCGGACTGCAAAGTTGTTTTGCTTGTTGACGAAGAAGCCGACCCGGCGCTTGCCGCAAGAGTCAGACAGGCAAAGAAGGACGGTCTTGTTGACAATTTTATCTATGCCTCGGTTTCACCCGCCTATCTTTCGGCAGTAATTGACGCACTGTAAGAATATTTTTGAGAGGTGTTCAAAATGAAAACCAAAAGATTAGTAGCTTTAATAACGGTTTTAATTCTCGGCTTTTCCGTTTTCGGCGAATTTCCGTTTGCCGATTCGACGTTTTCAATCACGGCTTCGGCCGCAGGTACTGTGCAAACAAAGGCAGTAAAGAAGCAAACAATGTCAAAAAAGGCCCGTGCTTCGCTCAAAAGAATCAGAAAACAAATCAAAAGCAAAAACAAAAATGTCGGCATTGCTTACATCGGCTATGCAAAAAACAGAAAGACAAAAAAACAGCTTCGTGCCGCGGTGAAAAATTCAAACCTTGCGTTCGCTTGTCCGTTCCTTTCGGAAGTACCGCTTGAAAATTATGCTTTTGCCGGCGGCGGAGAACTTTTTGCCCTTGTTCCGCAAAACAACAAAGTTTCTTTTACTCTTTACAAATCAACCGTCGCAAAAAACGGAAAGTATAAAAACGCAAAAAAGCCGTTTTACACCGGAAAGCCCGGCGAAATTGTCATTCTTTGCTGTAACCCGAGCGACCTTTATTCAAACGTTTTGATTGTTGCAAAGGGTGCGGCAAAAAACGGAAAAGCTCTCGCTTTCCGTCCGTTCATCTCGCTCAAAACGGGAAAGCTGACTCGGAGCAAAAAATATCACGATTTTTCGCTTTATGAAAATCAAAATGTTACCGACATCAATGTTCAAATCTGCTATGAAATTCTTTTCGGTTATGATGAAGTCAGATACTATATGAACCGCGGAATGAGCGTTGTTTACCTCAACAGAAAGCAAAAAATCAACGGTCGTCCGTGTTGGATTTTTGCCGCCGGAACAAACAAAAACGATCAGTTTGTTACCGAACAGCTTTACGGCGTTTGCGACAATATTGTCTATGCCTATGACTCAGTGGGCAATTCATGGAAAGTTCTCGGCATGGGATAAAAACTATAAACATTATACGGAAATAAAAACAAAACGAAAAGGAGTTTTCACTATGGGACTTATCAAAGCGGCGGCCGGTTCGGTCGGCGGAGTTCTTGCCGACCAATGGAAAGAGTTTTTCTATTGCGACGCAATTGACAAGGAAGTTCTTGTCGTTAAGGGACAAAAGCGAGTCAGCGGACGTTCCTCAAACACAAGAGGAAGCGACAACATCATCTCTGACGGAAGCGGAATCGCCGTTGCAGACGGTCAGTGCATGATAATTGTTGAACAGGGTAAGGTTGTTGAATTTTGCGCCGAACCGGGTGAATATACATACGACACCTCAACCGAACCGAGCATTTTCTCCGGCTCTTTCGGCGAAAGCGTCAAGCAGACGTTCAAGCTGATCGGAAAGCGGTTCACCTTCGGCGGAGACACGGCGAAAGACCAGCGCGTTTACTATTTCAACACAAAGGAACTCATTGACAACAAATTCGGAACGCAAAATCCGATTCCGTTCAAAGTCAGCGACCCCGACACAAACCTCACCCTTTCAATCGGTATCCGCTGCAACGGCGTATACTCGTATAAAATCGTCGATCCCCTCCTCTTCTACACCAACGTTTGCGGAAACGTTGAAAGCGAATACAGAAGAGAAGAACTCGACTCAACGCTCAAAGGCGAATTTTTGGGCGCACTTCAGCCGGCACTCGGAAAGCTTTCCGCAAAGAAAATGGACTACACCGAAATTCCGATGTACACAATGGATCTTGCCGACAACATGAACGAAGTGCTTTCCTCAAAATGGCGCGAGCTCAGAGGAATTTCAATCGTTTCAATCGGAATCAACTCTGTGACCGCATCCGAAAAAGAAGTTGAAAAAATTCAGCGTATGCAGGAAGCCGCCGCAATGGGAGGCAATGCTTTTGCAATAGCAGGCAGACTCACAAACGCACAGGCACAGGCAATGGAAGACGCGGCGAGCAATCCGAACGGCGCAATGACAGGCTTCATGGGAATGGGCATGATTCAGCAGGCAGGCGGAATGAACAACGTCGGAAATCTTTACAGCATGGGCGTTCAGCAACAACAAACTCAGACGGCTCAACAGCAAGCCAAGCAACAAGCCGTACAGCAGCTTGCCGCTCCTGCGAAAGACAGCTGGACTTGTGCTTGCAAAAGCACTGTAAGCGGCAACTTCTGCCCCAATTGCGGAGCGAAAAAACCGGCTCCCGCTCCGACCGAAAACTCATGGAAATGTTCCTGCGGCGCAACAGCAACTGGCAACTTCTGTCCCGAATGCGGAGCGAAAAAGCCTGCCGAAGACGCAGGCTGGACCTGTTCCTGCGGTGCGATCAACAAAGGCAAGTTCTGCCAAAACTGCGGCGCAAAAAAGCCTGAAGATTCTCCCCTCTATCGCTGTGACAAATGCGGCTGGGAACCCGAAGATCCGAAAAATCCGCCGAAGTTCTGCCCGCAGTGCGGCGATCCGTTCGACGAAAACGATATCAAATAATCAAAGTACCGAAAGGAGAACATACAATGGGACTTTTTGACAAAAAATACTGCGATGTTTGCGGTGAAAAAATAGGTATGCTCGGAAACAGAAAGCTTGAAGACGGAAATCTTTGCAAAGACTGCGCAAAAAAACTTTCTCCGTTTTTCAGCGACAGAAAAAAATCAACCGTTGAAGATATCAAAGCACAGCTTGCATACCGCGAAGAAAACGAAAAACAGCTTGACTCTTTCCGCCCGACACGCACATTCGGCGAATTCACAAAAATATATATCGACGACAACAGCGGAAAGTTCATTGTTTCTTCCTCAAGTGATTGGAAAAGCAAGAATCCCGACCTCATCAGCCTTTCACAGGTTGTTTCGTGCGACGTAAACGTCCGCGAAAACAAAACCGAACTTTATTACAGAGACAACGACGGAAACAGAAAAAGCTATTTTCCGCCGCGCTATGAATACAGCTACATTTTCTTTGTAATTATACACGTTAGTTCACCGTGGTTCTCGCAGATTGAATTTGAACTCAACCCCTCATACCGCCCGGACAGCCGTTACACCGAGCTTTACCGTCAGTATGAAGTTATGGGAAACAACATTTGCTCCGCCCTTAAAAATTCCGCTCCAAGAAGTACAAACGGCTCACCGGCTTCGCAGTTCGGCTCAAACATCGGCACCGCTTCGGCAGGCGCGGCTTTTGCCGGCGGCATGAATCAGCAACCGGCGGCAAGTGCTTCGTGGTTCTGCCAAAACTGCGGAACAAACAACAGCGGCGGAAAATTCTGCCAAAGCTGCGGCGCACAAAAACCTGCCATGGGTTATCGCTGCGACAAATGCGACTGGACACCCGCTCCCGGTCAAGGCATTCCACGTTTTTGTCCGCAATGCGGCGATCCGTTTGACCAAAACGACGTGCTTTAAAATGAACGGAACTTTATCGTTAAACGACATCACGGGTGTTTCGCTTTCCCGAGGTCATATGTGTTTTGATTATTGCTACTCTTTTTATATTTCAAGAAGAAACGGAAAACTGCTTTTTTCGGTTTTGTGCTTTTTGAAAAACACAAACGGACGCATAAGCTTTGAAGACGTACCCGTGAAAGAAGAAGTTTTTTCTTCACTTCTTGACCTGATTTCAAAAACCGATCTTATCGAAAAGGCGAAGAACTTCAAAACACAGGAACAAAGCCTTGAAGTTTTGGATGAAGCAGATTATTCTTTGAGCATTTATTTTGAAACAGGCAGTGTCTTCGCAAAAATAAGTTCAAAGGAACTTGAAAAGTTTTTCTTTGAACTTGCGGAAAAATATACTTGAATAATTTTTGAAAGGATTTTTACCATGAAACGCATTCTTGCAATTGTTTTCACTCTTCTTATTGCACTCGGCCTTTTTGCCTGCGGAAAAGAACCCGAAGACACAAAAGCAACAACCGAAAACAGCTCATCTTCTTTGACAACGGAATCGACGAGCGAATCTTCCACCGAAAAAGTTTCAACCGAGCTCTCATCGGAAACCACAACAACAAAACCGGCAGCGTTTGACCCTGAAAATTTGCAAAAAGGAGCAAAAGGCGAAGGTCCCGTCACAATCAAAACACCAACCATGACTTTTTCGGTTCCCAAAGGTTTGGCTTTTTCACTTGACACATACTCAATGACAGAAGAAAAGCCATTTTTCGGCTCAATCGCTATGACTTTCAAAAACTCAGGAAAGAAGAACTGGGGAACCCTCCGCGCAACTTCGATAGACAAATTCAACAATCTTGAAGAAGCGAGCAAAAAAGCTCTCAGAGACACTCACTATGATACCTATGAAAACGGAAAGTACGCCGAAGAAAAGAACGTTAAAATCGGCAACTGCACTTTCAACGTTCTCCACGTCACAACAGATTACAGCGAAAAAGATTATTACATCACCTTTGCAAAACGCGGAGAAAAAGACTTCTACGGTCTTTTTGTTCAGCTTGAAGTTAACAAAAAATATATTGCTGCCGATGATCCGGTAATTACAGAGTTGCTCAAGTCAATTTCCATTGCCGCAGAGAAATAAAACACACTCTTTGGGACTGCATTGTTTTTCAATACGGTGCAGTCCTGCAACTGTTTTCAAAGGAGACATCATGAGTATTTTTGATAAATTGAATCGCGGAGCACCGTACACCCCCGGTGCTCCGGCGGCAACGCAAAAAATCGGTTCAAGAAAAGAAGTTTTCACTTTTTCCTCGCTTCCGGAAAACCTTGTTCAATTGCAGTCACTGCCCGAAGCGAACCTTGATTCCCCATTCAAAACGGCGGCGCTCACCGTCTGCGCCCTTTGCGCCTATGCGGCAGACAAAAATATCGGAACCGAAATGCTGAACTTTCTAAGAGGGCCGAGGCCGCTGAACGGCGCAGACATTTCGTTTTTGAACGACCGTTTCAGAGACGGCAAAACCTATATCCCGTTTTCCTACTTTTCCGGTTCTTCACCGGAAAACAACTACACGCCTTCGCAGCCGTTTTGTGTAACCGTAATCAGTGACCAAACCGCCGACACGGAAGCGGGATACGCAAAGTTTTTTATCCCCTGCTCAGGTGCGGACGCACCAAGACCGATTAAACTTCGCAGGCGCGGCAGTGACGGAAAATGGTTTCTTTGGGAACAATATCTTCTCACGGGAATCAAAATTCCGAAAGCCGCCGACCCTTGGGCTTAAAAACACGAAAAGTGAAAATGATAAATGTACCGATAAAATTCGGTGAGGTTAAAAA
>JAUNFH010000023.1:9502-19718 GCA_030525185.1 Clostridia bacterium
AAACACGAAAAGTGAAAATGATAAATGTACCGATAAAATTCGGTGAGGTTAAAAAACCTTGAAACATAAAGTTTCAAGGTTTTTTCATTATATTTTAAAAACTTTTCAAAACGCATTAATGATGCCGCAATTTCTGGTAAGATATGAGATCTGATTAATCAAAAATTATCAAAAAGAAATTTCATGCCCACTTTTTAAGAATTTGCGGATTTTCAAAAATCGAATCAAGCTTTTTCATAAACGGAACAACGTCACCCATATCGAGCGCGCGGTGATCGAAAGCAATGGTTATTGGAATGACTTTTCCCGCGCAGACTTTATTCTCGTTGTCAACAACAGCCTTGCTTTGAAGCGCACCGATTCCGATTGCGGCAATCTGCGGCGGAATGATTTCAAGGATTGCACAATCGCCGTGCCAGTCGCGATAAATTGAGCCGAGGTTTGAAACGGTGACTGTCCCCTGCTCAATGTCATGCTTTGTGAGTCTGAAACGCTCCGGAATCCGATAGTATTCTTTTTTTGCCGCGCCGGAAAGCGAGTGAATTTTATATTTTCCGGTTTTTGAACCGATAAGGCGATAAAAGATCTCGCCGAGTTTTCCTTTTTTGATTTCGTTAATCGAATTGTCAACGAGCGCGTCCATCATAACCTCATTCATGTCGGAATTGCACGCACGCTCAAGTGAGTTTTTGACGGCCTCGGTCATTTCGGTAAGGTTTTTCTCTTCCATCGAATGCATGTTGATTGTCATCATTCTTCCGTCTTCAAGAATCGTCGGCATTGAGATGTCAATGTTTTTAAAAAGCGTTACCGTTCCGCGAACAAGCTTTTCGTTGAAATCAATATGTCCGTTCATCGCCGGACAGGCTTTGAGGCCTTCGGTAATCACCTTGAGCATTGCGGTGTTCAGGGTGATTTTTCCGTCGGGCGTTCTTTCTCTGTTCAGTTCTTTAAGCACATTGATGAATTCGGAAGCTTCATGTTCATATGTTACGCAGACATGAGGAATTGTGTGCCAACTTTCGCTTGTCATATGAGAAACGATTTTTCTTGCAAGGTCAAAGTGTTCCGTTTTTATAATTTCCATAGTAAGCGCTCCTTTTGTTTTCGTTGCGGTTATTATCGGACCTCCTTCTTAATAACACATAAAGCAAATATAAACCGGGGGTAAATAATACAGAGACAAACAAAAAAACTTCGGGCGGTATACA
Source organism: Clostridia bacterium (assembly GCA_030525185.1). Lineage (GTDB taxonomy): Bacteria > Bacillota > Clostridia > Oscillospirales > Acutalibacteraceae > UBA6857. The sequence goes on from JAUNFH010000023.1 coordinate 10,714, forward strand.
TGCTTTTATGCCGTATACCGCCCGAAGTCCGTAATTTAATTTTTCATCAGAAAGAAATCTTTATTGATCTTGCAATGTTTTCCTGAACTTTTGCTCTGTCGGCCTTAACGTCAAGTCTGTAAAGATTTGACGCCTTCTTGCTTTCAACCGTGCGAAGGCTGCCGCTGCGTGAAAGTCTGTTCCAATTAATCGCTCTGAAGCCGATTTTGATTTTCATTTTTCCGAGCGAAACGGTGAACGAAAGGCCGGAAAGCATTTCATTGACAGCGTCGCCGGAAAGATTGACTTCAATTCCGCCGAGAGTCGAACTCTTTTTGAGGAAAGCGTGAATCTGAGAATCAAGAAGTCCGGTATCAATCGTTCTTGCAACGTTTGGAAGAATGTCATAAATCGTGAAAACAACGTTGTTTTCAAGCTTCGTGATAAGATTTACAACGGGAACAAGAACGGGAAGAATAAGACTGTCAAGATAATCATATTTTTCGCCCTTTTGAGCCGCATAAAACTTTTCGGTGTATTCTTCCGAGGAAATTACGCCTTCAAGGCCGATTCCTTCAAGAATCGGAATAAGCTCTTCATAAGCTCCGTAAACATAATCGCCCTTTGCGGAAGTTGAGTTCGGAAGGTAAATAATGTTGCTGATAATGAGAATACCGTTATGAAGAATGTCAACAATCGGACGAAGGGCAACGGCAAGTGCATTTGCAAAGCCCTGTGCGTCACCGTTTTCAAAGCCCCAGTCGCCGTTTTCAAACTTGATTGAAGAATATGCATTGACCGAATCGTCTTTTTCCGCCGCGGCAAGAAGCTTTGCCTTTGCTCCGGCATATTTTTCTTCTGTTATAAACGACGCCATATCCGACGGTCTGAGCTCTTTTGAGAGCAACGAACTTATGTTGATTCCGCTCGCAATGATGTTTGCGTCAACGATATACTTATAAAGTGCGCCGACAACCGAAACGTTTTCGTTTTTAAGAAGGGTTTTGACTGCGGTTTTATAAACAACCGTTGCAATTTTGTTTTCAACGGCGGCAACAATGTTGAACGCCTTGTTAACTCCGGGAATGGATGCAAGACCGTTTACCGAAGAAAAGTCCGAAATTTCGTTTTCAAATTTATAATCGGAGGGAGTAAGCGGCTTTGTCGGATCATAAAGGGCAAGAATTGCGGAATATTTTTTCTCCGCTTCGTCCGAAATTTTTGAAAGCAGCGCTCTCGGAATTTCTTTGTATTTTGCTTCCGCTTCCGCGATAATTTCATTGGTAACCGAATCAAGGTCGATTGCTTCAAGCCATTTTTCAAATTCGGCAATCATTGTCATGCCGGCCGTTTCTTCGCATTTTGCGTAGAGCTGACTGATCATGACATTGTTGTATGCATAATCATCCTTCTTGGAATTGAGATAAACAAGATAATAAGCATAAACCGAACCGAGCTTTTTATAAAAAGCCGAATCATAGGCTCCGGTCATTTCGTCAAAGACTTTCATTCCGGCTTTTGCTTTTTCGGTGTTTCCGGTTGTTTCAAAGTCAATATAGCCTTCGTAAAGCGCAAGCGCAACTTCGCAAGCGGTTTTTGCTTCGGGAATAATGTCTTTATATGCTTTTATTGCTTCGATATAGAAATTATATTCGTAATTCTTTTCTTTCTGATCATATTCGACAACGGTTTTCTTATCTGCAAGATAAAGATTGAGAGCCGCAATATACTCGGGGTCGCTTGTTCCGCCGGCATAGTTTTTTGCATTCGGCTTTTTGTTGGTAATGGTTGGTTTTCCTGTTCCGGCGAACGGATTTTCGGCAAGGTTAATTTTTCCGGTGATCTTAATTACATCGGAAAATACCGAGCCGACAATATTTGACGAGAAGGAAGCGAAAGACGCGCTGTATCCGTCAAGATACATACGAACCAGCTGTGGAGCCGATTTATAAGCTTCAATATATTCTTTGGCATACGGAATGAGTTCCGGATACTTTGTGAAATTGGAGCTTGATGAAATTGCAAATTCTTTCCCGTCGTTACACTTGTGCTTCGTTCCGAGATATTTGTTTGCGAATTCAAGAGTCTGAGTTCTTACGGGATGCTCACCGAGTTTTTCGTCAAGAAGAGCGGTCGCTCTGATTCTCGACTCAATTGCACTCATCTGGTCCTTCCAAGTTGAGCCTTCGGGAAGTTTGCTGTCAAAATCTTCTTTAATAAGAAAAGACTCTCTTTCCGTAACCGCCTTAAGAATGTTCAAAGTGAGCTGAACATCAAAAGCGTCCTTTTCTTCAACGGAAAGCGCCTTATAAGCAGAAACAGCGGCATCATAAAGAGCAAGCTTTTTCTTGTAAGCTTCAAGCTTTGCTTCATCGGTCGGTGCTCTACCTGTTATGCTCGTTTTGTCCGCAATCAATGCATTGACTGCTTCGGTAGCTTTCGTTACATCGTCTTCTCCCGCGAATGCAACAAACGCCACCGCAAGAGACGAAACAAACATGCAAAGGACCAAAACCAGGCTGATTGTTTTCTTCATTGTTTTCATTCTTTTTTACTCCTTTCGGTTTTGTCGGTCTGTTTTTCAGAGCGACTGTTTCCGAGCGTCGGCTTGAAAAAATCATCCCGACGATCTATCTAAATAATATCATTCGATTTCACGGCTGTCAATTGACTTATATTATAAATCAAAGAAGTTTGCTTTGTCGCAAATTGCAAAAGCGAACCGATTCGGTCTGTTTTTCTTTTTCACTTGTCGGGCTGTTTCCACTGTATATCGGTCTGTTTTATTGACAACTCTGCGCACAGCCTGTATAATATAATCATCCGAAAGACACGGAGGTTAAAAAATGAAACAAGAAGAAAAAACAAAGCAAAGCATTGAACAGATAATCAACGCCGCAATTCCGGAATTTGTTACAAAAGGTTATGAAGACGCCGTCCTCAATGATATTTGCAGAAACAACGGAATTTCAAAAGGAAGGCTTTTCCACCATTTCAGCGGAAAAGACGATTTGTACATAGCCTGTTGCGAATATATTGCAAGGCTTTTTTCAACGCACAATTTGCGCTTTACGCCGAAGAGCAACAAAACCCTCCAGGAAAATCTTCATGATTATTTTATATACAGAAACGTTTTCTTTCTTCAAAAAAAAGGCTCAATTGACATACTTTGGACGGTAACCAGAAACGACATTTCAAAATTCAAGCACCGAATCAGTGAAATTTACGAAGAATGCAGAAATACAAACATTTCCGTCCTTGAAAACATTTGCGAAACTTCTTTGTTTCCTCCGCCGAATCTCGACTCAAGGGCAATTGCACGCATTTTTTATGTTGCTCAATCATACACCGTGATGAACTGTGCACTCGGAAACACAATCTATTCGTTTTCCGAAGCAAAGCAGAAACAGCTTTTCAATGAAAATGTTGTAATCATGGACAGCGTTATTGACACACTTTTTTTCGGTCTGTATCCTCGTGACGAAAAAGAACCGAAACGCATGAAAATAGATTGGGAAAGGTCCGAGGAAATGTTTGAACGTCTCCAAATCTGAAAACAAAAGCAGGGCCGCCGCAACAACAGCGAACAGCCCTGCTTTTTTGATGTGCATATATTACTTTTTGTCAACACGGTATGTTGCATAAGCGAGGAATCTTCCGCCGATAAAATCGCAGGCGGTGACAATGATATACTCGGGATATACCGTCATATAAAGTCCTTCGCTCATTGTTCCGGGATTTGATTTGAGGGTCGGATCTTTAATGCTCGTTGTTCTCGGAGCGGACACGCTTGAAACGTGAACCATTGTTGCGGTCGTTCCGTCGTAATCTGTGATGTTGAGCCTTGGATTATATGACTGCATGTCGTACGAAAGATGCGAATGACCGTTGAAGAACGTTACGTTTTTATATTCGGTCAAAAGATTTCTGAATCTTTTTTCGTCCTCATTGCCTTTGAAATAAGGAAGTGCATAAGAAATTCCGTAATCGTTGACAATGTTGCCTTCGCCGAGGGCGCCGATTCCCGACGGCGCGTTCAGGAATGTGTGGAAGAAAAGGTAAACCCTTTCGTTCTTGTACTTTTCAAACTGAGCCGCAAGCCAATCAAGTTGCTCGTCCGTAACAAGTCTTACAAACGGCGCATAGGTTGAAGAAATCTGAGAGAAGAAAATGAAAACGTCGCCTTTGGTTTCTTTTCCGGAGTAGACGAAATCATAGCCGTTGCTTGCAACATCAAGAACGCCGTCGCGTTTTGTTTCGGAATAAACTCCCGGATTCATGTTTGCCTTCCATGCGTTGTAATCAAACTTTTCATAGCAATCGTGATTGCCTTTGCAGGAAAAAATCGGAAAACTGTACTGCGAAGCATAGCTGTTGAATTTTTCAAATGCGCTGCTTTCGCCTCTCGAGGAAAGGTCTCCGCAAACACCGACAATCGTAGTTCCCATTTCTTTGAAAAAGTTCAGTGCATTGGGGAATGCTTCGGATGCGTTATCGTCGGAGTTGCTTGAATAGCGGTTGAAATGAACGTCGCTCAAAGCGCCGAACGAATAAAGCTCTCCGTCGTATGCATTGAGTTTTTCTTTCGGAAGAGCGTCGGTGTCAAGAAGTTCGTCGCCGTAATAAAGAAGCATTGTTTCGGCGTTTTCGGGAATTGCAAGGAATTCGCCGAGAGTCTGTTCGCCGCTGCCCTTTTCAACGGCAACATCGGTGAAATATGAATAAGGAACAACTTTTCCGTCCTTTGAAACGGCAGAAAGTTTTTCTCCGTTTGCGTCACCCCAGTAAACGTCATACGTTCCGTCAAAATTTGAACTTACGCTGACCTTTCCTGCGGCACAGCCGGGATCGGCGTCGGAAAACAAAATCGTTGCGTCCGCCTTAATTCCCTCCTCGGGTATCGACGGAGCGGAAATTACACCGAGCGAGATTAAAAAAGCCACAATCAGTGATAAAAGTTTTTTGAAAAAATTTGAAATGTTCATTCTTTTACACAGCTCCTTTCTGTTTGATTAAAGCATAATTCTTTCGCTTAAACGCTCGATAAAACAGATATAAACTGTTTTTAAATTCAGATAACCGACAAAATTTGCGTTTCTCATTCAATCGATCTTTGCTTAAACCGCCGCATTTTGAAAATTCAAAATGCGGCGGTTCGGTTATAAACACTTAATCTTTGAAACGGTATCCGACTCCCCAAACGGTCAAAATGTGTTTTGGTTTTGAAGGGTCGTCTTCAAGTTTTTCACGAAGGCGGTTGATGTGAACGGCAACGGTTGCCGTGTCTCCCAAAGCGTCAAAGCCCCAAATTTTTTCGTATATCGTCTCTTTGTCAAAGACAACGTCGCAGTTCATCACAAGGAAAAGAAACAGCTCATATTCTTTGTTTTTGAGTTCAACTTCAAACCCGCGCTTGAAAACGCGGTGAGTCGAAGTATTGATGCTGTATTCTCCGATATTGATTACGGTCTGCTTTTGTGCATCGCTTTCTTTAAGACGGTTATATTGGGCAAGATTGGCTTTTACGCGGGCAACGAGAACGTTCGGAGAAAACGGCTTTTCAATGTAATCGTCCGCTCCGAGCCCGAGCCCGCGGATTTTGTCAATGTCTTCTTTTCTCGCCGTAACCATAAGAATGGGAACGTCGGTAATTTCGCGAAGCTTTCGGCAAACGGTGAAGCCGTCGATTCCCGGCAGCATAAGGTCAAGCAAAATGAGCATATAGCCGTTCTTTTTTTCAAGTTCAATGCCCTTAATTCCGTCCTCGGCGATATCCGCCTCAAGTCCGTTGATTGAAAGATAGTCCCTTTCAACTTCGGCAATATCCGTGTCGTCCTCGATAATAAGAATTTTTTGTGTCATTTTTCTTCCTCCGTGATGATGATTATCGAAAGGCCGCCGAGTTTGCTTTTTTCCGCTCTGACCTTTCCGTTCATTATTCCGACCGCTTTTTTGACAAACGCAAGGCCTATTCCGTTTCCGGAGCCGGGATTGTTCCTTGCCTTATCGGTACGATAAAAAATTTCAAAAAGTTTTTCAAGTTGGTCTTCGCCGACGCCGGGACCGTCGTCTTCAAAGCTGACCTTTGCCGTTCCTTCCTCTTCTTCAAGAGTTACACGCATTTTTCCGACGGGTTTGTTTTTGTATTTGAGACTGTTTTCAAAAAGATTGCTTATAACTCTGAGATAAAGTTCTTCGTCGATTTTCGACGAAACATCCGCTTTCTTTTCAAAGGTAATGTCAAGTCCTCTTTGATGATATTCTTCCCAAACGCTGTTTACGGCTTCCGAAAGGAAAGAAGCCATGTTGATTTTTCTGATATCGGTTTCAAATTCTTCCATTTCAAGCTTTGAATAGGAAAGAAGGGACGAAACCATTTTTTCAATTTCAACGGTTTTCCTTTTGATTGTTTCAAGATATCTCTTCTGCTTTTCGGGCGTGTTTGCAATTCCGTCCGAAAGACCTTCAACATAAGCCTGAATCGAAGTCAGCGGACTTCTGAGGTCATGAGAAATGTCAAGAAGAAGTTCTTTTCGGTTTTCCTCATTTTTTCGCAGAAGTTCAACCGATTGTTTCAGCTTGCCTGCCATATAATTAAAGTTTTTGCAAACGGGCAGAAACTCATCTTCGGTTTCATATTCAAGACGATAATCAAGATTTCCGTTGCTGATTTCCTCAACGCCTTTTGAAAGTATGCCGAGCGGCTCCTCAATTTTTTTAAAAACAAATTTTGTCAGGAAGCGGTTCGTAAGCAGAATTGAAATCAGAATTGCAAAACAAACGACAACGACCGAAACAATCAAAACCGTTTTGACCGAATCGTTGTCGGTATGGCTTGCGGTATTAAAAAGAAAAAGATCGTAATGATCGTTGCCGGAATCCGCCTTATAGTAATAAAGCTGACAGTTGTCGTCGGAAACAAAGGCTTTTGTTTCAATGTCGGTTGCGGCGTTCATGAGCGAATCGTCTTTGAGCGATGCATTTCCGGATTCATAAAAAACTTTTCCGTTTTCATAAACGAGCATATACATTGAGTTTTTGTCAATCAAGGTTGACATTATGTCAAGCCGTTCACGGCGGTTTTCGCGGCCGTGTTCAAAAACTTCGTACATTGCGTCCGACGCAACCTGAATTGTGTTATAAAACTTATTCTTATCACTGAAGCCGAGGCCGTTTGAACTGTGCATTGTGAAATAAACCGCAATAAGGCACAAGAAACCGACAAGCGCCGTTATGCACACCGGCGCAATAATCATTATAATATTTGAAACGGCAAGTCGTTTTTTTACGGTCATGAAAAAACCCCTTTGATTCCTTTTTCTTTGCGGAGTTCCCCCGCAACAAACAATATAAACCATGGTTTTAAACAGAATTTAAACCGATGAAAAGTTTATTTAGCTTTAGTTTTAAAACCGGTTTATTCTGCGTTTAAATCTCGGCGGCAGAATATAAGCACAACGAGGGCGGAACAAAAACGACCGGCCCCGATAATTATAAAAGGCTCAAAGCCGAAAAGGAGTGACTGTCATGCCGGTATTCGTAACCAAAACAATAAAACAGCCCAAAAATATTATAACCGATTATATTGAACTTGACAAGGCCGGAATCATCTACCCCTATGTTGCAACAAACGATTGGAACAGTGTATACCGAGTTGAAGCAAAACTTTCAAAGCCGCTCGATTTCAACGCACTCAAAACAGCCACCGAAACAATGAGAAAAAACTATCCTTATTTTTTCATGACATTGGCCAAAAAGGACAAACGATTCGTTCTTTCAAAAGCCGAATCTGACAAAGTTTTGGTCGAAAACATCTATCCAGTCTGCAGACCGTTTGACCTCGAAAGCAAAAAACCGCTCGTCAGAATTATTTATGACGAAAACACGATTGCCGTTGAACTCTTTCATGTCCTTGCCGACGGCCACGGCGGCGAACGCTTTTTCAAAGCTCTTCTTGAAAACTACCGCAAGAACCTCAACCATCTTTCAATCGCTTCGGAAAGCGGCAAAGAAGAAAACGAATTCAATTATGACCTTTCCGATATTTACGAAGAATTTTCCAAAGAAGGCGGAAAAAACGTCAGCCGTTTTATGACAAAGGCTTTTCAGTTCAAAAAGCAGGACGAAGCTCCTCTTTCCGCACGGTGCATTGACGTTTCGCTCGGCGACCTCAAAGCGGCGGCAAAACGCAAAGGCGTTTCGATAACAATGTTTGTTTGTGCACTTCAGATTGCCACGATTTTTGAAACCGAAAAGACGAAGAACAAAACCGTCCGAATCTCTGTTCCGGTTGACATCAGACGTTTTGCAGGTCGCGACACAAGCAGAAACGGTGCGCTTTATATTCTTGTCGGCGTAAAAAGATCCGACGTCAAAAACTTCGACGATATTCTTGAAAGCGTCAAAGCACAGTTTGAAAAGTATCTCACCAAAGAGAATATGCTCAACATGTCATACAGCAACATTTCCACCTCAAAGCTCAAAGCGTTTGAAATGCTTCCGCTTTCGGTTAAAAAATTCGTTCTCAACATCGGCTACACCCTTTTCGGAGAAGACCAGTTCACCTCAACGCTCACAAACACCGGCGTTCTTGAATTCGGAAAAGAGTTCGACGACATCATCGAAGACGCTTATTTCGTTCTCGGAAAACAGAAAACAAAGCCGATCAACATTGCAATGTCAACTTTCAAAAACAGCGCAAAGCTCATGGTTTCAACCGTATACAAAGACGAAAAGTTCACCAAAAAGCTCACAGACCTTCTTGACAGCTACGGAGTTCCGACCGTCAACAAAAAAGCAGGCAAAAAGAACGTCACCTTCGACGAAAAAAAGCTTGCTTCCTAATTTCAATTCGCTTTCCTCTTTTCCTCTTTATTACTCTCCATTTTTAAAACAGAAGCGTCCGTCAAAAATCAAAGACGGACGCTTCTGTTTTTGAAAGAATCATAAAATGTTTCGGCTGACCGATAAACGGTTTTTATATTAATGATTCGCTTAAAACTTGTCTTTCAGCATATCGGCAAATT
>JAUNFH010000024.1 GCA_030525185.1 Clostridia bacterium
AACCTTTGCCATTTCAAGCATGGATCTGTCGGTATTGTTCAATCCTTCGCTGACATTGGCCCAAATTATCGGAAGAACAATCAAAAAAGTTATGAAAACAGGAACGCCGTTTTTCTTAATCCAGACAAGTGCAAGTATGATAAACGAAACAACCGGTGTTGCTTTTACAAGGCTGATTATCGGATAAAAAAGCGTTTTGAAAAACGGAACAACCGAAGTCAAAACCGCAAGAGCTGTTCCAAAAAGGACACCGAGAAGATAGCCGAAACTTATTCTAAAAAATGTGAAGCCGATACTTTTCCAAAACTCGGATGTCTTCAAAAGCTCAAAAAGTCTTTTAAGAACAGTGGACGGAGAAACAATAAGAATTTCTTTGTCAATCAACATAAACGCAACTTGCCATACCCCTATCCAAAACAGGAGTACGGCAAGAGTTATCAAAACTTTTTTGAACTTTTTATCCGACATAGTAAAGATCAGCCGAAGGCATTGCACCGCCGATTGAAGTCGGATCGGCTTCAAAATAAACACTGAAGTTTGCGTCGGCAATTTTCTGCATTTCGCTTCCGTCAATGAAAACGATATTGCAACGTGAAATAACTTCCTGCGCCTTTTCAACTTTTGCTGCAGCTGCCTTTTTCTCGGAGAGATTGCTGTCAACCGAAAATACGGCCGAATCGATAATACCTTTATCCGCAATTTTTTCGCTCATAGATGACGGATCAAGGTTAACGTCTTCAACGCTCTGCTTGTTGTCCGAAATGAACTGCTTAACAGCGTCGGGATTCTTTTCGATGAAGTCTTTTCTTGCAATTACGCAACCCATCGCAAGTTCGGTATCCGGACTCGCTTTCTTCCACTCGTCGGTGAGGCTGATTACGCTCTTAACATTTGCGTTCTTTGAAGTTGCAACCGAAACAAACGGTTCGGGAAGAACAGCAATTTTTGCATCGCCCGAAATAACTTTTGCGGCAAGTTCGCTGTGTTCGGAAAGATATTCGACTTTTACTTCATTCTCAAGTGAGTTTACTTTGAGAATATAGTTGAGAATATACTCGGGAGTTGAGCTTTGACCGGTTGCATAAACGGTTTTTCCTTTAAGATCGGAGAGCGAAGAAATTTCTTCGCCGTTTGTTACGATATAAAGAACTCCGAGAGTGTTGATTCCGAGCATTTTTACGCCGCCGTTGGTCTTTTTATAAAGATTCGCGGCAAGACTGAGCGGACAAGCGGCAATATCAACTTCGCCCGTTGAAATCATTCCGACAATCTGCGTCGGATCCGAAACAGCATTGACTTCATATCTGGAATTATCCATAAGTTCGATCATGCCCATTCCGGTCGGACCTTTAAGCGACGCAACTTTAATTTTTTCGCCGGTGTACTCGGTTGTTGACTCACTTGAGGCCAGTGAAGAGGTTGTTGAATTGTTTTCGTTTTTTGTTCCCGAGCAGGCTGCAAAAGCAAAAATCATTGAAGCAACGAGCAAAAGAGCAAAAATACGTTTTGCGTTTTTCATAAGTGAAACACACCTTTCTTTATAATATTGCGTGACGCAATTGTTTACTGAATAAATTTTTTGAGCGTATCTTTATCAACAAGCCGAACGTATTTCCCGTTGCGCTCAACGGCACCGCCGCTTTCAAGCGAATCAAAGGCTCTGTAAAGCGACGCCCTTCCGATATCAAGGGAAACAGCGAGCTGGCTCATCGAACGGTCAAGCTCATAGGTTTTGTAATCGGCAAAACACGATAAAAGGTAATTTGCAAGCCGGCTCTCGGCAGAACCGCCGGTGAAATTGACAATACGTTTGTTGAGAAAAAGAATTCTGTCCGAAAGATAACGTATGTAACTGACCGGGAAAGTTGTGTCAAGCTGCATCAGTTTCACAATTACACTTTTGTCAATATAAAAGACCCGAGTGTCTTTTGTCGCAACAATCTCATTGACAAAATGATCTTTTCCCGAAAAAAGAGCTGCACAGCCGAAAAGTGAATTCTCGGAAAGTTTGCTGATTATAACGCTGTTTTCGCTTTTGACAACCTTTGCTCCGCCTTTGATTATATATCCGACAGAGGAACGAAAACAATCGCCCGAATAAATTATTTCTCCGCGCCTGTAATCAACAATTCCCGTTTCATCACATGAAAGCGCCGATTTCAAAACCTGGGGTGAAAGAGAGGAAAAAATATCAAGCTTTAAAAGCCTTTCGACAAGCTTATCGCTGACGTTCATTTTTTCATCTCCTTTTATGCTTGTCTCATTTGATACAAAACCGAAGTAATTATATCACCCGAATATTTCAATGTCAATAGCTTCAAAAAGAAAAGAGCCTCCGTTTTCCGAAAGCTCTCAGAAATCATTCTTCCATTTGTTTTCCCAAAAATCCTGCGGCAACCTGAACGAGTTTCACATCGGTCTGACTCGGAGCTTCGCTCTTTCCGTCCGAAAGGAGCAAAACCGCGCCCATAACATCGCCGGCACCTATAATCGGGAACATGACATATATTTCTCTCTCGCCGGAATCCGAAAGTGCGAGTGTTTCATTGCCTACTCCGAAAACATAACTGTTTCGCCTTTCCATATAGCTTTCGAGAACAGGAGAAATCCGCTTTTCAAGAATTTCTTTTCGCGGAATTCCCGCAACCGCAATGACATGGTCTCTGTCGCATATTGCCGCCGCATGTCCGGTTGTTCTGAAAAGGACTTCGGCATATTGTTTTGTGTAAGGAGAAAGTTCACCTATCGGAGAATACTTTTTAAAAATCACTTCTCCGTCTGTACTTACAAAAATTTCCAATGGATCGCCTTCGCGAATACGCATTGTTCTCCTGATCTCCTTCGGAATCACAACCCTTCCGAGGTCGTCAATGCGCCGAACAATTCCCGTTGCTTTCATATATAAAAACCCCTTTTTCTGCTTTGGTGTGTTAGTATTATTTGCGAAGTCTTACATATTATTCAGCATTTGGACAATCGTTGATTTTAAAAGCGGATTTCTTGTGATCTGAAAGTTCGCGAATTACATAATTGTCATCGCGAACTTTTGCGTCAAAAGTAAAAAGGGCGCCGTAAACGACGCCGAAAAATCATTTTTCTTTGTAATAAAGCATGCAGTGACAGTATCCTTCAAAATCGGGATCTTTCACCTTTTCCCGAAAATCCTTACACATGCATTTGGTATCTTCGTTTCGCTCACGCATGCAGGGGCAATATCCGCCGGTCCTTTTCAGTCCTTCTTTTACGTTCCTGACAACATCGGCATTTTCATTAAGTCTGATGTTCATTCCTTATTCTCCCAAAAGCGCAAGAATTTCTTCTTTTTCATGGTATCCGGTTGTTGAATTGACGATTTTTCCGTCTTTGATTGCAACGAGCATCGGAATGAATCTGACTTCAAATTTTTCGGCAAGCTCAGGTTCTTCATCAACGTTGACTTTGCAAACAGTGATTTCGTCATGCTCTTCGGCAATTTCTTCAATAATCGGAGCAACCATCATACACGGACCGCACCATGTCGCCCAAAAATCAATAAGAACGGGTTGTTCACTGTGATTTACAACTTCATCATAATTATCTTTTGTCAATGTGATTTCCATAATACTAACCTCATTTCATTCAATTTTTTAACGATTCGGCATAGCGAACCGTTTCCATTGCGTCTTTTGAATATTTATCCGCGCCGATTTTTTCGGCGTATTCTTCCGTCAGAACAGCCCCGCCGACAACGGTTTTGCAATTCGGAACATTTTTGTGAATAGCCTCAATTGCTTCTTCCATTGCGGGAACGGTTGTTGTCATCAATGCGCTGAGACCGACAAGCTTTGCATTGCTTTCAAGTGCGGCATCAACTATCTTTTCCTTCGGAACGTCTTTTCCGAGGTCAATGACGTTATAGCCGTAATTTTCAAGAAGAAGTTTGACAATATTCTTTCCGATATCATGAACGTCACCTTTCACGGTTGCAATAACAACCGGAAAAGAATTATCATTGTTGTTTTCTGTTACGGAAACAGCCGCTTTGATTTTTTCAAATGCACATTTTGCGGCTTCGGCACTCATCAAAAGTTGGGGAAGATAGATCTTCTTTTCCTCAAATCCTTTTCCGACTGTGTCGAGTGCCGGAATAACAACCGTTTGAACAATCTCAAGACCTTCCTTCTCGGAAAGAAGTTTTTCACAGAGTTCTCCGGCGTTCTCTTTGAGGCCTTTTTCAATTGCATTTCTTAAAAGCTCCGAAAGGCTCTTATCATTGTCGGCCGGAAGGGTTTTCGTTGAATTATTCTGTAAATTATCGGAACAATAATCAATGTACTCTTTGAACCCTTCGTCAAGATTATTAAGCGCACAAAAAGTTTTGTAAGCGCGTTTCATATCCACGCTTGCCGGATTGAGAATTGCGGCGGAAAGACCGTTTTCAAGGGCGAGAATAAAGAATGATGAGTTGACCGCTCCCCTGTTTGGAAGACCGAATGAGACGTTTGAAACTCCGAGACTTGTGTGGCAGCCGAGCTTTTCGCGAATTGCGCGAACAGACTCAAGTGTTATTCGTGCGGCATTGGGGTCGGCGCTTACCGTCATTGCAAGCGGATCAAAAACAATATCCTTCTTTTCAATTCCGTATTCTTCGGCCGTGCGAAGAATTTTTTCGGCAATTTCAAAACGTTTTTCCGATGTCTCGGGAATTCCGTTTTCATCAAGAGTCAGTGCGGTAACAACACCGCCGTATTTTTTTACGAGCGGGAAAACCGCTTTCATGCTTTCTTCTTTTCCGTTGACGGAGTTGATCATTGCTTTTCCGTTGTAGATTCGCAGTGCTTCTTCCATTGCCGTGATATCCGAAGTGTCAATCTGCAAAGGAAGGTCAAGGACACCTTGCAACTCAAAAACAGACGTTTTGAGCATTTCCGGTTCGTCAATTCCGGGTATTCCGACGTTTACGTCAAGTATATCAGCTTCGTTCTCCTGCTGTGAAATTCCTTCTCTGAGTATATAGGCAATATCGTTTTCAAGAAGAGCTTGTTTAAATCGCTTCTTTCCAGTCGGATTAATGCGTTCACCGATTACGACCGGTTTTTTTCCAAATTTCACAGCATGGGTATAGGAAGAAACAACGGTAAAATTTTTCTTTTCAATATTCTTACATTCTGAAGAAGAGACTTTTTCTTTTGTGAGTCTGATGTAATCGTCGTCAGTTCCGCAACAACCGCCGAGAACAGTTATGCCCATATCGGCAAATTTTTTCATTTCGCAGCTGAATTCTTCGGCGCCGACGTCAAAAACTGTTTTTCCGTCAACGCTTTTCGGCATTCCGGCGTTAGGCTTCATAATTACGGGAACGGAAGCACAGGAAAGAATTCTTTTTGCAACCGATTCAAGTTGTTTCGGTCCGAGCGAACAGTTTGCTCCGATTGCGTCGGCACCCATTCCTTCAAGAAGGGCAACCATCGCTTCAGGAGTGGCTCCGGTTATAAGTTTTCCGTCTTCACCGTAAGCATTCGTAACAAAAACAGGAAGCGAAGAATTTTCCTTTGCCGCAAGGAGCGCCGCTTTTGTTTCGTAGCTGTCGTTCATTGTTTCGATCGTGATGAGATCGGCTCCGTATTTTACCCCCAACTTTACAGTCTTTGAAAAGACAGAAACCGCTTCTTCAAAATCAAGATTACCGAAAGGTTTAAGAAGTTTTCCGAGAGAGCCGATGTCAAGTGAAACGAATTTTTCCTGATTCCCGATTGATTTTTCTGCGGCAATTCTTACATTCTCAATTGCCGATTTGATAATCAGCTCAAGTTCTTCATCCGAAGGAAAATTGAAACTGTTTGCGCCGAAAGTATTCGCGCAAACAACGTTGCTTCCTGCGTCAAAGTATTTTCTGTGAACACTCTGAACGATATCCGGATGGCTGAGATTCCAGCTTTCGGTATGCTCACCGGGCTTCAGGCCCTCCTTTTGAAGAAAAGTTCCGAAACCGCCGTCAAGAAAAAGAAACTGCTTTTTTAAAAGTTCAAGAACGCCCAAAATGTTCACCTGCTTGTCATTTATATATTCCGATGATTGCCGTCACCGATTTTGACGGTGTCATCATAAGATTATTTCCGAGACTGATTCCGAGATGCTTTGTGCAATCAAGCGCCGGAATAATCGCCTTTTGAAGTTCGAGAGGAAGATCTCCGTAGCCGGGACTGAAACGTGGTTTCAGGTGAAAGCCTTTTTGTAGATACTGCTCTTTCAATTCATTGTTAAAAAAATCGCAAAGACTTTCAACGCGTTCGCTGCCAAGCGCTTGAAGGCAGACCGATTTCGCCGGAGAAAGAAGAGATTCTTTTTTTATCAATCGGTCAATTCCGTGGCCGACTGTTGCCGCAAAAAGAACTATTCTTTCGCATGAAGCGAGATTTTTTGAAAGCGCTTTGCTTTTAGTCTTTCCGAAACCGAGGTCAATTTCATCTTCATTGCAAGAAAGCGGAAATTCACCGTAGCAAACATTAAAAGTGAAAACGTTTTCGCTTTCCGTAACGCATTCGGCAAAAAGCTTTTTCATCGGTTCATCCGGATTGCGGACGCCCATATATCTGAAAGCTTCACGCTCGTTAATCGGAATTTCTTTATAATTTTTGATTATAATTTCATTCATAGCTCTTACCGATAATATGAGAAAGATTTGAGTAAATCTTTTCGGCAACGTCCGGTTTGTTCATCGAATAAACATGAACGTTGCTGATTCCGTTGGCAAAAAGGTCAATAATCTGATCGGTGGCATAAGCGATTCCGGCTTGCTTCATTGCGTCTTCGTCACCGCCGAAACGGTCAACGAGACTGATAAAACGCTGAGGAACATGACAACCGGAAAGTTTTATCGCACGCTCAACTTGGCTTGCCTTGGTGATCGGCATTATTCCGGCAACAATCGGAACGGTTACACCGGCTTCGCGGAGCTTATAAAGGAAATTATATAAAAGATTGTTGTCAAAAAACATCTGAGTAGTCAAAAATTCGCAACCCGCGTCAACCTTTGCTTTAAGAAAGTTTATGTCTTCCTTGCTGTTTCGGCTTTCCGGGTGAACTTCGGGATAACAAGCCGCACCGACGCAGAAATTTTCATCCGCCTCTTTGATTTCGCGGATAAGCTCGGTTGCATGATTGTATGCCCAAAGGCTTCTGTCGCAGTCGAGCATATCGGCGGGAATATCACCTCGGAGGGCGAGGATGTTTTCAACGCCGCTTTCCTTGATTGCTTCAATCTGCTTTTTTACAACTTCTTTCGTTGAAGAGACGCAGGTAAGGTGTTCAACTGTTTCAACGCCGTATTTTTCTTTGATGTTTTTTGCAATTTCAAGGGTATATTTACTTGTTCCGCCGCCTGCTCCGTAAGTTACGCTCATAAACGCAGGTTTTATTGCGGCGATTTTTTTGACGGCCCGTTCAACGTTTTCAAAGGAGGTTTCCTTCTTCGGAGGAAAAACTTCAAAAGAAAGCGAAGGCTTGCTGTCTTTTAAGATATTAATAACTTTCATTGGAATCACCGAAACAAATTATTTGATTACACCGGTTTTGTCTTTTTGAACGACGTCGTGCGCGCCGCCTTCAACGATGCTGGTTGCGGAAACGAGGGTAATCTTTGCTTTTTTCTGAAGTTCCGGAATTGAAAGTGCACCGCAGTTACACATTGTTGACTTCACCTTTGAAAGAGAAAGTGCAACATTGTCTTTAAGGCTTCCGGCGTAAGGAACATAAGAATCGACGCCTTCTTCAAACGAAAGTTTCTTATCTCCGCCGAGGTCATAGCGTTGCCAGTTTCTTGCCCTTGCCGAACCTTCGCCCCAGTATTCCTTCATGTATGTTCCGCCAATACTGATTTTGTTCGTCGGGCTTTCGTCAAAGCGGGCAAAATATCTTCCGAGCATTACGAAATCGGCGCCCATTGCAAGAGCGAGAGTAATATGATGGTCATAAACAATTCCGCCGTCGGAGCAAACGGGAACGTAAACGCCGGTTTCTTCAAAATACTCGTCTCTGGCCTTGCAAACGTCGATGAGAGCAGTTGCCTGGCCTCTGCCGATACCTTTTGTTTCACGGGTGATACAAATTGATCCGCCGCCGATTCCGACTTTGACGAAGTCAGCACCGCATTCAGCAAGAAAACGGAAGCCGTCGGCGTCAACAACGTTTCCCGCACCGACCTTTACGCTCTCGCCGTAATGTTCTCTGATCCATGCAATTGTGAGTTTTTGCCACTCCGAAAAACCTTCGGAAGAGTCAATGCAAAGCACGTCTGCTCCGGCTTCGATAAGAGCCGGAACTCTTTCGGCATAATCTCTTGTATTGATTCCCGCGCCGACAACATAACGTTTCTTAGCGTCAAGAAGTTCGCTCGGGTTCTGCTTGTGCGAATCATAGTCTTTTCTGAAAACAAAATAGCAAAGGCGCTGATTGTCGTCAATTATAGGAAGAGAATTAAGCTTGTTGTCCCAAATGATATCATTTGCTTCTTTGAGGCTGGTTCCTTCTTTTGCCAAAACAAGCTTTTCAAACGGAGTCATAAATTCGCTGACTTTGGTTTCCGGGCTCATTCTGCTGACTCTGTAATCACGGCTTGTTACAATTCCGAGAAGCTTTCCTTTTTCGGTTCCGTCTTCGGTCACGGCAACGGTTGAATGACCGGTTTTTTCCTTGAGTGCAATGATATCGCTGAGAGTTGCGTCCGGCGAAACGTTTGAATCGCTCGTTACGAACCCGGCTTTATGGTTCTTTGCCCTTGATACCATTGCGGCTTCGTCTGCGATGCTCTGAGAGCCGTATATAAACGAAACGCCGCCCTCTTTTGCAAGGGCGACCGCGAGTCTGTCACCCGAAACCGACTGCATGATGGCGGATACCATGGGAATATTCATAGTTATAGAAGGTTCTTCTCCCTTTTTGAATTTTACAAGCGGGGTCTTCAAGCTGACGTTTGCGGGAATGCACTTGTCCGATGAATAACCGGGGATGAGAAGATACTCATTAAAAGTGTGAGACGGTTCATTGATAAAAATTGCCATAATGCTCCTCCTATAATAAGTCATTAAAATTTGCAAAATCGCCGAGCTTCGCAACCGGAAAGGACTGCGAAAGCGCGGCGTTTAATTTATAGAATTCTACCACATTGAACGGGTTATGTCAACAAAAGCCGCGAATAAATTTTGTGCGATTAAAAATCATTTTAGAGCGTCGTTGCCGCAATATACGCGTTCTTCGTTGCGGCCGCAATATTTCCGGCTTTTGTGCAGTCGCCGACGGCAAAGACGCGGATATCCGTGTCCTTCAAAGATTCTTCAAGCGTCTTGTCCGGCCTTGAGCCGAGAGAAAGAACAACTTTATCGCATTTAATTCTGCTTCTCGCTTTTGTTTTTATGTTTTCGGTAACTATGCAGTCTTTTTCAATTTCGCAAAGTTTTTCGCTTGTTTTGAAAACAGTTCCGGCTTTTTCAAGCTTCGGAAGAATATCGTCTTTGTGCTGCATCCACGTTCCCGGGGCAAGTTCGGGTTCCATTTCGATAATCGTAACCTTGCAACCGTTTGAAGCAAGATATTCCGCAGTTTCAAGGCCGGTGAGTCCCGAACCGATAACGGCAACGTTACAATCTTCAAGCTTAACTTTTTTACTGAGAATATCTTCAAAAGTAAAGACCGAATCTTCGTTATGACTGCCGCCGAAATTCGGTTTAATCGGATTGCTTCCCGTCGCCGAAATAACGGCATAAGCATTTTCCTGCTTTGCGGTTTGGGCATCAAGAGCTTTGTTGAAAACAAACTTTACGCCGTCTTCAAGACAGATTTTATACGCATCCTCGGTAAACCATGCGGTTTTATCCTTTTTGGGAGGTACGCAGGCAAGTTTGAGCTGTCCGCCGGGTTTGTCACTCTTTTCAAAAACGGTTACGTCAAAGCCTCTTCTTGCAAGAATGTCGGCTGCGGTAAGACCGGCCGGACCTGCACCGGCCACAAAAACTTTAAGTCCGTTTCCGTTTTTGACGAGTTTTTCTTTTTCGTGACCGACGAACGGATTGACGGAGCATTCACCGTGGGAGCCAATATAAGCATTATCTTGCATTGACTGAATACAGTTGAGGCAACAAATGCAACGTCTGATTGTTTTTCCGTTCAAAGCTTTTTCCGTCCAGTACGGATCGGCAATTTGCGGTCTTCCGAGACAGACGAAATCCTGAACACCGTCTTCAAGCTGCTGTTCGGCTTGTTCGGGAGAACGAATGAGATTCGCCGCAAGAACGGGAATCGAAACGGCTTCTTTGATCGCTTTTGCCATATATTTTCGCCAGCCCGGTTCAAATGAAACCGGTTCAAGCCAGTAATTGAAAGTGTCATATCCGGCGGAGGAAACGTCAATTGCATCAACACCCGCTTTTTCAAGTCGTTTTGCAACTTCAATTCCTGTTTTAAGATCGTATCCTTTTCCTTCTTGTCCGATCATCGAATAGCATTCATCGGCAGAAAGGCGGACAATTACCGGAAAGTTCTTTCCGCACTCGGTTTTAATGCCTTTGATTATATTAAGAATAAACCTCATTCTGTTTTCAAGGGAACCGCCGTACTCGTCGGTCCTATGATTGGTCACAGGGCTGAGAAACTGCTGAAGAAGATAACCGTGGGCGCAGTGGAGTTCAACACCGTCGCATCCGGCTTTGAAAACGCGGATTGCGCCGTCAATGAATTGCTGCTCGAGTTCGAGAATTTCTTTGTGGGTAAGTGCCCTGACACGTCCGCCGGCAAAATATGCGGGTTCGCATTTTGAAGGTGCAACCGACGACGGAACAATGTCATACTTCAAAAGAATCGGTCCGACTGCCGGGGTGAGTTTATAAAGAAGTTTTCCGTATGCACCCTTTGTAAGTTTTTCGGCTTCGATTGAAAGAGGAACCGTTCCGACAAGGAGACCGACGTTCTGCCTTCCGGGGTGATGAAGCTGAACAAAAAACTTTGCGCCGTGGCGCTGAATGCGTTTTGCCATCTCGGCAAGAGGTGCAATATGGTAATCATGGCTGACAGCAAGCTGAGCGAAGGCCGCAGAACCGGTCTTGTCGTTAACACGCGTGATTTCGGTTATAATAAGACCTGCTCCGCCTTTCGCGCGCTCTTCGTAATAGTCCATCATTTTTTCCGTAGGTCTTCCGTCAAATTGGCCGAATCCCATGAGCATCGGCGGAAGAACAACGCGGTTTTTAATTTCAACATTTCCGATTTTCATCGGGCTTTTGAGAATTTTATATTCCATCGTATACCTCACTTGTTAACTTTGAGCTTTTTAACATTCTCTTTGAATTCGTCGAACTTTCTTTTTTCGAGTCCCCAATAAATGTTTCTTACAAACGGAGCGAATTTCATGAGCTGCTCGGCAAAGCCGAAAAGAGCACAGGGACTGACGGTTTTCTTTCCCTTTTCAATGCCTTCAACCATCTTTTTCGCAACGACGGTCGGCTGCTGAACGGGAAACGGCTTTTTGAATTCAATTTCATTTGCGGCTTTGAAAAATCCTGTGTCGGTTGCAACCGGATAAAGACAGGTAAGCTGAACGTTTTCCGGAAGTTCAAGCCTTATGCCTTCCTGGAATCCTTGCATTGCAAATTTAGACGCGGAATAAACGGTAAAGCCCGGCATCGCCATTTTTCCGATTGCAGAAATCGTGATTGCAAAAATTCCTTTTCTTCCGTCAAGATACCTGACATACTTTTGGTATGAATAAATCGGAGAAAAGACATTCGTTTCAAACATTGCCGAAACTCTGTCCCAATCAACATAATTGAATTCTTCGTAATACGGATAACCTGCGTTTGCATAAAAAATATCAATTGAACCGAGTTTTTCAAGCGCGGTTTCAAAAATTTCATCAACTGCTTCTTTTGAAGAAACGTCAATCTGCATCGCTATAACTTTTCTTTCGTCGAATCCGCCGAGACGGTCAATGTTTTTGTCAACGGCGAGAATCCGATTGTTTCCTTCGGTAAGTATTCTCAAAACTTCAAGGCCGATTCCGCTGTTACATCCTGTAAGAACAATATTTTTATCCGTTATCATGTACATTTCTCCTTAAACGTCAAATACGGTGTATTTGTCTGATTTAATATATAGTAACATATTTAATCAGACAAATCAATAAGGAAAGCAAAAAACCGCCGGCCTTAAAGACCGGCGGTTTTTGCAAAACTCAGTGTTTGCTAACTGATTTCACAAACTCAATAATATATTTTGCAAACGGTATAATTATGTTATAAAGCATTTCAAAGAACGTTCTGCTTCCTGTTTTGTCTAAAATATTCAAAGTATTTTTGTCAAGAAGTTTTCCGAAATCAGAGGGAAGATCAGCCGAAACATACGGATTTTCGCTGTCATATTCCACGGAGTCACCGTTCATAACCGTAAAATTAAAGAGTCTTTCGCCCATCGGAGTTGCGCTTCCGAGGAGAACATAATCGACAACAAGATCAAAGTTCACACGGGAAATTTCCGGAATCTTTCCGCTGAACTTCACTTCAATGCTCTCACCCGGAGCAAGAACTTTTGAAAAAGCCGAATTCGCAAACTTGAGGTCGATTCCGCGTGTTGAAATTCCGGCAATCTTCATCTTGTATTTTTCGGAAAGATTTTTAATAATAACCGTTGTATCATCGGAGTTAACGTAACCCTCCGTACTCTTGTTAAACAATGCGTGAACCGAATGGGATTTATTTGTAGTCGCATGAAATTGAGGATATTCGGCGGAAGAATGAACGTCTTTGATTTTATCGGTGAGAAGAAGCGTCTTGAGAAGTTCCGCCGTGTAAACGTCTTTATAAATCATTCCGTGATAAAAATTTTCGACGAACCATGTGTTTTCGGGAAGATATGACGTTGAAGCATCTACGGTCATTGAAGGCGAAACCTGATAAAATCCCGTGTCAACCTTTTGTGTGTAACCGTCGTTGAAACGCTTTCCGAAAGGTGCTGCGGTAGCTCCGGTTGAAGAAGCAATCGTTATTATTCCGTCCGAGCTTTCATTAAGTCCGGTGACGATTCTGTTGTCATATCCGGCAACAATCGAAACTGCCGTTCCGGCTTTCTGAGCGCGCTTGAAGCCGTTTGAAAAGTCGGTCATAACACTGTAATGCATGTAGTCGCTTTTTTCAATGAGCTCTGCGCTCTCGGTCGGGTCAAGAAGCTTTGCTTTAAGTTCTTCGTAATACTCTGTCGGACAGAAATCCCAGATGCTTCCCCAATATCCGATGATTTGGCGCGCATATGGCGTGATCGTGTTGAGAACTTCATCAAGAAAACCAAGTTCGTGAGCACGAACGAGCCAATTGAAATCGGTTTCAAACATCATTCCGTGTTCGACAAAACGGAAGAGTGTTTCTTCGTCAAATTCAATGTTGTCGGCAAGAATGTTATAAGCAAGTCCCGCTCCGCCAAGCGCCGGAACAGTCATGACGGCGTTTGCAACATCGCCTTTTTCACCGAAAAGAGTGAGATATGTTCCAGTAACCTGGCCTCCGTGAGAAACTGCAAAAATATTTACCTTGTCTTTTCCGGAATATTCCTTAACCGACTGAATGAATTCGTCAAGTTGTTTTGCACAGAAAGGCGCGCCCATTCTGAAATCGCAGTTGAAATTGTAAATATTTTCGTCGCCTATATATTCGGCATATTCACCCATAATTTCGGTTTCATGCTGATAAATAAGGTCTCCGTCATACTTCTTGAGCATTTCGGCTCTGTTGCTTTCCTCTGCGGTGACGCAGTATCTCTGAAGCGGATAAACACTCGAACCGTCGGGGTTGCATGCCATGTCATAATAAAGCTTTACAAACTCTCTTCCGACTGTTTTTCCGAGTTTTTTTCCGTCACCGGTTGCAAGTGAGCCGAGATCAATTCCGACCTCAACGATATTTTTGAAGAGAGCGGCAATAATTTCTTCATAATCAACGCCCCAAACGTGAATTTTGTTCCCGTTTTCATCAATTCTGTATTGGCCCGAAGAGCTGTAACCCGGAACAACAATTACGGGGTAACCGTTGTATTCTTCTTTGTCAAAGCCTGCCACTGCGACGCAAACGGACGAAAAAAGCATTGCAACACAAAGAAGAACGGAAATAAGTTTTTTCATAATTTTCCTCTCCTGTCATAGGTATATATTTATGTTATCAGACACTATATTTTATCACTTGAGACATTTATTTACAAGAGCGAATCACCGACCGAAAGTTAAAAAATAATGCCGCCGTTTTGTAAAAAGCTGACAAAACAACGGCATTTTTTTGATTTCTGTTGATAATTATTTTTTCTTTTTGATTCTCGGCAATATCAAGCACGCCGCAATCGCCAAAACCGCAGCGGCAATGAGTGCAATCGGAACGATTGTGTCAAGATCGTTTTCGCCCGTTTTCGGAACGACCGCCGAAGTTGCAACCGAGACATCGGCCGCAAAGACCTGAATGAGAACGGCAACGCCGCTGAGTATCATCAATCCGGCAAGAATCAGACAGATAATTTTTACCATTTTTTTCGGGAACATAAATGTTCACCTTCCTTTTGATTTTATTTCAGATATTGTTTCATATCGTCGGAAAGCGAAGTGAAAATCTTTTCCGCTTCTTCTTCTGTCTTTCCTCTTCCGGTGAAATAAACCTTGATTTTTGGTTCCGTTCCGCTCGGACGGATAATAACTCCGTTTGCTCCTTCAAGCGCATAGGCGAGAACATTCGATTTCGGAAGTTCGATTTTTTCGGTTTTTCCGTTTTCGGTATTGACCTTTTCGCTTTTTTTGTAATCCGAAGCTTCAAGAACTTTATAGCCGGCAATTGAAGAAACGCTGTCGTTGCGAAGAGTTTCCATAATAGAAGCCATTTTTTCCATTCCGGTTTCGCCTTTGAATTCAAAACTTTCGACTTTGTTGAGATAATATCCGTGTTCGGCATAAATTTCCTGCATTTTTTCATAAAGACTTATGCCTTTATCTTTATAATAGGCGGCCATTTCACAAATAAGAGTTGAAGCCACAACAGCGTCCTTATCCCTTGCATGGATGCCCGAAAGATAACCGTAGCTTTCCTCCATTCCGACAACAAAACGATCAGCTTCGCCTTTTGCTTCAAGTTCGGTGATGTATTCGCCGATGTACTTGAAACCGGTAAGAAGTTTTTTAACCGATGCGCCGTACTTTTTGCAGACAACGTCAACAAGGTCGGTTGTAACGAACGACTTGACAACAACTGCGTTTTCGGGCAAAATTCCGAGTTCTTTTCTTCTTGAAAGGAGGTATTCGGCAAGAAGTACACCGACTTCGTTTCCGCTCATGAGCTTGTATTCGCCGCCGTCAAGAACAGCAATACCCACTCTGTCGCAGTCCGGATCGGTTGCAAGAAGCAAATCGGCCTTTTCCTGTTCCGTCATTTTAATTGCACATTCAAAAACCTGCTTGATTTCCGGATTCGGATAAGGACAGGTCGGGAAGTTTCCGTCCGGAAGCTCCTGTTCTTTAACTACGCTGACATTCTTGATTCCGATTCTTTTAAGCATAGCTCTGACGTGTTTGTTTCCGGTTCCGTTGAGCGGCGTATAAATAACCTTGAGGTCGGTTTTTGCCGTGATGTCCTTTGAAAGGCAGCATTTCTCAACGCAGTCATAAAACTTTTGAACAATGTCGTCACCGATATATTCAACAAGACCTTTTTCAACCGCCTCGTCAAAGTCCAGTGTCTTGACACCGGAGAACATATCGGTTTTTTGAATGAATTCATATGTCTTTGCCGCAGCTTCGTCAGTCATCTGATAACCTTCGGGGTCATAGCACTTATAGCCGTTGTATTCGGCAGGGTTATGGCTTGCGGTAATGATTATTCCGCCTTTGCAGTGAAGTTCTCTTACTGCAAAAGAAAGCATCGGCGTCGGAACAAGCTCCGGATAAATATACACCTTAACACCGTTAGCTGCGAGTACGCCTGCCGCACTTTTTGCAAAATCGGTCGATTTTATTCTTGAGTCATAGGCAATTGCTACCGACGGAGCTTCATATTCGCTGAGAAGGTAAGAAGCAAGACCCTGCGTTGCCTGATTGACGGTATAAACATTCATTCTGTTTGTTCCCGCTCCGATTACTCCTCGCAGTCCCGCAGTTCCGAATTCAAGGTTTCTGTAAAATCTGTCATTGATTTCATCGCTTTTTCCTTCGATTGCCGAAAGCTCTTTTTGAAGATCCGGATCGGAAAGCGCATTTTTGCGCCAAAGCGAATAAAGTTCATTTATATTATTCATTTCATTTACCCCCATTATTATTTTCGTCTGCTATTTTAACACTTATTATAAAGTTCTGTCAATAGCCGAAAATAATCTAAATAGGACGAAAAAAGCAAAAACAGGAGCCGAAAACCGACTCCCGTTTTTATCAGTCAATTTCAACCATGATCTTCTGATCATTTCTGTTGGCGGTTGCGCGCATTACAGTTCGGATAGCTTTTGCAATTCTGCCCTGCTTTCCGATGACTCTGCCCATATCGTCGGCAGCAACATGAAGGTGATAAACAATCACGCCTTCATCGTTGATATCGTCAACGTCAACAGTTACCTTTTCCGGCTCATCAACGAGACCGGCCGCGATTGTAACGAGTAACTCTTTCAAGGCGAGTACCTCCAAACTTATTTAATGATGTCGCACTTTTTGAGAAGAGCCTTAACGGTATCGGTAGGCTGAGCACCGTTGGCAATCCACTTCTGAGCCTTCTCAGCGTCGATTTTGATTTCACCCGGCTCTTTCATCGGATTGTAATAACCGATTTCCTCAATGAAACGTCCGTCGCGGGGATATCTTGAATCCGCAACAACTACACGATAAAACGGTGCCTTCTTTGCACCCATACGGCGAAGTCTGATTTTAACTGCCATTTTTGTTACCTCCAAAAATATATGAAATAAAAATTTATTGAACACGCATTATGTTTATTTGATTTAAGGCGTGTTGTTTACATAAAGGATTACATCGGGAACCCCGGAGTTCCGGGACCGCCGAAGCCGTTCATTCCCGGCATATTCATCATTTTACGGCGCATTTTTTTACTGCTTTTTCCGTTAAACTGCTTGAACATTTTTTGCATCTGACGATACTGGGCAAGAAGCCGGTTGACGTCTTCAACCTGCATTCCGCAACCTGCGGCGATTCTGCGTTTGCGCGACGGATTGATGATGTCCGGCTTTTTTCTTTCGGCCGGCGTCATTGAAAGAATAATCGCCTGCATTCTGTCAAACTGGCGTTCGTCAACTTCAACGTCGTCAATCTTTCTTCCGATTCCGGGAATCATCTTGAGAAGATCCTTAATCGAACCCATCTTTCTCATCTGCTGAAGCTGATCGAGAAGGTCATTAAGGTCGAACTTGTTCTTGCGAAGCTTTTGTTCAAGCTCTCTTGCCTTCTTTTCGTCAAGCTCCTGTTCGGCTTTTTCAATGAGCGAAAGCATATCGCCCATTCCGAGAATTCTCGAAGCCATTCTGTCCGGGTGGAAAACGTCAAGGTCGCCGAGCTTTTCGCCCGTACCGACGAATTTGATCGGCTTTCCGGTAACGGCTCTTGCGGAAAGCGCCGCACCGCCTCGTGTGTCACCGTCAAGTTTTGTAAGAATAAGACCGTCAATTCCCAATGCGTCGTTGAACGAAGAAGCAACGTTAACCGCATCCTGACCCGTCATTGAGTCAACAACAAGCAAAATTTCATGCGGCTTGACTTCGCTTTTGATGTTTTTAAGCTCATTCATGAGTTCTTCGTCAACATGAAGTCGGCCTGCGGTGTCAAGAAAAACATAGTCGTAACCGTGATCTTTTGCAAGCGAGACAGCGTTTTTGGCAATTTCAACGGGATTAATCTGTCCCATTTCAAAAACGGGAACTCCGGCTTTTTCGCCGACAACCTGAAGCTGCTTGATTGCCGCCGGGCGATAAACGTCGCAGGCAACAAGGAGAGGTCTGTGTCCCTGGTTTTTGAGCATGAGCGCAAGCTTTGCGCTGTGAGTTGTTTTACCGGAGCCCTGAAGTCCGCACATCATTACGATTGTCGGCGGATGGTTTGCGGTATTAAGGCGGGCTTTCGTTCCGCCCATGAGGTTCGTCAATTCCTCGTTGACGATTTTGATAACCATCTGAGAAGGCGTGAGACTCTCCATAACCTTTGCGCCGATTGCGCGTTCGGTAACGGTTTTTGTGAAATCTCTCGCAACTTTATAGTTAACGTCCGCTTCAAGCAAAGCAAGACGAACTTCTCTCATGGCATCTTTTACGTCGGCTTCGGTGAGCGAACCTTTACTTTTCAGTCGTTTGAAAGCGGCTTCGAGCCGTTCTGAAAGACCTTCAAATGCCATTATATCAGTCCTTTGTAATTATTCGGAAATCATTTTTGTGATGACGCCGATTCGCGTCGTTGCGTCGTTAATTTCGCGTGAAAGAATGGTTTTCATGTTAACTTCGTTGATAATTTCAATCATTTTATTGATTTCGTCAAGACCGTCACGAAGTTCATCAAAGCGTTTTTTGAGTCCGAGTTTTTCTTCAAAAAAGAAGAGCTGGCTTTCCGCTCGTTTAATGGCGTCCCTGACGCCCTGACGGGTGATTCCTTCGTTTTGAGCAATTTCGGAAAGCGAAAGATCATCTTCATAATAATAAACAATGAAATCACGCTGCTTGTCTGTAAGCATTTCTCCGTAAATGTCAAAAAGGAGCGTTACGTCAAGATTCTTTGCCATTCAAACTTCCCTCCCACAGAGAGTGTAAAGACGTTTTGCTTTACAGCTTTGCTATTATACTAAACTCGAAGCGATTTGTCAAGCATTATTTTTTACTTTCTTTATGTTTTTTCTCAAAATTTGTTGACAGACATCTAATCGTGTGATATTGTATCTCTCGCAAGCTTTGCGGCAGCTTAAATCGTCGCAAAAAAATAACAGAGTAGACCGTTTTGCGTTTCAGTGTTCCGGAAACGGGGAGTTGTTCCGGAAACGAAATGGTTCGTCCTGCGGTGAAACGGTCGCATCCCGCTGTTGTCATAATCGAACGAAAGCCGCGAGCATTGTTTCCGCCCGGATGATTTTTGCGGTTCAGACTTCCTTTATTTCTTCAGCGAGAGGAAAAAAGGAGGTTTTTTTCTTGAAAAAAAGAAGTATCAACGCCCTTGAAACTCTCGTGTGTCTCGCAGTGCTTACAGCGTTGCAGGTTGTCTTATCGAGATTTCTGTCAATCCAAATGTGGAACATGAAGTTCGGATTTTCTTTCATTCCGGTCATGCTCGCCGCAAACCTTTACGGACCAATAGGCGCCGCCGTTGTCTACGGTGCCGGGGACCTTATCGGAGCATTGCTCTTCCCTACCGGAACATATTTTCCCGGTTTTACGCTCACTGCAGTCATTACGGGAATAATTTGGGGATTTCTTCTGAAAGGAAAGATAAAGCCGATCAAAGCAATCATCTCGGTTGTTGTTGTTCAGTCGTGCTGTTCTTTTCTTCTCAATTCCTATTGGATTTCCTATATCTCGGGTTCGCCGTACGTTTCTCAGCTTGCCGTAAGGTGGCCCCAAAGTCTCGGTTACGCAGTTGTTCATCTCAACTTTATTTTTGCATTGCTTGAAAGAGTTGGAAAGCTTATCAAAAAAATCATGAAACAAAATATACTTTGCCGCCGATTTA
>JAUNFH010000025.1 GCA_030525185.1 Clostridia bacterium
AGGTTTAAACGGGAGCCTCGCGAGACTCCCCTACTATGAAAAATTAAGGCAGAACCTAAAAATCAATTGCAAGAAATCCGCGGAAAGAAGGAAAGGCAAAAACAATCTTTTTAGTTTTCTTTGACTGAAAACCATGACAGAGTGTGGTTTAAAGATAATAGTGGATTGGTGTTTTTTTAAAAGTGAGATTAGCAGACGAAATCGTTGTAGCCGCATCGGAAGCCGATATTTCCCTTTTTCTCCCGCAAAAGGGAAATTCGGTTTCCAAATGCGGCGTACCAACAAGGCGATTTTTTGGGTACTTTTGTATCAACCGACAAAAGTACCCCCAGCGGAGCGGTCGGATGTAAATTTGAAAGAAACCTGTGCGGTTAAAGAAACAACCTCAAAAAAATAAGCCGTAGCGTAGGAAAATTTTCTCCCTCAGTCGGCAGAGCCGACAGCTCCCTCACAGGAGGGCGCCAAGAAAAAGTGCTGCAATAATTGTCCTGTTACAAAAAAATTCGGACAAAGTTAAAGCGGAGCGGTCGGGTGTAGATTCAAAAGAAACCGTGCGGTTAAAGAACCAACCTAAAACAGTACCGCAAAAAAACAACTCACATAAAAAAGCGACCGCCGAAATTCGGCGATCGCTTTTCTCTTCTTTTCATGCCCAAAGCTCTTCGGCAAGTTTTTTGATTGCCTCTTCGGTTTCGGGTTTCACCGCCGAACGGACGGTTATCGTGTTTTCGCAGAAGGTAAGATTTTTGCATTTTTCAAGGTCGGTCTTCATGAGCTTAGCCGCCGTCGGCGCCCACGTTCCGTTTTCGACGAACGCAACTGTGCGCTTTTGGAAATTGTGGTCAACAAGATGTTCGATGAAGTGCTTCATGAACGGGAAATACTGACCGTTATATGTTGTTGTTGCAAGAACAAGCTTTTCGTGTCTAAAAGCGTCCTCAACAGCCTCGGCCATATCCTCTCTTGCAAGATCAACTGTGAATGCCTTCGGACAACCACGCTTTTTAAGTTCTTCACAAAGAATTTCGGCCGCCTTCTTCGTATTTCCGTAAACAGAAGTATACGCAATCATAACACCCTTTGTTTCAACGTCATACGAGGACCAGATTTGATATTTTCCGATATAATGCTCAAGATTTTCTTTGAGAATCGGACCGTGGAGCGGGCAAATTGTTTTGATTTCAAGTTCCGCCGCTTTTTTGAGAAGCGCCTGCGCCTGAACGCCGAATTTTCCGACGATTCCGACGTAATATCTTCTTGCTTCGCAGTCCCAATCTTCATCGGCGTCAAGCGCACCGAATTTTCCGAAAGCGTCGGCCGAAAAAAGAACCTTGTCTTTGCTGTCATAGCTGACCATGACTTCGGGCCAATGAACCATCGGCGCAAAAACAAACGTCAGCGAATGTTTTCCGAGCGAGAGGGTTTCACCGTTTTGAACGGTAACCTTCTTTTCATCGAGCGGGAAGGAGAAAAAGTTTTCCATCATTGAAAAAGCTTTTGCGTTTGAAACGATTTTCGCCTGAGGAAAGGCCGAAACGAAGTCCGCAATGCTTGCGGAATGATCCGGCTCCATGTGATGAACAACGAGATAATCGGGTTCTTTTTCACCGAGAACAGCTTTGATGTTTTCAATCCACTGCTTTGAAAATGCCCCGTCAACACCGTCAAGAACGGCTGTTTTTTCATCGAGAATAACGTATGAATTGTATGCCATTCCGTTCGGAACGATATACTGGCCTTCAAAAAGGTCAATTTCATGATCATCGACTCCGACATATTTTATGTCGTTTGTAACAATAACTTCACTCATTTTTAAAGTCCTCCTTAACATAGTATACGACACTGATAATTATACGATATTTAAAAATGCTGTCAATAGAAAAAACGACAAAGTTTCGGTTGACCGAAAAAAAATTATGTGGTAAAATTCCGATAGCAGACTAAGTCACAGTAAAAATCAAAGTTAAAGGAGATATATACTTATGAAAAAAGCAATTGCCGTTCTCTGCTCTCTCGTTTTGGCTCTCGGCGTTCTTTGCGCCTGCCAAAAGGACGAACCAGACGCAACAACCGAAAGCGCCGCAAACTCAACGGAAAGTTCAAAGACCGAAAATGCTGAGGATTCCTCATCCGAAAGCACGTCAAAAAAAGCCGACGAGCCTTCTTCAAAAAACGATGAGACCGAAAAACCTTCCGACGAAAGCACATCGGAAAGCACAACCGAAGCAACAACGGAAAAGAAAACCGAAAAGAAAGCTTTTCCCTCCTTTGAAGCGGAAGATATTTTCGGTGCAAAGGTTTCAAGCAAAGTTTTTTCAAAGAAAAAGCTCACCGTTGTCAACGTTTTTGCAACTTGGGGCGACTCAAACGAGGTTGGACTCAAAGCTCTTTCTCAGCTTCAAAAAGAGCTTAAAAACGTCGGTTTTCTCGGAATTGTTCTTGACATCAACGAGGGCGACGGCGTGAACGAAAACGCCCTTCGCACGGCGAAAAAACTTTGTAGCGCAGCCGACGCCGATTATTCATATCTCATCACAAACGACTCTCTCACGGAGTTTTGCAAAAATATTTACAACGTTCCGGTAACGTACTTCGTTGACAGCGACGGAAACATTGTCGGCGACCCGATTGTCGGCATAAACAGCGCAGACAGTTGGAAAGACATTATCGAGCAAAAACTTGCAATGATCTGAAAATCATCCGCATCGAAAAACGATGCGGTTATTTTTTTGCCTATTTCCGCTATTATCCGTTGAAAAAAACATCGGACGGCAATGAGCCGCCCGAAAATTTTTATAATTGTTTTGCCTGAAAATCGCTTCAACGTTTCATTTTTCCGACGATAAATCACATCTTTGAGCCTTTCGCTCCGCCGAACTTTCCGCCCTTTGCGCCTTTTGCCCCGCCGCCGAAGGATACACCTTCAAGAACGTTGCTTTCAAACGCATAGGTAATTCCTTCCTGCTCACGCTCACGTTTGAGAGCCAGGGAAATCATCTTGTCAAGAAGCTTTGTGTAAGGTACACCGACCGGCTCCCAAAGATAAAACGAAAGCGAACCGGGAATGGTATTGATTTCGTTGAGGAAAATTTCTCCGGACTTTGTGTCCATCATGAAGTCGATTCTTGAAACGCCGTTGCAGCCGAGGCACTTAAAAGCGTCAACCGCATATTTTTGAATCGTCTTCTTTTGCTCGTCGGTAATTTCGGCCGGAATCTTTCGCTTGAGCGAGGCCATTCCGCTTTTTGCTCCGCCGCCCGATTTTGCGCCGCCGAGTTTTCCGCCGACTTTTGCTCCGCCGAGCTTTCCGCTCTTTGCGCCGCCGGAATTTCCGGAACTCAGGTATTTATCGCTGAAGGAAAGGATTTCGTCGCTGTTGACCGGTTCTTCGCATTCCGAAGGTTCGGCGTGTTCGTAATCGCCGCAAACGGAGCAGTTGATTTCCTTGAGGTTTTGAACCGCGCGTTCAACAAGAACCTTGTCTGCGTAACAGAAAGCCATATCAAGCGAATCAAAAAGCTTTTCTCTCGTTTCGGCTTTTGAAATTCCGATTGACGAACCGAGATTTACCGGTTTGACAATTACCGGATAACCGATCCTTTTTTCAATTGCGTCAACAACAGCGTCATTGTCGCGGTCATACTCCTTTGCGTTGAAGCAAAGGCAGTCGAGAACCGGAATGTTGTTGTCCTTAAGGACGGTTTTCATAACGTACTTATCCATTCCCACGGCCGACGAAACAACGTCGCAGCCGACATACGGAACGTCAAGCATTGAAAGAAAGCCCTGAAGCGTTCCGTCCTCAACGTTCGTTCCGTGAACGATCGGGAACGCAACGTCAATGTAATCAACATATGAGGAAGAAAAGCGCTTTGCCGGATATTTTATAAGCTTTACAAGACCGCCGTCATTGACAAGAATAACTCTTGTGCTCTCTTTGAGAAGAGCCGGGATGTTGCGGTAATTTTCGATTTCGCCGATTGACGGACCGACATAAAACTCGTTGTTTTTCGTGATGTAAATCGGGATAACGTCATATTTTTCGCTGTCCATTGAGGCGATGGCCTGAATGGCGGAGATTATTGAAATTTCATGTTCAACGCTTTTTCCGCCGAACATTACGCCAACTTTAATCCGCATTTTTCAAATCCTCCTTAATAATTGTCGGGAAGGTCGTTTTCAAGAAGAACAACCTTTTCTTTGCCGAGGGACGAAAGCGCATAAACGTGGGTGAGCGCTTCCTCGATCGTGTCGGCGATATAAATTTTCTTTTCGGGATACTTGCAATCAAGAAGGCCGGCTTCAATCGGAACGGACTGCTTCTTTCCGACGAGAACAACGTAATCGCAAACCTTTGAAGCGTTCCGTCCGAACTCACGGTTGAGTTCTTCCTGCTTTTCGCCGAGTTCAACCATTCCGGGCGTGACAAGAATCTTAAATCCGTCATAAAGCGAAAGGGCTTCAAGCGCGGCCTTTGTTCCGTTCGGATTTGAGTTGTATGCGTCGTCAATGAGCGTTACGCCGTTCTTCTTTTTGAGTTCAAGTCTGTGGGGAACGCATTCAAGACGTCTGACCTGACCTTTGAGCTCCGAAAGGGGAATTCCCATTTTGTTTGCGGCGGCGATTGCGCCGGTTATGTTAAGAACGTTGTGGCGGCCTATGAGGCGGGTTGAAAAGTTTTCCTTTTCTCCGTCGGGACCGGTAACGGTAAAGGTTGTTCCGCGTTCGGAAACGCTGATGTCGGAAGCGGTGTAATCGCTCTTGTTCGTAATTCCGTAAGAAACGAACGGACGGTTTGAGCCGTGGTCGCGAATGTTTTCGTCGTCATTGTTGAGGAAAAGCATTCCGTTTTCCGGAAGCGCGTCCGCAAGCTCAAACTTTGTGTTCTTGACGGCGTCGAGCGTTTTGAACGATTCAAGGTGCTGAGGTCCGATCGAAGTAATGATTCCGTGCTGCGGATGAACAATATCGCAAAGTTCCTTGATGTCTCCGACCCATTTTGCGCCCATCTCGCAGATGAAAACCTCATGGGTTGCCCTGAGCGATGAACGGATCGTTTTGACGACACCCATCGGAGTGTTATAACTTTCCGGCGTCATGAGAACATTGTATCTCGCGCGGAGAAGCGTGTTGAGATAATATTTTACGCTCGTTTTTCCGTAGCTTCCGGTGATTCCGATGATTTTGAGGTCCGGACAGGCTTCAAGCCTTCTTTTTGCGTCGTTTGTGTAATGTCTGTTGACTCCCTTTTCAATCGGAACGTTGACGAAGTTCGCAACGAGGACCCAAAACGGAGAAAGCGCATAAATGCAAACAACGACGAAAACGGCAATGCTTTCGTGGTTCGATTTGAAAAGCGGAATCGCCGAAGCGGTAATGATTGCCGCAAAAAGGACGGCAAGAGTTACAAACATACGCTTAACCCTTGCGGTATAAACAAGCGGTTTTTTCGCTTTTTTCGGTCTTTCGACAAACGCCGCAATGAGGAAGAAAAGCGTCATGAGACCCATCTTGATGTCCACGCGGTAAGAAAGAAGCGAGAAAATCATCATTATCACAGAGAAGAGATAATGAGAAAGATACTTGCTGAAGTTTTCCGAAATCCATTTTGAATGGGTGCTGAAACGATACGAATTCAGCTGAAAAAAGTGCATTGAATCAATGAGAGCCAATCCCGTCGGAATCAGGAAAGCGGCAACGCACGACAAAAATAAAATCAGATTCATTTTGAATTTTCCTTTCCGTTTTTATATGTTCATGAACGAAGCGAGTATTCTCAAAAATTGGGCGCTTTGGTCAAGGAACGAAAAATGACCCGCGTTTTCAAGAATGACGAGCGCACTTTCCGGCATAAGCTTTTCCATTGTCTGACCGTCGGAAAGCGGAGTTGCCGTGTCAAGTCTTCCCCAAACGAGAAGGGTCGGACATTTCACCGACGGCATAAGGGCACACAAATCTTCGTTGACAACGTTGACGAGCGTTTTTTTCATTGTTTCGGAAGCGGCGTTGTAATCGGCCGAACCGCTCTTTTTCCGAAGATCGTCAAGAAGGGTCGGACAAAGCTTTTTGACGAGCGAAGTTGAAAAAATCCACTTCGTTTTGTGATAAACGGCCTGCTTGAGTTTTTGTTCGGGCGAAGTTTCGGGTTTGACGCCCGCCGCGTCGACAAGAATAACTTTTTCAACGCTGAACGGAAGTTCCCTCGCGCAAAGTTTGATGATTACCCTTCCGCCGAACGAATGGCCAAGAAGATTGATTTTTGAAACATTGAAATCCTTCAAAAATTCAAGAATAAAATCAACGTAGTCGTCAACACACCAAGGCTCGTTCGGCTCTTCGCTTTCGCCGAAGCCGGGCATATCCGGGGCAATGACACGATATTTTTGGGCAAGAAGGTCAATCATCGCCGAATGAACGCCGACGTTTGAACCCCAGCCGTGAAGAACAAGAACGGTTTCGCCCTCGCCCTTGCAAATATAATTGATATCAAGACCGCAAACGGTTTTTCTCAAAAGAATTCCTCCCATTGTCTGAGGTTTTGACGGTTTTCCGTCGTTCTATAATTACGCATAGCTCTGCACATTATAGCACAATTAAAATGATATTTCCACACGCAGAAGAATATATTTTTAAAAAATCGGAGTTTTTACTTTTTTTAGTTTTTTGTCCGAAATTTAAAGTATATTTGAAGGCTGAAAAGCTAATATATTTAAGTGACAACTCAAAAAATTTCGGGAGGAATCAAAAATGGAACTCAAAGGTTCAAAAACGGAAGCAAACCTTCTCGCAGCTTTCGCCGGTGAAAGCCAGGCAAGAAACAAGTATACCTACTACGCTTCAAAAGCGAAGAAAGACGGTTATGTTCAAATTTCAAAAATCTTTGAAGAAACCGCAAACAACGAAAAAGAACACGCAAAAATTTGGTGGAAACTTCTCACCGGCGGCGTGAAATCAACCGAAGAAAACCTCAAAGACGCCGCTGCCGGCGAAAATTACGAATGGACTTCAATGTATAAAGATTTTGCCAAAGACGCAAGAGAAGAGGGCTTTGAAAACATTGCAACCCTTTTTGAACTCGTCGGAAAAATCGAAAAGGAACACGAGGAAAGATATAAAAAGCTCCTTGAAAACATTGAAGAGGGTCTCGTTTTTTCAAAGGACGGAGACAAAATGTGGATCTGCTCAAACTGCGGCCACGTCTGCTTCGGAAAAAGCGCGCCGGAAGTTTGCCCCGTCTGCGCTCACCCTCAGGCATATTTTGAAGTCAAAGCCGACAATTATTGATTTTTTCAACACCCCTAAAGCCGCCGCGGTTTAAAATTACGGCGGCTTTCTTTATATTCTCCCGCCGTTTTTTCAAAACACCGAAATTGAAAAAAGAATCTGTGAAGCGCAGATTACGAAGATGTAAAAATTGTTCCGATAGTGTTGAATTTTGGCGCGGCATAGAGTATAATTTATAACGTATGGTTGATTAGAATCGAATATTGTCAGGTTTTTCGGAAAGAAAAGACGAAAAGCCTTTATTATCGGGAGGATAAAAAATGGCAAAAATTAATTTTTCGCTTGAAGAAAACGGATATTCCGTCCGTGAAGTTGACAGATACATTGACCTTCTTCAGTCAGAATACAACAACGCAATCGCCTGGGGCGAAGAAATGGAAAACAAGCTCAAAAAGCTTGAAGAAAACGTGAAGGATCTCGGGATGTATTTCACGATTGACGAAAACAATCAAAACGAGGTCATCAGACGCGTTTTTGAAGAGCTCACCGCAACCGTTGACAAGGTTAAGCAAAACGCCGAACAGAAGGCGCAGGAAATCATTGAAAACGCAAACGAGAAAAGCAGAAACATTGTTCGTCAGGCGATGGAAAATTCGGTTGAAATCCGAACGGAAAACACAACCATCATGAAAAACCTGAAAAGCATCAACGAGATGATCAACGTCATTCTCGAAAAAGGAATTCAGTAACACGAAGAACAGCAACGCAGCAAATTTAAGGATGTGATTTAATTGGCGGGCTACAGACCAAAGAGTCTTGATGAGCTTAACAATTTATACGGCAAGGCAATCTCGGCCGAAAACGAGATTAAAAAAGGCTCCTCCCTTTTAAAAACAGAAGTTCTTGACGAGGAACTCAATTTCACCCGCGAAAAAACTTCCGAAACCGTTCACCGTCCGGTTCACCCGAAGGAAATTTCCGGCGACGTTGACGATTTTATCCGTCAGTTTTCAAACGAAGGTTTTTCTCCTTCCCGTTCGGCTTCTTCTTTTGACGCACCGAGGAAAAAGCCGGCTCCTCTTTCCGACCTTCAGCCGAAGGCTCCCGAAAAGCCGCAGGAAAAACCCGTTCACCGCATGGATCCGCAAAAGGAAGAAAATCTTTCCGGTCTCATGAACGATTACGCAAAAATCATGAACGACAACTACGACGACGAAGAAGACGAGGACGAAACGTTTTCCTCAAGAAAAAACCTTTTCAAAAGCCGCAGAAATGAGCGAAACGAAAGAAAGGGAAAAAAGAAAGCTTCAAAAGATATTATTTCGGACAACGTTCTTCCGCAGGAATCCGAAGCTCCGATTGCGACAGCAAAAGCCTTTGAACCGATTTCCGAACCTGTTCCCGTTGTAAAACACGAACCGACTTTCGGACGCAAAACGCAGGAGACAAAGGAATCGGACGCTTTCGTTCCCGAAACTCACTTTGAACCTTCGATTCCGGCCGAAAAAACCGAGGAAAAAGAAGAAGCGGCCGCGCCCTCACTTCAGCCGAACCTGATTGAAGAAACCGAAAAGCCTTCTTCTCCCCTTTTCACCGATATGCCCGAAAAGGCCGACCCGATTCCGGAAAAGGAAGAAAGCATTTCCGAACCGGCGCCTTCCTATGATGATTACGGCGACGATTCATACGGGGAACCGTTTGAAAGAACCGAAAACGAAGACGACTTTGAGTTCGGCGGAATTGAACCGCCGAAGCGTTCCGCCGGAGCGACTTTTGCAAAAGTCATTCTCAGCATTCTTCTCGTTCTTACCCTTCTTTCAACCGTTCTCACCGGCGTTTGCGTTTTCACGGTAAACAGCGAACGTTCACTTGCCGGATATATGTTCTTCTCGGCGACGAACAGCTATGAGGACGCCGGAGTCAAGGGAAACGACTTCATCATCTGCAAAAAGAAAACTTCGATTGAGGACGGCGAAAAAGTCATCTTCATCAACCGCGACCTTCGCTCCTTCTCCTTCGGAGTTAAAACGGCCGAAAAAACCGACGTGAGCGGAAACGAATATTACACCGTTTCATCGGCCGCCGTTCAGAAAAGCGACGTTCTCGGCGTAATCGTCAAAACCGTTCCTTCCTTCGGAAAGTTCATCAGAGCCATTGTTGACAACTTCCTCTTCATTCTTCTCGGCCTTGTTGCCCTTGCGCTCATTCTCACTCTCACCCTTTGCCTTGCATTCAGAGGGAAAAAGAGAATTGCCGAATATGAAGATTATGACGAAGAATATTCGGACGAAAACGAATATCCCGAAAGCGACGAAACCCCCGATTCGGAAGAAAGCGATTCCGACAACGTTCAGCCGGAATCCGACGGGGAAAAAACCGAAGAAGATTTTGACGACGGAAATCTTTTTGACGGAATCGAATAAGTCTTCGGCAAAAAGAAAAAGCTTTATATATCGCAGAACGAAAAATATTTCCTTCTGCGATATCGTTTTTTAAGTTTCGTTTAAGCAAAAAATATTAATATTGCATTAACAAGACAAAACTTGTTAACAAAGTTAAAAGAAACATTGATTTATTTTCGGAAAAGCGAGGTGAAAACGCATGAATTTCAGCGATGTTCTCCAGTTCATTATTGACGGTTTCAAAAGAATTGACTTCAAGTCATTCTGGGAAGAATTTGTTGCCCTCATCAAGTCGGTAATGTAATTTTCAAATGCAAAAAGCAATAAGAAATCGCCATATTCGGCGCAGACCCAAAAAAAGTAAAATCAAAATTAAAAAGCTGTGATTCACGGATAACATCAAAAGACGACGGGCCGTGAATTACAGCTTTTCTTTTTTACTGTTTTTTCAACCTGTTTCTTATTTTTTCCGCCGCTCTTTTGAACGAATTTGAACCGTACTTTTTGGCGTGGTCAAACGGAAGGAATTCAACGAGCCGGAAATAATCGTCAAGTTTTTCACCGAACCGTTCAAAGCTGCGGTTCTCTTTTTTTGTCCAGGCAAGTTCGGAAAATGCGCCGAGCCGCGGAAAAAGAAGTTCACCGGCTTTTTTCATCGACGGAACGTTCTCCGTCGGAAGGAGCGCCTGGATTCCAAAGGCGGAGTTTTCCGCTTCCGTTTCATAAAAATCCTTCGCCGAAAGCTCTTTTCCCGAAAGAGAAAGGTTGTATCTTGAATCAATCCACAAAACGGAAAGAGCCTTTGCTTTTTCTGCGCTCACGTCGCTTTCGCAGTCACAGATTGCGCCGTCGGGAACATGGAGTTCTCCGAGGCGGAAAACCGGTTTCATTTTGAACGATTTTGCGGTTTCGCACGCGCGGGAAAGGAAATAATCATAAAGCCCGTTTTCGCTTTTGAGTGAAAGAGAGCGCATTTTTTCCTCGCAGTACGGACAGCCGGAACGATCCGCTTTTTCGATTTTTTCTCCGCCGAGGTGAACAACTCCGCTTTCAAAAACGGACGAAACCTCGGAAAGCACGGAGGAAAGAAAATCATATGTGCTCTCCTTTCCGAGGCAGAGAGCGGTCTTTTTCTCTTTGAAGTCGGTTGCAACGAGGGTCGGCTTTTCAAAGCAGGTCAAAAACGGATAAGCCGAAATTGCGGCGGTTGTTCGGTCGGGAACGGTAATTTCCGGAACAACGGTGATGCACCGTTCCTTTGCATAGGCGAGAATTTCTTCGGTGTCCGCTCTTGAATAAAACCCGCCGTGAGGAACTTTTCCGAGTCCCGTAAACGCGCGATAGCCGCCGATTTGAGAAAGAAGAAAATTATCATAAAGTTCAAGCCGCCAGCCGGCGTCGCCGGTCAGCTTCCAATGAAAAACGTTCAGCTTATGCATTGCCATTGCGTCGAGAAAGAGCTTCACGGCATCCGTTGTGAAAAACCAGCTTGAACAATCGAGCATAAACGCACGCTTTGAAAAAAGCGGAAAGTCATAAATTTCAAGTTCGCAAAGCGAGC
The DNA here is from genome assembly GCA_030525185.1 of Clostridia bacterium. Taxonomy (GTDB): domain Bacteria; phylum Bacillota; class Clostridia; order Oscillospirales; family Acutalibacteraceae; genus UBA6857. Next base: position 11,188 of record JAUNFH010000025.1, read on the forward strand.
GGTCGTTTTCAAAAAGAAGTTCGCAAAATGTCTGAACGCCCCAAAAGACTCCGCTTTCGTCCGCACCTTCAATGAGAACTTTGTTTTCGCTCACCGAAAGGCGGTAGCCCTCTTTTTCTTTGATATCGGAAGAGACTTTCAGTTCAACGCTTTCCTTTCCCGTTCCGAGAAATTCCGTTTCATATGCCTTTTCAATGAAGCGCAAAAGGGAACGATATGCCTTTTCGCTCTCTTTGTCTGCGGTGATTTTCGCAAGGTGCGTGAGGGTGAAAACGATTTTTTCGCTTTTAATTTCGGTCTTTTGAGGTTCGGGAACGATATTGATTTTCATCTGATAACTGCTCCTTTCCGGGAAAGGTTTCGGAATTTTTTCTTATATTTTTGACGGAAGTCTCACAGAACTTCACTGCGAAATGTTTAGTCATGGCAAAAATTTTCACGGTTTACGACGTCGGAACAAAAAAGGTTGCTGCAAAAACTGCGGCAACCCTTCGATAAACTTTTCAAAGCTTTGCGGCGTTTTCAAGGCTGAGACGCATTGTTCCGCTCACAATTTTTTTGAAACGTTCAATCATTTCCTGCGGAACGGTTTTCATTCCGTCTCTGAGCCAACGTGTGACAACGCCGGAAACCGTTGCGGAAGAATAATCAAGAAGAAGATTCATGTCCTCTTCTTTGACGGAAAGTCCCTGCGCCGTTTTTTTCATGAACTCGGGAATGCATTCCCGACACGTTTCAAAAATGATATCGTTCATTTTTTCAAAGCCGATTGACCGAAAGACCCTGAGTGTGACGGCTTTGTTTTTATGCATATAATCGCACGCTTCCATGATTACGTCGTCCCATGTGTGCTCTTCCGGTGAATAAGCTTTTCTGATTTCGTCGATCCGCGTCCGAAACATTTCGTCGGCCATTGCGTAAATATCCGAAAAGTAATAATAAAACGTTTTTCGATTTATTTTGCAATCATCGACAATGTCCTTGACAGTGATTTTTTCAAACGGCTTTTCTTCAAGGAACTTCAAAAATGAGGAAAAGATTGCCTGTTTTGTCAGCGCCGACATACTCCGCCTCCGTTCGCCAAAAAATTATTTCGTCAAATCGGTCATCTGCATTTTTGAAAACTTCTGGCCCCATGCGTTCGCCCAACTTTCACAATAAAGCTTGTAATAAGACACATTGTTCTTTTTTCTGTAGCCTTCAAAGCAGTTGCACCAAATTGCGGACGGAAGAGCGATTACGATGTAATAAAGCGGGCCGAGAAGAAGGCACTGCCATGTGTGGCCGTATTCATGAATACGGGTGTTGTATGTCCACTTTTTGTTCGGGTGCTGGTCACGCATGAAGATGAAAAGTCCGAGCGAAAGACCGCCCTGATTCCACGGAAGGTAAGTGATTCTCGCATAGCCGAACTTCTGATATCTTCTTCCGAGGATTTTTGTGCAAATGAGAAAAACGATTCCGCCGATGAGGTTGACGGGAAGTCCCCATGTCCACTGAACAAAATAAAACAAAAACTTTTTGAAATCGTTTTTGAAGTTTTTCTCTTTCTTTGCCGGTTCTTTCTGAGTGATGTCAATTCTCTTATCCATTTGCCGATTCTCCTTTTAATTAATTTTGAAGGTTGAGTTTTGATTCCTTTTCGGCCTCTTCGCGGGCTTTTTGCTCTTCGATGAGCCTTTTTCGTTCTTCTTCAAGTTCAAGAAGAATAACATATTCTCCGTTGAAGTCGGTTTCAAGCCCGTGCGGCTCTGCGCAGCCTTCGTTTTGGCCGAGCCATGTGTTTTCAAAATCCTGACCGGAAACCTCTTTGAAGGCGATTTTCTCTTCTTCGGTGAGTTCAACCGCACCGTATTTATGTTTCGTCGCAACAGCGGCGCGGATCATTGTGTGGTCACCCTTCGTCATTTTAAACCGCTGAAGAAGATAAAGCGCAATAACGGCGGCAACAATCGGAATGATTGCAACGCAAACGCGGACGCCGAAAACGGCGGTTGAAGTTTGCGGATAAAGCGAGCCGTTGGCCTTTTCGTATTCCGTGACGGTATCGCCGGTGACAAGGCCGAATCCGCCGAGAGCAAAACCGACGAGTGCGGTCATAACTCCGCCGACGCTCTTTTTGATGAGAGTGTTGAACGTTGAAAGAACGCCTTCTCTGCGCCTTCCGGTGATTGCTTCGTCAACGTCGGTAAGGTCGGGAAAAACATTCGTTGAAACAAAGCCGAGTCCGCTCATTCCGAACGGATAAAGAACCATGCTGAGAATCATCAGTCCGATCCAAAGGTACTTTGAAGCTCCGTTTCCTTCGGGCTGCATGAAAAGACCGATTGCAAGGCCGGCAACCATGAGCGGCGTGACGATATTTCCGCATTTTTTCTTTCCGTGCTTCATCGTGAGCGCATAATTGAGCGGAAAAGCCGCAGCCTCCGCAACACCTGCGATTGCGTTATGAACGGCATAAAGCGAATACTGATTCGCAAGATATTTGATGTAATAAACTTTTGTGTTGTTATAAAATCCGGTTGAAAACTGATAAGCAACGCTCATGAAGAAATACTGTCTGAAGGACTTGTTTCTGAAAACCTGAACGTATTCATTCAAAAGACTCTTTATGTCGAGCGGCGGATTGACCATTTCAAGCGAGGACGGTTCTCTGACCGAACGGTAAGTGAGGAAGACCGCAATGCAATAAAGAAGCGAAAGAACAATTCCGACAATGAGGAACGGTGCCTTTGCACTCGAGTTGATGTCGTTGTTGCAACCGAAAAGGCTGAGAATCATAACGGTGATTGCAAACGAGGGAACCATTCCGGCGGAATTGAAAAGATATCCCATCGAGTTATACTGAGTTCTCAAATCGTAATCGGGCGCAAGTTCCGGAAGCATTGCCGTGTGCGGAACGCCGATGATGGTGTATGCGGTTTTATAAATCATGTATGTAACCGTGAAATATGCCATTGTTGCGCCTGGATGAGCTTTTCCGTCAAGGCCGAAACCGTTCCACATCATTGTGTATGAAATCACCATCGGGATAAGTCCCCACATGAGATATCTGCGGTGACGTCCGGTTCTTGAGCGCGTTCTGTCGGTGATGATGCCCATGATCGGATCGGTAATTGCGTCCCAAAGAGTTGCAATCATGATTGAAACGCCGGCAAGTTCAAGCGAAAGATGAACAACATCGGTCAAAAAGACCATGTAATACATACTGATAATGTATCCCGCGCCGGCAAGATACATATTCGCCCAGCTGTAATTAATCATCGGCAAAATCGCCGTTTTGAAATCGCCTTTTACGCCGATTGCTTTTTTGACCCGTTCGCCGAACGGAAGTTTTCCCTGAATTGTGTTTTTGCCCATTCACAGCCCTCCCAAAATTCTTTTCTCTATGCCGATATTTTATCACGTTACTATGGTAAAGTCAACAAAATTGTTTTCTCCGGCGCCGAAGAAGGAGGATTTTTTTGAATCCGGACAAAAAATATCGCCGGACAAGGCCGGATTACCCTTGAAAAATTTGAAATTCCGTGTATAATTCAATTGAACGGAAAAGAAAGCTCTTTTCCAAAAAATCTCATAAAAGAAGTGTGATTCATAATGTCAAAAATCTACGGTCACAGAGGCTTTTCGGGAAAATATCCCGAAAACACAATGCTTGCTTTCAAAAAAGCAATCGAAATCGGCTGCGACGGAATTGAACTTGACGTTCATCTTACAAAAGACAACGAACTCGTAATCATCCACGACGAAGACATCAAGCGCACCGCAAACGGTCAGGGTCTCGTCAGAGACATGACTTTTGAAGAGCTGAGAAAGTTTGACTATTCCGCAGGCTTCAAAGGCGTTTACGGCTTCAACGAAATTCCGACCCTTCGCGAATATTTTGAACTCGTCAAAGACACGGACATCATCACAAACATTGAACTCAAAACCGGAATTTTTGAGTATCCCGGAATTGAGCAGAAGGTTATCGACATGATCCGCGAATACGGCCTTGAAAAGAAGATTATCCTCTCTTCTTTCAACCACTATTCGATTCTCCGCTGTGAAAAAATCGCTCCGGAAATCAAACGCGGCTTCCTTTCGGAAAGCTGGCTCATCAATTACGGAAAATACACAGCCGAAAACGGCGTTCAGTGCTGCCACCCGATCCACTGCTTCCTTTCGCCGGAAACAGTCAAGGAAATGCACGACGCAGGCTGCGAAATCAACACCTGGACCGTCAACGAATATGACGACATCAAGCGCCTTTCCGCAATGGGTGTTGACGCCCTCATCGGAAACTTCCCCGACAGAATGGTTGAAGTTTTGAGATAAGTTAAAACATCAAAAGGCTGTCCCTTCGCCGGGACAGCCTTTTTAAATATTCCGAAGTCAATTTTAAACCTCGTCAACGGAGAAAATTCCGAACGGACAAAGCGGAGCCCATGCATTGAAAAGTGCATTTTCGGTTGTTGCGCTTTCGGGTCTCGTGAGCGCAATCGTCGCATCGGTTTTTGAAAAAGAAAGTTCGGCCGTTTCTTCGGTTTCCGTCACCGAGACGTTCTTTCCGTCAACGGTGATTTTAAGCGTTTCTTCTCCGATTTTGAGAACAAGCGAACCGCTCACAAGCGGAGAAAGCGAAACGCGAAGACGAAGCATCTTTTCGATAAAGTTCCTGAAATTGAAGATTTTAAGACTGCACGCGCAATCAATTCTGTAATGCTCGCCGAAGGAAAGAAGCTCTTTCAAAAGCTCACGCTGAAAATCACACGCCCAGGCAAAAATATTTTTGAGCTTTTTTGCTCTTGCAAAGGAAACAAGAACGTCCCTCGCCTTTGCGTTATCGGAAAGAATCAGCTCCGAAACTGCGTTTTCGTCCTTTTTATAAATCAGATATCCGACGGCATCACCGTTTTCGTCAAGAACGAGTAACGCTTTGCTGTACCACATTGAAAGAAGTTTTTCGAACTTTTCGTGCTCTCTCAAATGACGCGCCGGAAGCGAATTGTAAAAACGTTCGGCCGTCTCAAAATCTTTTTCGCTTTGAACCGGCGAAAAAGAAAAGTTCTCCTTCGTTTTGCACCGGGAGACAAAGTGGTCGGTAACCTCAAAAACATATTTTATTCCGCTTGGAACATAGCCGAACCGCTCATAGCGGAGGCGATAGCCGGAAAGATAGCCGACATCCGCACCGAGTTCTTCGCTCCTTTTTCCGGCGAACTCCATGAGTTCCTTCATGATTCCCCTGTCGCGGAAAGATTTTGAAACGGCAACGGAACCGATTCCGGCGGTCACAAGTTTTTCGTTTCCGAAGCGAAATTCGCCCGGTAAGACGCAGATTCCGCCGACGATTTTTCCGTCAACTTTGAAAACGCCGTGGATATCGGTGCTTTCCGAAAAAGCGTATACCCTCGGAACCTTTTCTTCAAATTTGATTTTAAAAGTTTTGTTTTCAAACTTCAAAAGTTCTTCAAAGTCTTTTCTTTCGGCTGCTTCAACCATATTATGTATCCTCCGAAATTATATTAAAAAAAGCGGTGCAGTGAAACGCTGCACCGCAAACGGTTGCTTTTTTGTTTTTTCCGGTTGTTACATCGGGGGCATTTGTCCGTTTCCGCCGGACATCATCTGAGCGAAAAAGCCGGGTTTTTTCTTTTTCTTGGGCTTGTATGCCGGGGGATTTTCAAGCTTTTTCCTTGCTCTTTTTCCTGCCGCGGAAGCAAGATAACGGTTGACTTCAATTACCGGCGGGGCAAGAGTTTCACTCATGTAATCAACGCAGCGTGCGAGAAGGATCTGGTCGTTGCCGAGTTCACCGAGAATTGTTACGGCGATGAGGCTTTGAGTGTCGTTCGTTCCGTCCTCATAAATTTCGTTGAGAATTTGGAAGAGCTTTTTCATCGTCTGCGGATTGTTCTGCTTAATTGCGGAAATAACCTTTTCGGTTCCGTATTCGGTGAAGAATTTTTCGCCGAGGAATTCTCCGTAATCGGAAATGTTCTGCTTATACGGTTCGCGAAGCTCCGGGAAAACAAGGCAAAGCTTGCTTGCAAGAGTGTTCGGGTCGTAATATGAGCCGTTCTTTACCGCCGTTTTGGAAACGGTCTGCGGTCCTTTTGAAGTTGCGGCTTTTTTAACCGCGGCTTTTTTTCCGAAGCGCTCGTTGAGACAATCGGAAATTTCGTTGACAACATAAGTCACGTCTCTGTTGTCGCCGTTTTCGGGAAGGAGCGAAGCAACAATCTTTTTTCCGCCCTCTTCAAGCGCGGCTTCGTCATCGGCGTAATACACTGCGGCGATTTCGTTTTCATACTTGATTTTAAGCGCGCCCTTTTCACCGGCATAAACGGCAAAAGCGTCGTTTTCTTCTTCGGTGAAGTCGGTCTTTTTTTCAAAACCGAGCTTTGAAAAGCTGTCGGAAAGGCCCTCAAGAACGCTTTTTATATTATCGGTTGCAATACTCATTTTGCGGTTCTCCTTTGTCGGGGATTCAAATATTCAATAAAGTATAACATACTTTTTCCGTTTTGTCATCAGAAAACGAAAAAATAATATAAAAAGCGCTTTGAAGCCTTTGAAAAATCACTTTTCGTCCTCAAAAATGATTCCCATGCAGTTCTTTCCGCAGTGAGAAGAAATGCAGCAACCCGCCTCATTGACAATCACGTTTTCAAAACCGCCCTTCTCCTTCGTGAAAGAAACGAGTTCTTCAACTTCCTCTTTTGAAAAGGCGGTGTAATTAAGAAGGCAATTTTTCTTTTTTGGTTCCGACGAGGAAAGTTTTTCTTCGATATACTTTTTTTGCGCGGTGAGATCCCTTCCGCGGAATTTTTTTCCGACCGAAAGTGAGCCGCCGTCAATATTAATTGTCGGCTTGAGCGAGAATATGTCCGCGGCAAGTTTTTCTCCTTTTGTACACCGCCCGCCCTTGAGAAGGAACTCCGTGTCTTCAAGAATGAAGCTTGTGTTTACTTTTCGGCGCAAAGTTTCAAGCTTTTTTGCAATATCCTCGGCCTTTTCGCCGTTTTCTCTGAGTCTTGCGCCTTCAATCGCAAGAAGAGCCGTTCCCGCGGAAAGGTTCTGCGAATCAACAACAAAAACATTTTCAAAACCGTTTGAAGCAAAAAGAGCGTTTTGAAAGCAGGAAGAAATTTTTCCGCCGAGCGCAACGTGAACAACGTCAAAGCCCTTTTCGGTGAGCGTTTCAAAAACAAGTTTATATTCATGCGGCGAAATGCCGGCCGTTTTGGGTACGGACGAGTAAAGCTCGCTTTTTTCAAAAAGTTCGGTCGGTGTAATGTCTACCCCGTCTTTGAATTCTTCGTCGCCGATAAGAACCGTCATCGGTATGACGCGAATATCAAACTTCTTTTGATATTCCTTTGAAAGGTCTGCGGCGCTTTCGGTTGTGATTGCAATTTTTTTGGCCATGAAAAATCTCCTTTATTTATTTGTGGTTTTATAGGAGGAATGTGCGTTTTTCTTGTATCGGATTGTCAAATTTAAGGTAACATCAGTGCAAAAGGTCTCTCACTCACAGGTGTGAGTCAAAGAGCGTTTTGCGTATAAGTTTGCAGAGCCCAAAACGTAATACCCTTTTATCTTTCCCATAAAAGCCTGTTTAATGAGAAAATTCATAAATAGTACTTGAAAACAGAGGAAAAAAATAGTAAAATGTACCTTGCATAGTTACAGTATCCGGATTTTTCCGGAAAGAAAGGATGAAATCAAAATGTGGCAACTTAAAAAGGCATATTACAGAGCTTTTCAAAAAATCATGAAAATCGCCATGTATGCGTTTGACTGGTCAGAACCCGAACTTCTTGAAGGCCCGGGAGCGATTGACCGTCTTCCCGCACTCATCGAATCAAAAGGACTCAAGCGTGTTCTCATCGTTACCGACCAGGGTCTTATGAACCTTCATATTCTTGACGGACTCTTTGCCGCTCTTGAAAGAGACGGAATCGAATACGTTGTTTATGACGGAACTCAGCCGAACCCGACGATCGACAACATTGAAGACGCACGTCAGCTTTATCTCGACAACAACTGCGAAGGCGTTATCGCTTTCGGCGGCGGTTCACCGATGGACTGCGCAAAGGCCGCAGCCGCAAGAGTAACCAACCCGAAGCTTTCCGTTAAGCAGATGAGAGGCGTAATCAAGCTTCATCACAAGCTTCCGCCGCTCTTTGCCGTTCCGACAACCGCAGGAACAGGCTCCGAAACCACACTCGCCGCCGTTGTTTCCGACCCGGCAACCCACGAAAAGAACGCAATCAACGACCCGCGTCTTCGCCCGAAGT
>JAUNFH010000169.1 GCA_030525185.1 Clostridia bacterium
CAGATCTTATCAACAAGCTTTACGAAGCCTTCCCAGTTAGCGTTAAGGAAGTTAACTACCTTTACGAATGCGTCTTTCATTATTAAATTTCCTCCTTATTACCCAAATCTCAATCGAAGAAGTTTCTCTCTTCAATCTGGCTCTATTTTACACTACTCTTTAAACAATGTCAATAGTTAATTCAAAAAAAGTTCATTTTTAAGAATTCTTAAAGATACATTCTTTTTAAGGCAAATTTTAATTCGTTATGAAACGCAAAAAAAGCCGCCCCGAAGGACGGCCTGATTTTGAATTATTTTTTGCCGATAATTTCGTTGATTCTGAGGAATTTGAAAATTGCGTCAAAAATCTTGTCAAAAACGTCGGCAACCTTGTGGATTGCGTTCTGGAAAGCATTGATGATTGTTTCTCTCTGCTCTTCCGGAATGAGGGGTTCGGAAGAAGAACCGCCGGGGTTCTGATCCTTGTTTTCGCAGCATGAGCATGAGCAACTGCACGGCCAGATTCCGCTGCATTCGCCGCAGCAGGTGCTTCCCTTGTAATGGCCGTTTTCGTCCTTCGCGCAGGAAAGAAGATATGTTTCGTCAAGATACGGGCACTGAACGCAACAATGGCAACCGTTCATAACTCTTGTGCAATCCTTGCAAGTGCAGTACGGCATCTCAATTTCCTCGGCGAAAACGCTGACCGAAGCGGCGCAAACCGAGAACAACATAAGTACGGCTAAAAATAATGATAATGCTTTTTTCATATTATTATCCTCCTTTGAAGTATAATACTTTAAGTCTATTATAATAAATGCGCCCTTAAAAGTCAACAGCAATCAAAATATTTTTGGAAACAAAAACAAAAAATGCCGCCGTGAAGGCGACATTTTTTAATTCGTTTTGCTTATGCGGCAAGAGGAGCTGTTGTTGAAACTTCAGCGTCTCCGCCCGGCTTAACGATGCTGTTGATGAAATCAGTGATCTTGTTTACAAGGTCACCCTTATCAACGATGCCGAAAATTGTTGCGATCTTGACAAAGACCTTAGCGAGCTTAAGAGCAACCTTAGCAAGCTTGAGAGCAACGGGAACCATCCATGCGGGAAGATCCATCGGATCGAATGAATCGTCTGCATCGGAAGCTGCGGTTGTGCCTTCAGCAGGAACGTCTGCTGCAAAAGCAACCATACCCGTTGAGAAAAGCATGATCATTGCAAGAACAAGTGCGATGACTTTCTTCATAGTGATTTACCTCCTATAATTTGGTAATCTCATTATATATTTTTGGACACGCTTTGTCAACAATTATGTAAACTTTTTTAAAATTTGCACGACATTCGTTGATTTGTAACGTTCTTATTTCTGTTCATTGATAAAAATTAACCGCTCGTTCCCTTTTAATTGCAAATTGAAATTTTTTGTGATAAGATAGTGTCGCAATAATAAAACAAAATTTTTACGAAAGGGAGAAATAAAATGGGTCTTGTTGTGTTTTTGGCACCTCTTGCCTTTGCTTATAGCACTTTTGTATGTCTGACTCATCCGCTGACTTTTGCAAAATCAATCGTTGAAACCTTAAAAGAACAGTTTGACGACCTCTTCAAAGATAAAACGGATATCAGCCCATTTAACTGATAACATAAACTACTCAGCCGCCGCAATGTGGAACTTCTCCGTTGCGGCGGCTTTCATTCTTCATAGTAAGCAAAAACTTTCGGTCTCATGTTTTGCCAAAAGGGTAAAACGCTTCATATCATCCGACGATACTTCATTGCCGAAGGCAAAAAAAGAGCCGCCCATAAGGACAGCTCTTTTATATTAATCAGTTATCAATTAGTCGTTGATAGCAGTAACAACGCCTGAACCAACGGTACGGCCGCCTTCACGGATAGCGAAACGGAGACCTTCTTCGATAGCGATTTCAGTGATAAGTTCAACGTTCATTTCAACGTTATCACCCGGCATGCACATTTCAGTGCCTTCCGGAAGAGTGATTACGCCGGTAACGTCAGTAGTTCTGAAGTAGAACTGCGGACGATAGTTGTTGAAGAACGGAGTGTGACGTCCGCCTTCGTCCTTAGTAAGGACGTAAACCTGACCCTTGAACTTGGTGTGCGGATGGATTGAACCCGGCTTTGAAAGAACCTGGCCACGTTCAATTTCGTTTCTCTGGATACCACGAAGGAGGCAACCGATGTTGTCGCCGGCCTCAGCATAGTCGAGGATCTTACGGAACATTTCGATACCGGTGCAAACGGTCTTCTTCTTCTCGTCTGAAAGTCCAACGATTTCAACTTCTTCGCCGGTCTTAAGCTGTCCACGCTCAACTCTACCGGTAGCAACAGTACCACGACCGGTGATGGTGAATACGTCTTCAACAGGCATAAGGAACGGAAGGTCAGCCTTACGGTCCGGAGTCGGAATGTAGTTGTCAACAGCGTCCATGAGTTCCCAGATGCAAGCGATTTCCGGAGCGTTGATGTCGCCGCCGTTGTATTCAAGAGCCTTAAGAGCCGAACCCTTGATGATCGGGCAGTTCTCATCAAATTCATACTCAGCAAGAGTTTCACGGATTTCCATTTCAACGAGCTCAAGGAGTTCGTCGTCGTCAACCTGGTCAACCTTGTTCATGAAAACGATGATTGCGGGAACGCCAACCTGACGGGCAAGGAGAAGGTGTTCCTTGGTCTGAGCCATCGGGCCGTCGGTAGCAGCGATAACGAGGATTGCACCGTCCATCTGAGCAGCGCCGGTGATCATGTTCTTGATGTAGTCGGCGTGGCCCGGGCAGTCAACGTGAGCATAGTGACGCTTGTCGGTCTCATACTCAACGTGAGCGGTGTTAATTGTGATACCACGTTCTCTTTCTTCGGGAGCCTTATCGATCATGTCGTATGCTTCAAACTGAGCATAACCCTTCATAGCGAGGGTCTTGGTGATAGCAGCAGTAAGGGTGGTCTTACCGTGGTCAACGTGACCGATGGTTCCGATGTTAACGTGGGGTTTAGTTCTTTCAAACTTTTGCTTTGCCATTGGAATTTCCTCCTTATAATTAGCAATTAATTTACTTTAGTTATTATTCTACCAATAATGCGGCAGAAATGCAAGTATATTTTGAGAAAAAATCAGTCTCTCTTCGCTCTTTCGGTGACAATGCCTTCGGCGATTGACTTCGGAACTTCCTTGTAGCCGTCCGGCTCCATGACATACTGTCCGCGTCCCTGAGTCTTTGAACGAAGGTCGGTTGCGTAACCGAACATCTCTGCAAGAGGAACTCTTGCGTTGATCTGCTTAACGCCCGAGCGGTCTTCAAATCCCTGAATTTCGCCTCTTCTTGAGTTGAGGTCACCGATAACGTCGCCCATATATTCTTCGGGCATGATTACGGCAACTTTCATGATCGGCTCAAGGAGAACCGGGTTTGCTTTTCTCGCAGCGTCTTTGAATGCCATTGAACCGGCAATCTTGAACGCCATTTCGGACGAGTCGACTTCGTGATAAGATCCGTCGTAAAGAGTAACCTTAACGTCAACCATGCTGTAACCGGCAATAACACCGGACTTCATAGCGCCCTGGATACCCTGATCGACCGGAGCGATATATTCCTTCGGAATTGCGCCGCCGACGATGTTGTTGACGAACTCGTAACCCTTTCCGGGGTTGGGTTCAATATTGATCTTAACGTGACCGTACTGACCTTTACCGCCTGACTGACGGGCATACTTCGTATCCGAAGAAGCGGCGGAACGGATGGTTTCTCTGAAGGCAACCTGCGGCTTACCGACATTAGCTTCAACTTTGAATTCACGAAGAAGTCTGTCAACGATGATTTCAAGGTGAAGTTCGCCCATACCGGCGATGATGGTTTGTCCGGTTTCTTCATCTGTATAGCAGCGGAAAGTCGGGTCTTCTTCTGCAAGCTTTGCAAGAGCAATGCCCATCTTTTCCTGGCCTGCCTTGGTCTTCGGCTCGATTGCAACGCGGATAACGGGATCCGGGAAGTGCATCGATTCAAGAACGATCGGGAATTTTTCGTCGCAGAGAGTGTCACCGGTGGTGGTGTTCTTGAGACCGACCGCAGCGGCGATGTCGCCGGCGTAAACGGTTTCAATGTCTTCTCTGTGGTTTGCGTGCATCTGAAGAATACGTCCCATTCTTTCTCTGTCGTCCTTAACAGAGTTATAAACGGTTGTACCTGCGTTAACGGTACCCGAATATACGCGGAAATAGCAAAGCTTTCCTACAAACGGGTCGGTTGCAATCTTGAATGCAAGCGCTGCAAACGGCTCGGTGTCTGAAGAATGTCTGTATTCTTCTTCGTCCGTGTCCGGATTGACGCCCTTGATTGATTCAACGTCCGTCGGAGCGGGCATGAAGTCAACGAT
>JAUNFH010000170.1:0-1661 GCA_030525185.1 Clostridia bacterium
GCCCTTCAAAATCATTTTTCCTTGAAACAATCACATCACGCGCGGCGGCATTCATGCTTTCGCAGGAAGAGGACTTCAAGGCCGACGGAGAAGGCGACGAAGCCGCACTCTCGTTTGCGGCAAAGCTCATCGACGCACTTTGCTCTTCAAGCGAATTTGATTTTTTAAAGGAAACTTCGGCGTTTTCAAAAGACAAAGATCTTTTTAAAAACGTTTTACCGTTTTTGATTTATATTTTCCGCGACGCTCTCGTTCCCGGCGAAACTCTCACCGGTTGCAAGGCTCAGGCGGAAAAACTCCGAAGCGTTTTTACACGAAAAAAACTTCTTCTTTTAATTGACGAAACTAAAAATCTTATTGACTCAGTTGAGCGTTCGGCAAACCATAATCTCGCAATCACCCGTCTTTGCAGCGTTTTTCACAGAATCAAAAACAGCTGACAAAAAATGCCGGGTGCAGTTTCAGTGCAAAAAGCCATAAAAGGCAACAGCAAACACGAAAGGAATGATTTTCATGATAAAAGTTACCGGCGTCCGCTTTAAGACAGTCGGAAAAATCTATTATTTCAGCCCAAACGGTCTTGAACTTAAACCCAAAGACAAAGTTGTTGTTGAAACCGCACGGGGTCTTGAATGCGGCGAAGTCACCTTCTCCGACAGAAGCGTTCCCGACGACGAAATTACTTCGGAACTCAAACCGGTTATCCGCATTGAAACAAGGAAAAGGAAAAAGCGGCGTTTGACATTTGCCTCAAAAAAATCGAGGCTCACAAACTCAAAATGAAGCTTGTTGACGTTGAATACACACTCGACAGGAACAAAATTCTCTTTTACTTCACCGCCGACGGACGCGTTGACTTCCGTGAACTCGTCAAAGACCTTGCTTCGGTTTTCAGAACAAGAATCGAACTTCGCCAAATCGGCGTAAGAGACGAATCAAAGATGGTCGGCGGTCTCGGAATTTGCGGACGCCCGTTTTGCTGCAACACATTCCTCGGTGATTTTCAACCCGTATCCGTTAAAATGGCAAAAGAGCAAAGTCTTTCTCTCAGTCCGGTAAAGATCAGCGGAACCTGCGGAAGACTTATGTGTTGCCTCAAATACGAACAAGATGCATATGAACATCTTTTGAGAGTTACTCCGAAAAACGGCGCAGTTGTCGACACACCGGAAGGCCGCGGAACGGTTGTTGATTTCAATCTTCTCACCGGAATTTTGAAAATCCGACTTGATTCAAAGCCCGAAGCCGCTCCCCTCATTATTGACCGAAAGCAAGTTAAGCTCATCAAAGATGCGCAAATCAAGATTGACAAAAAAGACCTTGATGCCCTCAAAGGAATTGAATAAAAGAATCAAACCGCAGACGTCATTTATTACGGCGTTTGCGGTTTTTGTTTTTATGTTTGCATCAATCGAAAAGCGTCGGCGAAGAAGGATTTTCATAAGAGTCAAAGCACATCATAATCTGTTCAAAAGCGGATTTTTCAACGGCAAGATTATCCGGAATCTCCTCTCGTGAGAAAAAGCCTGTTTCCGTTGTCTCAATGTTCTTTTCAAATTTTCCGCCCTTAAACTTGCAAAGGACAAAAATTTTAACAACTCCATAAGCATAATTCGTTACGTTATGCTTTCTCCAATCCTGAACGGCAATGATTTTTTCAG
>JAUNFH010000170.1:1671-4363 GCA_030525185.1 Clostridia bacterium
CTTTTACGGTGTTTGAGGAGTCGGCTCGGTCAACGTCGCACCTGCCGCCCGGCAAAGACCACGTTCCGTTGTTTTCATGAACAAGAAGAATTTTTCCGTCAACAAAAACGGCCGCCCTTGTGTCAACTTTCGGAGTCTGATAACCTGTTTCATTGCAGAAAATTTCATAAACTTTTTCAAGCGAAAATCCGGTTTTTTCAGCCATCATTTCGGCGGAAATCTTTCTTAATTCCTCATAGCGTTCCCTGTCATAAGCATCTTTTCCGTACTGAAGGCCGGCTTGAGCAACACTTTGAATTCGCATGGCATAATCTAACAATTTATCGTTCATGTTTTCCTCCGTAAAAATCGGTATGTGTCTTCTTTACCGTACAGCAGTGCCGTTTACGACCGACTTATAGTAATTTCCGAAATCGGCAAGTGCGTCAATAATCGGAAGCATCTCTTTTCCGAGAGGCGTCAGTCCGTATTCGACACGCGGCGGCATTTCCCGATAATCATGACGGTACGCGAGCCCGTCGTCAATCATCTGGCGAAGGCTGTCGGTAAGGACTTTTTGCGATATTCCGTCAAGATCTCTTTGAAGTTCGTTGAACCGCCACGGACGGGATTTAAGGTTGCGAAGAATCAGAAGTTTCCACTTTCCGCCAATCAAAGCCACCGCCGTTGCAACCGGACAAGCCGGCAATTCGTCTTTTGTTTTCATATTTCCGTCACCTCACAGTCGTATTATAGCATACATTACGAAAAAAATATACAGTTATAAAAAAGTGCGTACTTGTTTTTGTGTATACACAATGCTAAACTACAAACAGGCAAAGGAAATTTGCACGAAAAATTTTTGGAGGTCGACACGCATGAAAAACTACACTAAAACAAGCATCAAAAACGAAGGAAGAACCGAGCTTCACGAAGAACTCGCTTTAACCGGCGCAGAAATAAGCATCAACAATCTCCCCGCAGGCGCAGGCGTTCCGTTCGTTCATTCGCACAAAAGCAACGAAGAAATTTACGGCATTCTTTCCGGCAAAGGAAAGGTCGTCATCGACGGCGAGGAAATTGCACTTTCCGCCGGCGATTGGCTGAAAGTTGCTCCGGCGGCTAAACGTCAATTCTCTGCCGCGGAGGATTCGGGCATTTTGTTCGTTTGCATTCAGGTTAAGGAAAACTCACTCGGCGGCTTCACGGCGGACGATGCGGTTGTTTACTAAGCAACAGCATATATCAAAAGGCACAGCTACGGAAAAATCCGCGGCTGTGCCTTTTTTTATTTTTCAACCGAGTTTCATATACAAAAGCGGATAGGGATTCCCCTCTTCGTCAAAGTCGGTTCTTTTATATGTTTCAAAACCCATGTGTTCATAGAACCCAACCGCCTGCGGATTTTGTTCGTTAACGGTAAGCTCTTTGATTGCGTAATTTTCAATACCGTATTCCAAAAGCTTTTTTCCGAGACCCTTTCCCCTTTCGGACGGAGAGAGAAAGAGCATTTCAAGACGTTCGTTTTCGGTTCCCATAAAAGCAAAAAGCTTTCCGAAATCATTTTCGGCAACAACTAAATGTTCGACCGCATTCAGCGCCGTCGGAACGTATTCTCTGATTTTGCTTATCTCCGCTTCGGAAAGGAAAAGATGCGTTGTGCGAACGGAGGATTCCCAAATTTTCAAAAGCGTTTCGAGAAGTTCCGGTGTTCTTTTTTGTGTTTCATAAATTTTCATAGTTCTATTTCCACATCAAATGCAAAATTCAGTTCTGCATAAAAATCTGCTCATCTTTTATAGGTTCAAAAACAATCAACTTTTCTCCGTCGAGGTTCTCCCTGTGCATGTCAACCGCATTGATACGGTGATTGTCATAGGTTGTGTAATAATAGATTCCTCTGTCGGCATTACAGCAGGATGTATAAAGAGTGATTTCATACTTATCTTCGCCAAGCTTGCAACAGCCCCTTTGCTGATCAACGCTGCCCAAAATATGAAAGAATTGACTTACGCTTTCATTTTCGGAGTTTCCGGAGACGGAATTCATTTTTACAAAAGCGGCACGGACAAATCTCGACATGGAAGAAAGATCTCCCGGAAGTCCGATTGCGCCCATTCCCCTGCTGTATTGCTTGAGAGCAAGATCTTTTGAAAAAGTATTGCCTTGATTTTCGACCGAGAGGTGCATAAAATTATTCAGATTAAACATCTGATAATCAAACGGCGGATTATTCGTAAGCACGCCCACGGGGTTATCATAAATTTTAAGTCCCTGCCCAACCGCTTCAAGAGTTATGCACTCGTTTTTGTCCGCAATCATCCAGTGCAGTTGCGCAACCGGAAGATTTTCCGCAAATGGGGTATCAACAAGATTCATTTCATTCAAAAGAAGCCGCGCTTCTTTCACCGAAGCACATTCGCCGAGAAGACGGGGAATCAGTTCAAACTGCGTAACATTGTCTTTACCCTCGATCGGCTTATTATAATAAGCATTGCCCACAAAATTAAGTCCGGCGATTCCGAGCCCTTTTTCGTTGACTGCATCATAATACAATGGATAATCCTGCATGACGCATGCCATCCCGATCATTGCGTACCGTGCTTTAAACTTTTTGCCGTTCCTCAAATCAAAAACATAATTTCTCGGAGTGATGACTATACGATCACCGTATGAAATTTCATAGTTGAGTGTCCTTCCGAAATAAAAATCT
>JAUNFH010000171.1:0-313 GCA_030525185.1 Clostridia bacterium
GTTACAAATATATCTTTTCACGTTGTCGCATTAACCGTCCGGCAAAAGTAAACTATATTACAGAGGTGACGGTTATGCGAAACGAATACTACGACGAATACAGAAATTTAGGTTCAAATATTGCCTTTTACCGCAAAAAGCGCGGATTTTCCCAAATTGAACTGTCTGAAAAAATTGACATCAGCCGGACGCACATGAGCCGCATCGAAACGGCCGAATGCTCCGTTTCGCTTGACGTTGTTTTTGCAATTTGCAAAGCTCTTTGCGTTTCTCCGGAAAAGCTCTTTGATTTCAGAGACTGAAAAACAAATCT
>JAUNFH010000171.1:330-4351 GCA_030525185.1 Clostridia bacterium
AGTATTTCACCGAAACCAGTCATACAATAACACATAAGTATTCATTTGTCAACATATGTGTTCAAATCCATCTCAAAAACAACATAGAATATGTTTGAGGTGAGAATATGTTCAGTCCTTCGCTTGACCCGATAAAGGTCGGAGAAACAATCAGCTATTTCAGAAAACAAAAGGGGCTTTCGCAGGAGGTTCTCAGCGGACTTGCGGACATCGGCAGGAGCCATCTGAGTGCAATTGAACGCGGCGAGAGAAAGCCAACGCTTGAAACGCTTTATAAAATCTGCACCGCGATGGATGTAAAAATGAGCACAGTGATTTTAAAGCTTGAAGAAAATCTCTGAGCCGGATCGTGCTTTAGGGATAATACTCCCCTGTTTTGCCAATCATTATAAAACAGCAACCGGTCAGCCGCCGATTGTCGGCTTGAACATTTTTTGCGTTCCCGGTTTCAACATTTTTTTCACGCTGTCTATTGAAACACAGCGAATTTTCTGCTATTATAATGGATAGCATAAAACAAAAAGTTCAGCAAAACCAACGTTTTAGCAATTACATTCCGAAAGGAGAACAAAACACATGACTTATTCAAACGAAGTTGAAAGAATGTGTACGGTCGCAAAAGGACCGAACCATGGTCCCGCACCCATTCCCGAAGAAGGAAAATGGGTAAAGGCATACGAAATCAAAGACATTTCCGGTTTCACTCACGGTGTGGGCTGGTGTGCACCCCAGCAGGGCGCCTGCAAGCTTTCGCTCAACATCAAGAACGGTATCATCGAAGAAGCTCTTGTTGAAACAATCGGCTGCTCCGGTATGACTCACTCCGCCGCAATGGCAAGTGAAATCCTTCCCGGCAAGACGATTCTCGAAGCTCTCAACACCGACCTTGTTTGCGATGCAATCAACACCGCAATGCGTGAACTCTTCCTTCAGATCGTATACGGCCGTTCACAGTCCGCTTTCTCGGACGACGGACTTACCGTCGGCGCAGGACTTGAGGACCTCGGTAAGGGCCTTCGTTCACAGGTAGGCACAATGTACGGAACAAAGTATAAGGGCGTTCGTTACCTTGAAATGGCTGAAGGCTATGTTACAAGAATGGCTCTTGACAGCGACGATCAGGTAATCGGCTATGAATTCGTTTCACTCGGAAAGATGACTGACTTCATCAAAAAGGGTGACGATCCCAACACCGCCTATGAAAAGGCAAAGGGCACATACGGCAGATTCGCAGAAGCTGCAAAGTATATTGACCCGCGTCAGGAATAAGGAGGTAGAGAACAATGGCATTATTTGAAAACTATGAAAGACGTTCAGATAAAATTCTCGGCGTCCTTAAAGAATACGGAATCAACTCCATCGAAGAGTGCAAAGACATCACCCTTGCAAAGGGCATTGATGTTGACAAAATCGTAAGAGGCACTCAGCCCATCTGCTTTGAAAACGCTGTTTGGGCATACACCGTCGGCTGTGCAATCGCTCTCAAAAAAGGTTGCGTAAAGGCTGCCGACGCAGCAGCCGCAATCGGTGAAGGACTTCAGTCTTTCTGCATTCCAGGTTCCGTTGCGGACAACCGTAAGGTTGGTCTCGGCCACGGCAACCTCGGCAAAATGCTCCTTTCGGAAGAAACCGAATGCTTCTGCTTCCTTGCAGGTCACGAAAGCTTTGCCGCTGCCGAAGGCGCAATCAAAATTGCCCTCAACGCAAACAAAGTAAGAGTTAAGCCGCTTCGCGTTATCCTCAACGGTCTCGGCAAAGACGCTGCAATGATCATCTCAAGAATCAACGGCTTCACATACTGCAAGACCGAGTTCGATCCCTACAGCGAAACCGTAAAGGTTGTCGAAGAAAAGGCATACTCAACCGGCGACAGAGCAAAGGTTAAGTGCTACGGCGCTGACAACGTTCCCGAAGGCGTTGCAATCATGAAGCTTGAAAAGGTCGGCGTTTCAATCACCGGTAACTCAACCAACCCGACCCGCTTCCAGCATCCCGTTGCAGGTACCTACAAAAAGTGGTGCGTTGAAAACGGCGTGAAGTACTTCTCGGTTGCTTCCGGCGGCGGAACAGGCCGTACTCTTCATCCGGACAACATGGCAGCCGGCCCGTCCTCATACGGCATGACCGACACCATGGGCAGAATGCACTCCGACGCTCAGTTCGCAGGCTCGTCCTCCGTTCCGGCTCACGTTGAAATGATGGGACTTATCGGCATGGGCAACAACCCGATGGTTGGTGCAACCGTTGCGTGCGCCGTTGCTGTTGAAGAGGCTATGAAGTAAGAACCGAATTCCTTTGTAAAATAAGGCTTTTGGGTACTTTCAAAGTTTTGAAACCATAAAATTATAAAAAGCAAATTAGACACATCATTTTAAGACGAAAGTCTTGTGATGTGTCTAATGTTTTTTAAGCGGAAAAAGCCGAAAAAGGTCAGTAAAATCAAGGCATTTCGCTGTTTTTGATAAGGTTATAAACTGTGATGATGTGAGGAGGAAAAAATGATGAGGTTGAAGATGAGTAAGCAAAAGCTTACTTTTAAAGAAGGGTGTGAGATGTATATACAGGACTGTAAATCTCGCAATTTGAGAGAGGGGACAATCAATCATTACAGAAGCAGCTATAAGAAAATGTATGATTATTTTCCGCCTGACATGCCCCCTTGATGAATTTACCGTTGACACATTTAACGATTATGTTATATATCTGAAAGGTTACCTGACAAACGATGTCAGTATAAACGCATATTTGAGAGATTTGATAACTACGTTGCATTTTTTGATGAACAGTGGTTACATGCCGCAAATGAAATTACGAAGTATAAAAGTTGATAAACCGCATAAAGAGACGTACACGGATCAAGAACTAAAAGAATTGTTAAGGAAACCCAACGTCAACAAGTGTACCTTTGTTGAATACCAGTCATGGGTGATAAGCTGCTTGCTTTTAAGTACCGGAATAAGGCAACACAGTTTAATTGAACTTCAAGTCAGAGATGTTGATTTTTCAAGTTCCGTTTTAAATGTTAGAGTCACCAAAACAAGAAAACCGTTATTAATACCGCTGAACGGTTCAATGTTGAGTGTTTTGACGGAGTTTTTAAAATATCGTCAGCACAAAAGTCTAAATGATTGGTTGTTTTGTAATGTATACGGTCAAAAACTAACGAAAGCAACATCTTATCGAATGATATATGAATATAATCATAGGAGAAATATTCAGACTACGGGTCTGCACAGATACCGTCATACCTTTGCCAAACAATGGGTAATGAATGGCGGTGATGTTGTTACACTTTCAAAACTCTTAGGACACAGTAATTTAAACACCACGCAGAATTATATAAATCTGTTAGTAAGTGATTTGGCGAAAGAAGTGAATGAAATTGACTTGTTAGGTCAATTCACAAACAAAAAATACATCAAGATGAAATGACTAAGCAACTCCTAAATTTTCTTTTTTGATAGCCTTTACCATTTTGTAGTATTCTGCGGTTTTGTTTGCCCTCATAAGGCGATGGAGTTCGGTGTGCTGCCATAACCAAACAGCTAACAGGTTTTGGGGGTCATCGTTTGCAGGGTGACAAACATCTATATGATGAAATATGCTTTTATTGAGAACGTTAGGACATTGTGTTATGCCTACTAATCTATGTAAAAGTTCGCCTTTTGTTTTGCCGTCTTTTCTGAGAGAAACTTGCCTATAGTCGGTATCTTCCCCCTTAGTATTTTTCTTAAATATAGGTGTTAACAGTTGACCGTTTGAGCAATTTATCACTCGTTGCTTGTTTGACACGAAATATTTATTGTCATAACCGAAAAGTGGATAGAAACACTCTCCCGGAATGTAATCTATCTCATCCCAAACAGTATCAAGAATCGTATTTCTCGGATGAGATGAGGCATATTTAAGAATGTCTGTTTTACTGTACAGAATATGCCCATCGGCTTCTATTGTCCTTATACGTTGATTCCCCTTTTCGGCTAATTTTTGAATTTGTTTCTTTGAATATATGCTGCATTTT
>JAUNFH010000026.1:0-247 GCA_030525185.1 Clostridia bacterium
GTTATCGACGGAAAGAACAAAGCGCTCATTGACGAAAATCAGTGCGTCGGCTGCGGTGTTTGCACGGCGGCTTGCAAACTCGGCGCAATTGAGAAAGGGGGAGAGGAATAATGGAAACAAAAAACATTCTTATCGTCGGAGTCGGCGGACAGGGAACTCTTCTTGCCTCAAAACTCATGGGTAAATATTTCACCGAAAAAGGATTCGACGTAAAAGTCAGCGAGGTTCACGGAATGAGCCAGCGCGG
>JAUNFH010000026.1:289-19064 GCA_030525185.1 Clostridia bacterium
TATGTACGTTACGGCGACAAAGTTTTCTCCTCAGTTATTGAAAAGGGCGAAGCGGACGTCATTCTTTCCTTTGAACAGCTTGAATCGGCAAGATGGCTGCCATATCTCAAAAAAGGCGGCGTTCTCATTACCGGAACGCAGAAAATCGACCCGATGCCCGTAATTATGGGAAAGGCGAAGTACCCCGACGGCATTATCGAAAAGCTCAAAGAAAACGAAATCAAGGTTGTTCCCGTTGACGCTCTCGGCCTCGCTCTCAAAGCCGGAAGCGCAAAAAGCGCAAACGTTGTTTTGCTCGGCGCGGCGGTACGTTTCCTCGGAATCGAAAAGGAAAGCTTTTCCGAAATCGTAAAAACTTCCGTTCCGCCGAAAACCGTTGAAGCAAACCTCAAGGCGTTTGAATACGGATACGAAGCGGAATAATTAAAATGAAGCGCGGTTTACGCAAAATGAATCCATGCGGCTGTATGCTTTTCGTTTCAAACAACAGATATTTAAACAGCAAAATTTTTCAAGGAGTGTAAAAAACTATGGGAATTTTCAAGCCCGAAATTGAATGTGCATCAAGAGATTACCTTCATGCCCTTCAATCAGCAAGACTCATCAAAATGGTCAAAAATGCCTATGATAACGTTCCTTTTTATAAAAAACTTTTGGACGATCACGGCGTTGCACCCGAAGACATTCACTCAATCGACGACATTGTGAAGCTTCCCTTTACCGTGAAGCAGGATCTTCGCGATAACTATCCGTTCGGCCTTTTTGCCGTCAAGGAGGATAAACTCGCAAGAATTCACGCTTCTTCGGGAACAACCGGAAAGCAGACCGTTGTCGGCTATACCAAAAATGACATCGACGCTTGGTCGGACGGTGCGGCAAGAGCAATCACCGCCGCAGGAGGAACGAAAAATGACAAAATTCACGTTTCTTACGGTTACGGCCTTTTCACCGGCGGTCTCGGCCTTCATTACGGCGCGGAATATATGGGAGCAACAACGATTCCCGTTTCATCGGGCAATACGAAAAGACAGGTTCAGATTCTTCAGGACTTCGGCTCGGACATCATCTGTTGCACTCCGTCTTATGCAATGTTCATCGGCGAAACCGTCCGTGACATGGGCATTGACCCGAAAACGCTCAAGGTTCGTGCCGGAATTTTCGGTGCGGAACCGTGGACGGACAACATGAGAAAAGAGATTGAAAAACTTCTTGACATCAAGGCTTACGATATTTACGGCCTTTCCGAAATTGCCGGACCGGGTGTTGCGTATAACTGCGAATGTCAGAACGGTCTTCATGTCTGCGAAGATTATTTCTATCCCGAAGTTATCGATCCCGAAACGCTTGAAGTTCTTCCCGACGGTGAATACGGCGAACTTGTTTTCACCTGCATCGGAAAGGAAGCGCTTCCGCTCATCAGATACAGAACCCGTGACATCGCTTCAATCACACACGAAAAATGCGCTTGCGGAAGAACAACCGTAAGAATGAGCAAACCGAAGGGAAGAAGCGACGATATGCTCATCATCCGCGGCGTCAACGTTTTCCCGTCGCAGGTTGAACACGTCCTTCTTGAGCTCGGCCTCACGGCAAACTATCTCATCATTGTTGACAGAAAGAACAATCTTGACACGATGGAAGTCCAGGTTGAAATGCTTCCGGAAATGTTCTCCGATACCGTTAAAGGACTTGAAACCACCGAAAAGCATATCGAAGGCGCACTTCAGTCAACGCTTAACGTCCACGCAAAAGTCAGACTCCTTGAACCGGGCAGCCTTGCACGCTCGGAAGGAAAAGCAACAAGAGTCATTGACAAGAGAACGGAAGTAACGTTCTGATTAAAATACTGATAGAAAAAGGAGAAAGAGAAGATGCTTATCAAACAGATTTCAGTTTTCGTTGAAAACAAAGAAGGAAGACTTGCCGAAATTACCGAAACAATCGCAAACGCCGGAGTTGACATCCGCGCCCTTTCGATTGCGGACACAACCGATTTCGGAATTCTCCGCCTCATCGTTGACAAGCCGCACGAAACGGAAAAGGTTCTCAAAGAAGCCGGTTTCACCGTTTCGGTGACGAACGTAATCGCTGTCGGAATCGACGACGTTCCCGGCGGATTTTCAAAGCCGATGAGAATTCTTGCAGACGCTCACATCGACGTTGAGTATATGTATGCTTTCATTTCCCGCGACACAAAGAAAGCGTATGTTATTCTCAGAGTCAACGACAATGAAAGCGCAACGAAGGTTCTCAAAGATGCCGGAATTGTTCTTCTTGACGAAGACGGCTTTCACAGCATGATGAAATAATTAAAATCGCCGTAATGAGCCGAAGGGTTTGTTGCGGCGGTTTTCTTGATTGTTTTCCGCAATTTAGGTGATTAACTTTATTCGGTGTTCGGTGAACTTTCCGAAAACGCGGCGTTAATCGCCGTTTGTCTATTAAAATAATTACGCTTGTCAGATTGTACTAATTAAATTCTTACTCGTAATTTTATTTTTATCGACAACTTTCGACTTATGTATTGCCAATATCCGAATAAAACAGTACAATTAATTTGTATGTTAACGAAGCGTATTTTCGCTCGTTTTTTGAAACAAAGGAATTTTCAATTCCGCAGAGAGTTTTTTCAGGGGGTATTTTTCAAATGTCAGCTTTGAACAGAGAAGAAGTCACCAGCGTTCCGCAGGGTCGTCTCGGCATTATTGCTTTAAGAGGCAGTGAGGCTCTTGCTCAGAAGATCAACGATTATATTGTTGGTTGCCGCAAGGATCTCAAATACGAACACAAAAATTCAATCCATTTCGAGGGCTATCAGAAGGATTCATATCTCATCGATGTTTCACTTCCCCGTTTTTCAACCGGCGAAGGAAAAGGCGTTGTTTGCGAAACAGTCAGAGGATATGACCTTTTTATTATTGCCGACTGCTTTAATTACAGCGTAACTTATCCGATGTATGACATCAAGGACGCCGACGGAAAGCCTCTCAACGTTCCCATGAGCCCGGATGATCATTTTGCCGACCTCAAGAGAATCATTTCCGCCTGCGCGGGAAAGGCAAGAAGAATCACCGTAATCATGCCGATGCTTTACGAAGGAAGACAGCATAAGCGTTCCGCAAGAGAATCGCTTGACTGCGCTCTTGCTTTGCAGGAGCTTGAAAGCATGGGCGTTTCAAACGTAATCACTTTCGACGCTCACGACCCGAGAGTTCAAAACGCAATCAGAATCAGCTTTGAAAGCGTTTCGCCGACTTATCAGATGATTAAAGCTCTTGCAAAGAGCGTTAACAACGACATTAAGTTCCTTCCGGAAAAAACGATGATGATTTCGCCCGACGAAGGCGGAATGAGCCGTTGCGTATATTATTCTCAGGTTCTCGGAATCGAACTCGGAATGTTCTATAAGCGCCGCGACTATTCAAAAGTCATTAACGGCCGCAACCCGATTCTTGCTCACGAATTCCTCGGAGACAACGTTGAAGGCAAAGACGTTATTGTTGTTGACGACATGATTTCAAGCGGCGACAGCATGATTGACGTTTGCCGTCAGCTCAAAGGACTCAAGGCAAAGAGAATTTTCGTTTTCTCAACCTTCGGTCTCTTCACTTCCGGCCTTGAACGTTTTGACGAAGCATACAAGGAAGGTCTTTTCAACAAGATTTTCACAACCAACCTCATTTATACTCCCGACGAACTCCTCAAAAGAGAGTGGCACGGAATGGTTGATATGTCAAAGTATTGCGCTTTCATTATCGACACTCTTAACCATGACGAATCCGTAAGCGTTTTCCTTGATCCCGTTCAGAAAATCAACGATTACATGAAAAACTATAACCTCAAGTAATTAAAAAGTTTGGGCTGCGACGATTGAAAGTTTCGTCGCAGCCCGTTTTTTTTATGTCATTTTTTCCTGTTTAACCTTGTGGTCGATAACGTGCCTTGAGGCAAGTTCTTTTATGACGTCTTCAACGCTGATTCCCATTTGAACCATGAGAACCATTGCGTGATAGGCAAGGTCGCCGAGTTCGTAAATCGTTTCTCTTTTGTCGTCCGCTTTTGCGGCAATGATAACCTCGGTTGATTCTTCGCCGACCTTTTTAAGGATTTTGTCAATTCCTTTTTCAAAAAGATAAGTCGTGTATGAACCTTCCGGCTTTTCTTTTTTTCTTTCCTCAAGGAGTTCGTAAAGACCCTGAAGGCTGAATTCATGAAGCTCTTCGCTTTGAAAAACCGGCTTTGTAAAGCATGAATCGCTTCCCGTGTGGCAGGCGGGACCGTCCTTTTCAACCGTAACAACGAGCGCGTCGTTGTCGCAGTCTGCGGTGATGCTCACAATGTGCTGAAAGTTTCCGCTCGTTTCGCCCTTGAGCCAAAGTTCCTGCCTTGAACGGCTGAAAAAGCAGGTGAGCCCCTTTTCCATTGAAATCTTGAGGCTTTCTTTGTTCATATAAGCGACGGTGAGAACTTTTTTTGAAAAAGCGTCAACAACAACCGCCGGAATGAGCCCCTTTTCGTCGAATTTAAGTTCGTTTATGTCCAACATTTCAAACCCTCACAATAATATTATTTTTCGCAAGTTCCTTCTTTAAATCTGAAATCTCAATTTCCCCGAAGTGGAAAACCGAAGCCGCGAGTCCGGCGCCGATGTCCGGAATCTCTTTGAAAAGCTCAATAAAATCTTCCGTGCTTCCCGCTCCGCCCGAAGCGATGACGGGAACGTTCACCGCTTTGCAGACCGCTTTGAGCATCTCAATGTCAAATCCGTTTTTGACTCCGTCCGTGTCAATCGAATTGACAACAACCTCGCCGGCACCGTTTTCAACGCATTTTTTGATCCAGCCGATTGCTTCAATCCCGGTGTCCTCACGGCCGCCTTTTGAAAAAACTCTGAATTCGCCGTCTTTTCTTTTGATGTCGGCCGAAATGACAACGCACTGATTGCCGTATTTTTCGGCCGCTTCACGGATAAGGTCAGGATTTTTGATTGCGCCGGAGTTCACGCTGACTTTGTCTGCACCGCATTTGAGAACGCGGTCAAAATCTTCAATCGTGTTGATTCCTCCGCCGACGGTGAGCGGAATGAAAATCTGCTTTGCGACTTCTTTGAGAATATCCGTAAAGAGTTTTCGTTCTTCAAAAGAAGCGGTGATGTCATAAAAAACAAGTTCGTCCGCTCCGTTGTCGCTGTAATATTTTGCAAGCTCGGTCGGAGAAGAAACGTCGGAAAGCCCTTTGAAATTGACCCCTTTGACAACCCGCCCGTTTTTGACGTCAAGGCAGGGGATAATTCTTTTCGTAATCATTTTGCCACCTCGATTGCTTCTTTGAGATCAATTGCTTTTGTGTAATACGCCTTTCCGATTATTGCGCCGTAAAGGTTCATTTCGCGAAGCGCCTTAACGTCGGAAATGTCCGAAACCCCGCCGGAAGCCGTGATGTCAAGCGAATATTTTTTTGAAAGTTCTTTGTAAAGTTCTCTGTTCGTTCCCTTCATTGCGCCGTCTCTCGAAATGTCGGTGCAAATGATGTTTTTTACGCCGATACCCTGCATTTTTTTGAAAAAGTCGTCGAGTGTATATTGCGATTTTTCAAGCCAGCCTTTGATTGCGATTGCGCCGTCCTTCACGTCTGCGCCGACTGCGATTTTTTCGCCGTAAAGACTGACGGCTTTTTTGAGAAATTCTTCGTCGCAAACTGCGGCCGTTCCGAGAATGACGCGGCTCACGCCGTTTGAAAAGTATTTCTTGACGGTTTCAAGGTTTCTGATTCCTCCGCCGACTTCAACAAAAAGGTTTGTCTCTTTCGCAATGAGCGAAACAACGTCAAGGTTCGGTGTTTCGCCGCTCTTTGCGCCTTCAAGGTCAACGATGTGAATATATTCGGCTTTGCATTTTTCAAAGTCTTTTGCAACATCGAGAGGGGAGTCGCTGTAAACCGTCATTTTCTCATAATCGCCCTTGAGAAGGCGAACGGCCTTTTTTTGAACGAGGTCAATTGCCGGAAGAATAATCATGCTTTTCCCTCCTCACAGAATGCTTTGAG
Source organism: Clostridia bacterium (assembly GCA_030525185.1). Taxonomy (GTDB): domain Bacteria; phylum Bacillota; class Clostridia; order Oscillospirales; family Acutalibacteraceae; genus UBA6857. The sequence continues at coordinate 6,335 of JAUNFH010000026.1, forward strand.
AATTTTCAGCCCGACGTTTCCGCTTTTTTCGGGGTGAAACTGACAGCCCTTGATGTTTCCGAGTTCAACGGCGGCGGTCATCTCGATTCCGTATTCCGTTGACGCAATGAGGCTTTCGTCGCAGTTTTCGGCGTAATATGAATGGACGAAGTATACACAGTCGTTTTCATTGATGTATTTGAAAAGGCCGCTTTCCTTTCTGAAATGCAGTGCGTTCCAGCCGATGTGCGGAATTTTAAGCCCTTTCGGAAGTCTGCCTTCCATTGAAACAACCTGACCTTTGAGAAGGCCGAGCCCTTCGTGTTCGCCGTATTCAAAGCTTTTTTCAAAAAGAAGCTGCATACCGAGACAAATTCCCATAATGTCCTTTCCTTTTGCGGCTTCCGCTCTGACGGCTTTTTCCATTCCGCTTTCTTTGAGCTTTTTCGCCGCGTCGGCGAATGCACCGACTCCGGGAAGAATGAGCTTGTCGGCTTTTTCAATGAGCTTTATGTCGTTTGTAACAACCGCTTCTTCGCCTATTGCTTTGAGCGAGGAAGAGAGCGAAAAAAGGTTGCCCACTCCGTAATCAATAATCGCAATCATTATAACATCCCCTTCGTTGAAGGAATTTCTTCGGAAAATTCTTTGTCAATCGAAACTGCCGTTTTAAGACTTCTTGCAACAGACTTGAATGCACCTTCAATAATGTGGTGAGAGTTTTTGCCGGCAAGTTCCTTGATATGGAGCGTGACGCCCGCGTTCCTTGAAAATGCGATGAAAAACTCTTCGCAAAGCTCCGTGTCAAAATCGCCGACCTTTTCCGTCGGAATCGGAAGGTCAAAGAAAAGTTCGCCCCTTCCGGAAATGTCAACCGCCGAAAGAATCAACGCTTCGTCCATCGGAAGAGCCGTGTCTCCGTAACGGACAATCCCTTTTTTGTCGCCGAGCGCCTGCGAAAAAGCTTTTCCGAGGCAGATTCCTATGTCCTCGGCGGTGTGGTGAAAGTCAACAAAAGTGTCTCCGACGCATTTGAGCGAAAGGTCAAACCTCGCGTGGCGCGAAAAAAGCGTCAGCATATGGTCAAGAAATCCGCAACCGGACGAAATTTCGCTTTTTCCGCTTCCGTCAAGGTTCAAAAAAAGGTCAATGTTTGTTTCAAAAGTAATTCTTTCAATTTTTGCCGTTCTCATTTTCCTTCCTCCTCAAAAATTTCCATGACTGTTTTGATGAATTTCTCTGTCTGTTCCTTCGTTCCGATTGTGATTCGGTTGAAGTTTTTGATGCGTTCTTTTGAAAAATGGCGAATGAGAACGCCTTTTTCCTTGAGTTTTAAGTAAAGCTCTTCTCCGTCGATTCTTTCGCTTTCTGCAAAAAGAAAATTCGCTTTTGAAGGAAGAACAAAAAAGCCGAGCTTTTCAAGTTCGTTTTTTAAAAACGTTCGGTTTTCCGCAATGATTTTGCAGTTGTTCATGTAATAACCGTTTTCTTCAAAAGCCGCAACGCCCGCGGCCGAAGTCATGCGGTTAATGTTATAAGGATTCGTCGAAAAGCGAATCGTGTTGAGGTCTTTAATCAGTTCCTCCGGTCCGATTGCGAAGCCGAGTCTTGCGCCGGCCATTGAGCGTGACTTTGAAAAAGTTCCCGTAACAAGAAGGTTTTCGTAATCGTTTATGAGCTTAACCGCGCTTTCTGCGCCGAAGTCAACGTATGCTTCGTCAATGATTACAACGTTGTTCGGATTGCTTTGAAGAATCATTTCAATGTCTTTGAGCGAAAGGGCAAGTCCCGTCGGTGCATTCGGGTTTGCAATGACAATTGTTTTGTTTATTCCGACATAATCGTTGACGTCGATCGAAAAATCGTCTTTGAGCGGAATTTCCGTGAACGGAATGTTGTTGAGGAGCGCAAAAACGGGGTAAAAACCGTATGTGATGTCCGGAAAGGCAAGGGGACTTTTTTCGTCCGCAAAAGCCATGAACGCAAAGTTCAGCGCTTCGTCCGAACCGTTTGTGAAAACAATTTGGTTTTTCTTCACCGAGAAAATTTCCGCTCCCTTTTCACGGAGTTTTTCGCATTCCGGGTCGGAGTAAAGTTCAAGCTTTCCGGCTTCCTCTTCAACCGCTTTAAGAACTTTGGGCGACGGCGGAAAAGGGGATTCGTTCGTGTTTAATTTGAGATATTTTTTGTCCTGCGGCTGTTCGCCGGGAGTGTACGGTGTAAGATTTGAATATTTTTCCGAAAAAAATCTGCTCATTCTTTTTCAAAGCGCACCGTTGCACTTTTTGCGTGTGCGCCGAGTCCCTCCTTCTTTGCAAAGTATGAAACCTTTTGAGAAACCGCTTTGAGTGCGTCTGCGGAGTAATATGTAAACTGTGACTTTTTGACGAAGTCGTCAACCGAAAGGGGAGAGGAGAATCTTGCCGTTCCGCTCGTCGGAAGAGTGTGGTTCGGGCCGGCAAAGTAATCACCGAGCGCTTCGGGACAATTTTTGCCCATAAAAATCGAACCTGCGTGTTTGATTTTGTCGAGGTAATCAAACGGATTGTCAACGCAAAGTTCAAGATGCTCCGGTGCAATTTCGTTTGCGATGTCAATTGCGAGCGAAAGATTGTTTTCGGCAACGATGATTTTTCCGTTTTTGTCGATTGAAGCTCTTGCAATTTCCGCTCTTTCAAGCAGCGGAATCTGCTTTTCAAGCTCGTCGCTGACTTTGTTTGCAAAGTCTTTGCTGTCGGTAACAAGAACGGCGCTTGCAAGTTTGTCGTGTTCCGCCTGAGAAAGCATGTCCGCCGCAACGAATTTTGCTTCGCACGTTGAATCGGCAACAACCAAAATTTCGCTCGGACCGGCAATCATGTCGATTGAAACCGTTCCGAAAACCTGCTTTTTCGCTTCGGCAACAAAAGCGTTTCCGGGTCCGACGATTTTGTCCGTTTTTGGAATACTTTCCGTTCCGTAAGCGAGTGCGGCAACGGCCTGCGCTCCGCCGACTTTGAAAATTCTGTCGATTCCGGCAATCTTTACCGCCGCAAGAATAACGGGATTGACTTTTCCGTCCTTTCCCGGCGGTGTAACCATCACGATTTGGGAACAGCCGGCAATCTTTGCCGGAATGCTGTCCATGAGAACCGTTGAAGGATAGGCGGCTGTTCCGCCCGGAACATAAAGACCGACTTTTTCAATCGGAATAACTTTTTGTCCGATGACAACGCCCGGATTTTCGTTGATAATGAAGCTTGTGCGAACCTGACGTTTGTGGAACTCCCTGATGTTTTCGGCGGCTTCTTTGAGAATTTCGATGAATTCCGGTTCAACAAGAGAGAACGCTTCGTCGATTTCTTCGCCTGAAACTTCGAGCGAGGAAAGCTCTGCTTTGTCGAACTTGAGGCAATATTCAAAAAGAGCCTTGTCTCCGTTTTTTCTGACGTTTGAAATGATTTCGGAAACGATGTCCCGGACGTTTGCGGAAATGTTTTCTCTTGCAAAAATTTCGCTGTTTGAAACTTCGCCGTAATTATATATCTTAATCATTTTCGATTTGCTCCTTCATTTTTTTGAGAATTTCCTCAATTTGCTCGCTCTTAAATCGGAAGGCGGATTTGTTGGCGATGAGCCTTGCGCTTATCGGAAGAATTTCAGCCTTGACCTCAAGGTTGTTTTCTTTGAGCGTTGTTCCCGTTTCAACAATGTCAACGATTACGTCCGAAAGTCCGAGAATCGGCGCAAGTTCGATTGAACCGTTGAGCTTTATCATGTCGATGTCCCGTCCGATTCCGGCGTAATATTCCGAAGCGATGTTCGTGAATTTCGTTGCAACCCTCAGCGTTTTTGCCGGGTTGTCGGTGAAGTCTTTTTTTCCGGCAACGGCCATTCTGCATTTTCCGATTCCGAGGTCGAGAAGCTCGTAAATATCCGGCCGGTATTCAAGCAAAATGTCCTTTCCGGCAACGCCGATGTCTGCCGCGCCGCGCTCGACGTATATTGAAACGTCCGACGGTTTTACCCAAAAATACCGAACGCCTTTTTCTTCGTTTTCAAAAATGAGTTTTCTGTTGTTTTCTTTGATTGACGGACATTCAAACCCGGCTTTTTCAAACATTGAGTAAACCTTTTCGCCGAGCCGTCCTTTCGGGAGCGCAATGTTAAGCATTGTTCTTCTCCTTTCTCAGGTCAATGATCTTTTTCGCCTTGATTTTTCCGGAGTCGGTTTTTTGGGCGCTGACCGTGAAACCGCATGAAATCAGCTCACTGACTTTTTTTGAAACTTCGCGCGTCTGAGTGTCGTTGTCATAAATCAAAAGGACGTCAACACCCGTTTTTTCGTTCTCGCTTTGAAGCTGTTCAAGAATGTCAAGATAAATCGCAAAACCGATTGCGCCTGAGCGTTTACCCATCTTTTTCATCATTTTGTCGTATTGTCCTCCGGCAAGAAGCCGTTCGGAAACACCGTTCAGAAAACCTCTGAAAACAAAACCGTTGTAATAATTCATGTTGTTGACGACTGAAAAATCAAAAACAATTCTTTCCGAAAACGGGGAGGAATCAAGAAGCTTTGAAAGCTCTGAAAGAGGGGAAAGTTCCTCCTTTGAGCAAACCTTTTCGAGTTCGGAAATTACCTTTTTCCTTTCTCCGTATGCGGAAACGAAAACCGTGAGCGCTTTTGCTTTTTCCTTTTCGATTCCGTATTCATCGCAGAGCCTCAAAAAATCGTGGCTGTTTTTTTCTTTGATGAAATCAATCGCTTTTTCGCAAAACGCACAGGAAGAACACGCCTTTTCAAGAATTCCGGAAAGAAGGCCGAGGTTTGAAATTTCAAGAACAAACTCGTCGCCGATTGCCGCAAGACTTTGCGCCGCAAGCGAAACAACCTCATAGATATCGTAAAGGTCAATGTCACCGATGCATTCAAGTCCGGCCTGCATGATTTCTTTGTAGCGGTGAGTACTTTCCGAAACGCGATAAACGTTTTCGTTGTAATAAACCTTTTGCTTTTCGCCGGGAATATCCTGAGCGCTCTTGATGATTGAAAGCGTAACGTCAGGTTTGAGCGCAAGAAGTTGACCGTTCGTGTCGTTGAAGGTGATTGCCCTGTCGCTGACGAGGAATTCTTTGTTTTTGACATAAAGCTCGTATTCCTCGAATTTGCTCATTTTGAACGGGAAATATCCGTATTTTCCGTAAAGCGACCGAAGGCCGAAAACCGCCTTTTCTTCATTTTTCAAAAGTCTTTCGTCAATCATAACGTTCTCCTTTTTGAAGAATTTCAATGTAAAATACTTTACTGTGTTAATACGCTGTTATTGTACTACGATACTACAAAAATGTCAAGTGGAAATGCTGATAATTGCGCCGTTTTGAGAAATAATAATAGCCGAAAAAATTTTTTCTTCGGCGGCGAAAGTTGTGAATTTTTTATATGAAGCGTCGCCTTTCGGCACATGAAATGCCGGGCTTATATTCAATATTTTGGCATAAGCTTTGAAAAAGTAATTATGATTTTTCAAAAAGCATTCGGAAATTCAAACGGAATGTGTCCGAATTTAATTATACGGATTGATTTTCATTTTTTGTCTTCCGATGTGAAAAATGAAAGTATGTTTAATGCAATTTTATATAAGAAACCGGGGTATAGTTTATTTTTTCGGATTAAGAGGATTTTTTATTTAAACCAAAACCGGAAGCAAAAAGAAAACCTGTTTAAGGTTCCGCTAATGTATCATCCGTAATATGGAAGAAAAAGGAGGCGTAAAATGGAATCGATTATAACTTTTTGGTCGCAAATGACCGCAAACCCGCTTTTGTTCATTGCGGTTGTGCTGACTCTCGGCGTAATTCTCGTCAACGGTTGGACGGATGCGCCGAATGCAATCGCAACCTGCGTTGTGACCCGTTGCATGTCTGCCCGTTCTGCGATACTCATGGCGGCCGTTCTCAACTTTTTCGGTGTTTTCGTCATGACGCTCATTAACTCGACCGTTGCCGAAACGATAACGAAAATGGTTGATTTCGGCGATGATCCCCGTCTTGCGATAATCTCGCTCAGCGCGGCTCTTTTTGCAATCGTTCTTTGGGCCGTCCTCGCATGGGTGTTCGGAATACCGACGAGCGAAAGCCATGCGCTCATTGCCGGACTTACCGGAAGCGCAATTGCCCTTCACGGAAGCGCTTCCGCCGTGAACGGAGAAGAGTGGGTGAAGGTCCTTTACGGAATCGTAATTTCCGTGGTTCTCGGCTTTGGCCTCGGCTGGCTTGTCTGCAAGGCGGTAACTCTCATTTTTTACAATGCCGACCGGCCGAAAACGGAACCGTTTTTCAAAGGCGCTCAAATTGTGGGTGCCGGTGCAATGGCGTTCATGCACGGCGCTCAGGACGGTCAAAAGTTTATGGCGGTAATTCTTCTTTGCGTATATATGTCGCAGGGACAGGCGGTTCCGCAGAATATCACAATACCGATTTGGCTCATGGTTCTCTGTTCGGTTGTGATGGCGCTCGGAACGGCAATGGGCGGAAAAAAGATTATCAAGTCCGTCGGAATGGATATGGTGAAGCTTGAAAAATACCAGGGCTTTTCGGCCGATATCGCTGCGGCTCTTGCGCTTCTCGTTTGTTCCGTTTTCAGCCTTCCCGTTTCGACAACCCATTCAAAAACAACGTCAATCATGGGCGTCGGGGCCGTCAGACGGGTTTCCGCAATCAATTTCGGCGTTGTCAAAGAGATGGTGCTGACGTGGATTTTGACCTTTCCCGGCTGCGGCCTTGTCGGCTTTTTGATGACAAAACTTTTTGTTGCAATTTTTGCGTAACGGAGGAATAAAAAATGGCAAAAGGCGATAAATTTTATTTTGAAAACTTTTACGAAACCTCGCTGATTCTGAAATCCGCGGCCGAGTATCTCACCGAATGTCTCAAAGATTTTGAAGAGACGAAAATTGAAAAAATGCTTTTGAAAATGCATGAACTCGAACACAGTGCGGACAAAAAGCACCACGCTATGAACGAGGCACTCATCAAAGCTTTTGTAACTCCGGTTGACCGTGAAGACCTTGACCTTCTCAGCGTAAGGCTCGATGACGTTGCGGACAAGCTTGAAGAAGTCCTTCAAAAATTTTATGTCTATGACATTAAAACAATAAGACCCGATGCAATTCTTTTTGCGGAAAAGCTTGTTGATGTGTGTGACCTTGTTTCAAAAATGATGGACGAATTCAAAGCCTTCAAAAAGTCGAAAAAAATCCGAGAGCTGATTATTGAAATCAACTCCGCCGAAGAAGAGTGCGACCGTCTTTTCCTTGAGTCGATGAGAAATCTGACGAAAGAGGGTGGGGACGTTCTTGAACTGATGTCATGGCGAAAGATTTACGAATGTCTGGAAGCGTGCGCCGATGCTTGCGAACACGTCGGAAACTGCGTCGGTTCGGTAATAATGAAAAATACCTGATGTTGAAGCCGCGGTTCGGCTTGTTTTATGGCGCGGAAGCTGACCGGAAACGGATTCGTAAAGAAAATCCAAATATTTATAATTGATTAATTGTTAAGATGGACACGGATTAACGTGCGGTCGAACCGAGAAAAATGCTTTTAACTTTTTTGTCCGAACTTTTGATATTGAAACTCCCGAAAAAAAGAGCCGAATGATTTTTTAAGAATCAGTCGGCTCTTAACTTTTAGAATATTGTCGGTTTGTCGCTACAAAGAGCGACAGCCATTATTTTACGGGTTCTTAGCGGTGAGTAAATATTCCGGGGTAATACCGATTCAAACTTGTGTTTTAATCTGATTTCTTGTTTCATAATCAATCATATATAATTATTCAGCATAACACCGTATCACACAAATCGTCATTGGTGATATAGAAAATTTCACTGATTTCGGGAGTAGTAAAAACCGGCAGCATTTCTTCAAATCCATCCGCCAGTTTTCCTGATTGCTGCAATTTTGCAAGCGGATACCAGAAGACAGTCCCTTCCTCGGAGGATTTCAGTTCCCCGGAAAATTGACCGGCCGTATACAAAAAGACAATGAACCGTTTTCCGTCCTTTTCTTTGTGAAATTCTTTGATTCCGCATAGTCTGGGAGCTTCAATTGTAAGCCCCGTTTCCTCCCGAACTTCACGAATAACCGATGGTGTGATGTATTCTCCTTTTTCCACGTGACCGCCGGGAAAATTCCAACCATGCCACGCAGAATTCCCAACTTTATCCTGTACCAGTACGTTTCCTTTCCCGTCACAGATCATGCACATATTGGTAAGTTCAACTTCCTCTGTTTTGGGCATATGCATCTTTCCTCTCTGTTTTTCCGTTAATTTTTGTTTTCTTTTATATTATAGCATATAAAATCACCATATGCAATTTCGATGACGACTTCATTAATGATCTGATTGTCAAAAATTGACAATGCAAAGAATTTTTAGGAAAAACAACTTCTCAAGGTTTTTACTTTGTAACGCGTAAACCGTTGTGTTACAAGACCTCTCGACGTTTTTAACAAAGAAAAGCGACCTCAAGAAAGCGCTTTTCTCAAGGTCGTTCGCGATATTAAATTTTGTAACTTAGGTTAAAAAGAGGTTTGCATGAGAACATGGGGTATTATTCCCACTCCACAGTCGCCGGGGGCTTGCTCGTAATGTCATAAGCCACACGGTTGATTCCTTTGACCTCGTTTGTAATGCGGTTTGAAGCTTTTGCGAGGAGTTCATACGGAATGTGCGCCCAGTCGGCAGTCATGAAGTTGTCAGTTGTTACGGCGCGGAGAACAAGAAGTCTTTCGTAGGTTCTGTGGTCGCCCATAACGCCGACGCTGCGAACGTCTGTAATGACCGCAAAGTACTGTGAAAGCTTGTCCGAATAGCCGCCTTTTTCCATTTCCTCACGGAAAATTGCGTCTGCCTGCTGAAGAATTTCAATCTTCTCCTTGGTGATTGCTCCGATGATTCGGATTCCGAGACCGGGGCCGGGGAACGGCTGACGCCAAACGAGTTCCTTCGGAATTCCGAGCTTTTCTCCGACGCGGCGAACCTCGTCTTTGAAAAGGCTCTTGAGCGGTTCGATAATGCCTTCAAATTTGATGTCATCCGGCATTTTTACTTTGTTGTGATGGGTCTTGATCGTGTCCGCGTCGCCCTTTCCGGATTCGATGCAGTCCGGATAAATCGTTCCCTGAGCAAAGAAACCTTCGTCGGCATTTTTCTTGATTTCGTCCCAGAATACTTTGTAAAATTCCGTTCCGATAATCTTTCTTTTCTCTTCGGGATCGGTGACATCTTTGAGTTTTTCAAGGAAAACGTCGCCGCAGTTAACTCTGACAAAGTTCATGTCAAAGAGTTTCACGAAAGTGCTTTCAACTTCGTCGCCTTCGTTGAGTCTCATGAGACCGTGGTCAACAAAAACGCAGGTGAGTTGTTTTCCGACCGCCTTTGAAACGAGTGCGGCGGTAACGGCGGAGTCAACACCGCCGGAAAGGCCGAGAATGACCTTCTTGTCGCCGATCTGACGGCGAAGTTCCTGAACGGTTGTGTCAATGAAGCTGTCCATTACCCAATCGCCCTTGCAACCGCAAACTTCGTAAAGGAAGTTGTGAAGAATCTGTTGGCCGAATTCGCAGTGGGTAACTTCCGGATGGAACTGAACCGCATAGATGTTCTTTTCGGTGTTCTGCATTGCGGCGCAGGGACAGTCGTTCGTCTTTCCGATGACTTCGTATCCGGACGGAGCTTTTGAAATATAATCGGTGTGGCTCATCCAAACGGTGCTCTTTTCGTTGATACCTTTGAAAAGAGCGTTGTCCGTTTTTGCGGTGAGCTCGATTTTTCCGTATTCGCTGACCGGTGCTGTTGCAACTTCGCCCTTTTCCATGTATGCGATGAGCTGGCAACCGTAGCAGATTCCGAGAACGGGAACGCCGATTTTCAGAATTTCCTCCGTGTAATGCGGTGACTTCGGATCGTAAACGCTGTTAGGTCCGCCGGTAAAAATGATTCCTTTGTAGCCGCCTTCTTTGATTTTTTCAAGCGGAGCGGTATACGGAAGAATTTCCGCATATACCTTTTCGTCTCTGACTCTTCGTGCGATGAGCTGATTGTACTGACCGCCGAAGTCAAGAACAAGAATTTTTTCGTTTGCCATTAAGCTGACCTCCGTAGGTTATCTTTTGATGATTTCTTCTCTCTTCGGACCGTTTGAAACGTATGAAATTTTTACGCCGATTTCTTCTTCGATGAAGTTGACATACTGCTGGGCTTCCTTCGGAAGCTTTGAAAACTCACGGATTCCTCTGATGTCGCATTTCCAACCGTCAAGAGTGACGAGAACGGGTTTTGCGCGCTTGAGAAGGGGAGTGACGGGGAAGTCCTTTGTAACTTTTCCGTCGATTTCATAGCCTACGCAAAGGCTGATTTTGTCAAGATAGGAAAGGCAGTCGAGAGCGGTGAGAACAACCTCGGTTGCGCCCTGAACGGCACAGCCGTAACGCGTTGCAACGCAGTCGAACCAACCCATTCTTCTCGGTCTTCCGGTGGTTGCGCCGAATTCACCCGCGTCGCCGCCGTGAACGCGCATTTCCTGAGCTTCGTCGCCGAAAATTTCGCTGACGAATTCGCCTGCGCCGACTGCGCTTGAGTATGCCTTTGTGATTACGGTGATGTTCTTGATTTCATACGGCGGAATTCCCGCGCCGACCGCACCGTAACCGGCAAGAGTCGAAGACGAAGTAACCATCGGATAAATTCCGAAGTCGGGATCTTTGAGTGAACCGAGCTGGCCTTCAAGAAGAATTTTCTTTCCGTCCTTAACGGCTTCTCTGATGAGCTTGCCCGTGTCGCAAACATAAGGAGCGATCATTTCACGGTATTCTTCAAGTTTTTTGAGAACTTCGTCAACGGAAAGCTCCGGCTTGTGATAAATATTTTTGATAATGAGGTTTTTCACGGAAAGAATCTGAGTGAGCTTTTCTTTGAGATGCTCCTCGTCAAAAAGTTCGCAGATCTGGAAGCCGATTTTTGCATATTTGTCCGAGAAGAACGGGGCAATTCCGCTCTTTGTCGAACCGAATGCCTTTTCGGCAAGTCTTTCCTCTTCGTAGGTGTCAAGCAAAACGTGATACGGCATCATGATTTGGCATCTTTCGCTGACTTTGAGGTTGATTTCCGGAACTCCGCCGTCAAGGACGTGGCGAATTTCATCCATAAGCCTCGGAATGTCAAGCGCAACTCCGTTTGCAATTACATTTGTGATATGCGGAAAGCAAACTCCGCTCGGAAGCTGATGAAGCGCAAATTTTCCATAATCGTTGATGATCGTATGTCCGGCATTGGCTCCGCCCTGAAAACGGATTACCATGTCCGACTTCGCCGCAAACATATCGGTAACCTTTCCTTTTCCTTCGTCGCCCCAGTTTGCACCGACAATTGCTCTAACCATAATTATTTACCTCCGTAAACATTCATATTTCGCCCTTTTCGGATTTTTCGTCCAAAAAGCTTTTTGCAATCTATTATAATACAGCGGCAAAAAATAGTCAACTCTTAATACTGACGATTAAACCCTTTTAAGCGAAGTGAAATATGGTTAATTTGTTCCATTTTTTGTTTTCTTCCTCTTCCTTTTTTCAATATGCTTTCAAAAAGCGAATTTTGTCGGATATTTCCGATGCGTTTTATAACAATACTAAAGTCAAAAGATTTAAAATTGATTAAAAATAATCCACGTATATTGCAAAAATTTGGAAAACATGATTAAATGTTAACATATTATTAATAAGCATCACTTTCAGGAGGAAAAAACAGTGATCAAGAAAAAGTCTTTTAAATCTTTTATGAGCCTTCTCCTTTGCGCCGTTTTGCTTCTTATGAGCGCAATTCCCGCCTTTGCTAAGAGCAAAACAAAGTCTGATTATCCGTTCATTTATGTCCACGGAATGTGCGGCTGGGGCGAAGATTCGCCGCAGGAAAGCGCAAGACCTTATTGGGGCACTCAGCCCGAAAACAACGTTATCACCTTCCTTCGCTCTCAAGGATACACCGTTTATAATCCCGCAGTCGGCGGCTACAGCAGTGCATGGGACAGAGCTTGCGAGCTGTATGCCCAGCTTGCCGGAACGGTTGTTGACTACGGCGAGGCACACTCGAAAGAGTTCGGCCATGCAAGATTCGGAAGAGATTACTCAAAAAATCCGACAATGGGAAAACCGTGGGATCTTGAAAGCCCGCTGAACTTTGTCGGCCATTCTTTCGGCGGAGAAACAATTCGACTTTTGGCGTCGCTTCTTGCGTACGGCGACGAAACCGAGATGAACGCCGCAAAGGACAATTGCTCCGAGCTTTTCAAGGGCGGCCACGAAAAGGGTATCCGCACCGTCGTAACCCTCTCTTCGCCGCACAACGGCTCAACGGTTTCAAACTATGTTTCGGATTTGAAACTTCCGGCCTTCCTTATGATTGCCCTTCTCCATGCGCAGTGCGTCACGGGTAAATCAAAGAACGACCTCATGCTTGACCAATGGGGAATCGGCAAAGACCCGGCAACGGGCGAAAAAGCAAAGTTCAATCCCGGCGCCTGCCTGAAGCTTGCTCTTTCAAACGACCACTGCGGCTATGACCTCACCGTTCAGGGTGCGGAAAAGCTCAACAAGAAAATTAAAACGGTCAAGTCGGCCTATTATTTCTCATACAGCGCCTGCATCACACAGGACGCAAAGTACGATTACACAAAACTTAACCGTGATTACAACATTTTTACGCCGTTTTACATCT
>JAUNFH010000027.1 GCA_030525185.1 Clostridia bacterium
TCCGGACAGCGTTACAAGCATAGGCAATTCTGCATTCTCCCGTTGCAACAACTTGAAAAGCATAACCATTCCGGACAGTGTAATGAGCATAGGCAATTCTGCATTCTACAAATGCACCGGATTGACAAGCGTAACAATCGGTAGCGGTATTGAAACAATTTACGGAAGCACTTTCCAAGACTGCCCCAACCTCACAACGATAAAAATCAAAAAGAGTCTCAAGTCAATCGAAAAAGATGCATTCAAGGGTATCAAATCCATTCCGGATATCTTCTTTGAAGGCAGTGAGGAAGAATGGAAAGCAATTTCAATTGACCAGTCGAACGACATGATTCTTCGTGCCAATATGCATTATAACGCCGACCTTTCGCATGAACATTCCTACACCGAAACGGTTAAGGAAGCAACTTGCACCGAAGACGGTCTCAAAACTTTCACCTGCTCCTGCGGAAGAAGCTATACCGAAAAAATCCCGGCTGTCGGTCATAATTTTCGGTCGATCGTCGTTGAACCGACCTGTGTTTCAATCGGCTATGAAAAAAGTACCTGTCAAAACTGCGGCTTGAGCTATTTTATCCGTGAGATTTCGGCAACGGGACACACAAAGACAATCGTAAAAGGTAAAGAAGCAACATGCAAGGAAAACGGCTTGACCGAGGGCGTGAAATGTTCTGTTTGCGGTGAAGTTACCGTTAAGCAGGAAGAAGTCAAAGCTCTCGGTCACGATTTTGTCATTGAAGTTGAAGCAAAAGCTCCAACCTGTACCGAAAGCGGAACAACCGAAGGCAAATATTGCACACGCTGTGATTATAAAGTTGAAGCAGAAGAAATTCCCGCTCTTGGTCACAACGACACAAACAACGACGGAAAATGCGACCGTTGCGGTGAAACCCTCGGAACGCATAATCCTTCCGAAGCTTGCTCCTGCGCCTGCCACAAAAAGGGCATAGTAAACTTCTTCTTCAAGATCGGTTTGATTTTCCAGAAGATGTTCAAGAAAAACAAAATTTGCAAGTGCGGAGCTTGGCATTATTGATTAATGAAAGAAAAAACCGATAACCGGCGCAAGGCCGCAAAACGGAGACTTCTCTTCGTTTTGCGGCCGGTTCTTTTTAAGAAACGCTTTTTTCGTCTTTACTTTTTTTGCTCCGTGTGATAAACTCATATTATGAATCTTTTTTGAAGGAGGAAAAATCATGAATCTCAAAAACGGATCGAAAAAATTGTTTTCGTTTTTGCTTGTTGCCGTGCTTTTGCTCACGGGCGCGCCGATTTCGGGCTTTTCCCTTTCTCTTGCGGCCGACTCTTCGGCGGAGTATTCTTTTCGGGACGGTGCTCAAAACGACTCTTCGGCCGAGACGGCGCTTTTTGAAAATCTCTCGCCGCAAAGCACAGCGGATAACGCCGCAAATGTTTATAATCTCGGTGAAGAAACTTACAGCTTTAAAAATTTTGTTGACGCCGATTCAAGCACCGGTCATTGTTTTGGTATGTCAATGACGAGTTCGGGATATTTTCTCAAAAAGCTTGACGCTTCAAAAATCGGAAGCAAAAACGGAAACATTTATAAGCTCAAAAAAACGAAAACCGTGACCGAGCCGATATGCCGTTATCAAAAGCTTCAAGGCTCAAAGGCGGCGGCCGCAATCGTTGCCGGCGGTTCGGCTTACAAACGCGGAAAAAGCAACATTTCCTCGGATTGGAAAAGCGTGATAAATTACGTTAAAAGCCATAAATACGACAACAAAGGCAATCTTCAGCTCTCGGTCAGAATTGACGGCAAGGGCGGCCATTCGATGAACTTTTTGCGCTACGCCGTTGTCGGCGGTCAGGAACGGATTTATGCCTATGACAACAACTTCCCGGATGTGGAAACATACTTTTATCAAAACCCGAACGGAAGCGTTTATCAGGCGCCGAAGTCAAGTTTCGGAATTGACGCAATCGGTTGCATTACTTTGAGGAGCGTCACAAAGTACTTTGAAACGGTCGGAAATATTCTCAATTCTTCAAATGAAGCGAGTGTTGAAAATTATATCAGCCATACCGTCGTTGCGGAAAAAGGAACGATTGAAGTGAGCGGAGCGGCCGAATATCTCATTGATTCCGAGGTTGAGGAAACCGATTTTGTTGTTTTTGAAATTCCGGAAGAAGTTTCGCTCGTAACAATCACACCGTTGGTTGACGGTGCGGATTTTGAATATCTTGACAATGACTACGGCTTTGAAAAAGCCGACGGTGAAACAACGGGAATTTTGAACGTTTCGGCTTCTTCGGAAAAAAACGATTCGGTTTTCAAAATCGTAAAGGACGAACATAAGTACGAAACCGTAATCACGGAACCGACCTGCACGGCTGACGGCTTGAAAGAAATCAAATGTTCCGTTTGCGGAGACGTAAAATCAAGCGAAGTCATTGCCGCAACGGGTCATACCGACGAAAACCGCGACGGAAAATGCGACGTCTGCGGCGAGATTACCGATTCCGTGAAAAACTGCTCCTGCCCCTGCCATAAAGAAGGCATTGTTCACTTCCTTTTCAAAGTCATTCTTGTTTTTCGGAAGATGATCGGAAAGGGAAAAATCTGCAAGTGCGGAGTATATCATTATTAATAAGACGTTTTTCGGCTCAAAAAAGCGCTCATTTCGGTGAAAAATTCGGTGTTCGGTTCCTCACGGCCGCAAAAGATTGAAATTTTGTCAATCCGTGTCAATAAAAATTCTTGATGTGGAATAATTTTCGGCTCTTATGGCTATCGAATTTTTTCATAATATATGGATTTTGCGTCAAAAATATTGTATTATAATATGTAATTACCGACCGAGGAGAAAAATTCCGGTCGGCGGATACAGAAGAGGTGAGTACTTTTGAGAAAGACAAAAATTATCTGTACAATCGGACCTGCTTGCCGGGATGAAAAAACAATCACCGAAATGTGCCTTGCCGGAATGAGCGTTGCAAGACTCAATTTTTCCCACGGTACCTATGACGAACATCTCAAGAACATTGAGCTCGTCAAAAAGGTTCGCGAAAAGCTTAAAATGCCCGTTGCAATAATGCTCGACACAAAGGGTCCGGAATACAGAATCAAAACTTTCAAAGATAAAAAAGCCGTAATCAAAGACGGCGAAACTTTTACGTTCAGAACGGACGACGTTGAAGGCGACGAAACCCAGGTTTCCGTTTCTTACAAAGACCTTCCGAAGGAACTTTCCGTCGGAGAGAAAATTCTTGTCAACAACGGCCTTTTGATTTTTGAAGTGACAAAAATCGAAAAAAACGCAATCGTTACGCGCATAATCGCGGGCGGCGAAATTTCCGACAGAAAGAGCATGAGCTTCCCGAACAAGGTCATGAACCACGATTACCTCAGCGAACAGGACAAGCAGGACCTTCTTTTCGGAATGAAGAACGGAATTGACTTCATTGCCTGCTCCTTCGTTTCAAAAAAGAGCGACCTTGTTGCCGTCAAAGATTTTCTTCATGAAAACGGCTATGACGACATCAGCCTCATCGCAAAAATCGAAAACCGTTCCGGTGTTGACAACATTGAAGACATTGCCGAGGAATGCGACGGAATCATGATCGGCCGCGGCGACATGGGCGTTGAAATTCCGTTTGAACAGGTTCCCGCAATTCAGAAAAAGCTGATCACAACCTGCCGCCTTCTCGGAAAGCGCGTAATCACCGCAACGGAGATGCTTGAATCAATGATTCATAATCCCCGCCCGACGAGAGCCGAAATTTCCGACGTTGCAAATGCGGTTTATGACGGAACGAGCGCGGTTATGCTCTCAGGTGAAACCGCCGCCGGAAAATATCCCGTTCTTGCCGTTCAGACAATGGCAAAAATTGCGGAAGAAACCGAAAAGGGAATCAATTACAAAAAGCTCTTTTCTTCAACACCGTTCAAAATCAAAAACACGCTCGACGCAATTTCCCACGCAACCTGCGGAATGAGCATTGACATCGGCGCAAAGGCAATCGTTGCCTGCTCGCTTTCCGGCGC
The DNA here is from genome assembly GCA_030525185.1 of Clostridia bacterium. Classification (GTDB taxonomy): domain Bacteria; phylum Bacillota; class Clostridia; order Oscillospirales; family Acutalibacteraceae; genus UBA6857. The sequence continues at coordinate 4,010 of JAUNFH010000027.1, forward strand.
AACGGCAAGAATGATTTCCCGTTTCCGTTCTCCGGTTGACATCATCGGTCTCACGGTCAACGAAAAGACTTATCATCGCCTTGCGCTTTCATGGGGCGTCACCCCGGCGCTTTGCGAGGTTTATCAGTCGGTTGACGTTCTTTTTTACACCGCAACGAACGTTGCAAAAGAGAAGTTCGGCCTTCAAAAGGATGACCTCATCGTAATCACCGGCGGTCTCACGAACGGAATTTCAGGAAACACAAATCTCATAAAAGTGGAAAAAGTGTAAGGTATAAAAAAGCGCCTCACGGAAAACGAACACTCTGTTTTCCGTGAGGTGCTTTTTTAATGATGAATCAGTTCGCAACGTACATTTGTTTATACGGGTTTTTGCTGTCCGGAGTGATTACCGTGAACGGGGAGGAAAGAATCTCCTCTTTTTCAAAACCGAAAAGGGCGCAGAATTTTTCAATGTACGGCATGATTTCGGCCATGTCGCTTTCTTCGGCCGCCTTCGCCGAAACCTGCGCCGGGAAGCGTATCGAATCCGTGTTTCCTCTTATGACCATTTTTCCGCCGTGCATTCCCGTGCAGGGAAAGTTTCCGACGGTCGGTTTTCCGTCCTTTTGAAGGCCGAGAACGATGATGAGTCCCCCTGCCTGGTATTCGCCGAGAAAGCTTCCCGCTCTCTCACCGATGACGATTACCGGCTTTTTTTCTTTGTATTCCTTCATGTGGATTCCGGCTCTGTAGCCTGCGCTCCCTTTGACGAAAATTTCTCCGCCGCGCATTGCGTAACCGGCGGCGTCGCCGATGTTTCCGTGGATGATGATTTCTCCGTTGTTCATCGTGTCGCCGACTGCGTCTTGGGCGTTTCCGTTGACCGTGATCGTTCCGGAGCCGAGATATGCGCCGAGTGCGTTGCCCGGAACGCCGTTGATTGTGATTTTCTTTCCGCTCATTCCCGAACCGATGAACCGCTGACCGAGACAGTTTTCAAGAACGCAGTCTGCGTCCGCTTCTCTGATTTTCTTGTTCAGTTCCGAAAAAAGAACGTTTTGCGCGTTGATAATCATCATCTGCTTACTCCTCCCAACATTTCTTTTCTTTTCTCTTTTCCGAAGGCAAAAAGGGCGGCCTGCTTTTTAAGATATTCAAAGTCGATGTCCCTTATGTCCGTTTTGCTTCTGATCATGTCGGTATAAATTCCGGCGGCTTCGGTTCTTCCGATGAGGATGAAACCGACGAGACGGTTGTCTTTGACGAAAAGCTTTTTGAGAGTATCTTCGGTTGTTTCTTCAAAAACTTCTCCGCCCTCTTCTTTCGTCGGTCTGCTTCCGGCGGTCATGATATGAATTCCGAAAAATCCGATTGAGTTCATCGGAATTGCGTTGTCGAAAACCGAAGGCTTTCCGGCCATGTTTTCTCCGGCGCAAAAGCCTTGCATATATGCGTTCGGAAGAAGAGCCATGATTTTTGTCTTTCCGTCGGAAATGTCTGTGCTTTCGGTGCAGTCGCCTGCGGCGTAAATGTTTTCGACCGACGTTTTCATGCTTTCGTCAACGGTGATTCCCCGTCCGCACTTTCCGCCGATTTCGGAAAGGAGCTTTGTGTTCGGGCGGACGCCGACTGCTGTGACGAGAACGTCAAATTCCACTTCTTTTCCGCTTTTCATGAAGGCTTTGTTCCCCTCAAATTTTTCAACGCAGTCCGAAAGAAGAAGGTCAATTCCGACCGAAGTCAGCTTTCTTTGAACCATGTCGGAGCTTTCTTTGTCAAGAATCGTTGAAAGAACACGGTCGGCAAGGTCGCAGACCGTGATTTTTTGAACCCTTTCAAAAAGACCTTCGGCGCATTTGAGGCCGATGAGTCCGGCGCCGACAATGAGAACGCGGCTTTCTTTGTCCGTGATTTTTTCAAGAGTAAGTGCGTCGTCAAGCGTTGTGAAGCAAACCTTTTTTTCAACGCTCTCAAAGCCTTCCGTCGGCGGGACGAAGGGCGAAGAACCGGTTGCAACGCAAAGTTCGTCGTATGAAAGAACCGTTTCGTCGTCAAGGGTTACGGTTCTTTTTTCGCTGTCGATTTTCTCTGCGGAGCGTGAATAAAGAACCTTAACGCCGTTTTCTTCGCAGAATGAATCCGGGCGGTATTTTATTCTTTCAAGGTCGGTTTTTCCCTCGAGATAATACGAGATGAGCGGACGGCAGTAGGTGTGGCGGTTCTCTTTTGAAACGACGGTGATTTTTCCCTCTTTGTCGTTTTTTCTGATTCCCTCAATGCAGCCGACGGCCGCGGTTGAGTTTCCGATGATTAAATATTTTTTCATTCTCCGTCACCTCTCTTCAAAAACGATTGCTTTGTTCGGACAACCGGAAACGCAGGCCGGTTCCCCACATGAATTTTTGAGGCAAAGTTCGCACTTTTGAACCGCACCGTTTTCGCCCTGCATAACCGCACCGAACGGACAAACGAGAACGCACGTCAAACAACCGACGCATTTTTCGCGGTCGATGCAGACCGCCCCGTTTTCAAAATGGAGTGCGCCGGAAATGCAGCTTTTTACGCAAAGCGGATCCTTGCAGTGGCGGCAGGAAACGGCATAAGTGACGTCCTTTTCGCCCTCGATTCGGATTCGGGGAAAAATTCTTTTTTCTTTGAGCTTTTCCATCCGGTCAAGGCCGGAATTCGCAAAAGCGCAGTTGTATTCGCAAAGGTGACAGCCGAGGCACCATTCTTCTTTAACAAAAACTCTTTTCATTCTCCTGCGTGTGAGATACCGAGAATCTCAAGCTCCTTTTCTGTCATACTGACGCCGCGCAGCATAAGTCGGTTTCCGCGCAGCGCTTCAATCGAGTTGATTCCCATTCCGCCGAGAAGCTCCTTGATTTCGTGCTTCCATGCGGTCATGAGGTTGACAAGTCTTTCTTCGCCGATTTCCGGATTGAGACGCTTCACAAGCTCCGGGCGCTGGGTTGCGATTCCCCAGTTGCATTTTCCGCTTTGACACGTCCGGCAAAGGTGGCAACCGAGCGCAAGAAGTGCCGCTGTTGCAACGTAACATGCGTCCGCACCGAGAGCGATTGCTTTGACAACGTCCGCCGAGGAGCGGATGCTTCCGCCGACAACGAGCGAAACGTTGTTTCTGATTCCCTCGTCGCGAAGCCGTTTGTCAACCGCCGCAAGGGCAAGCTCAATCGAAATTCCGACGTTGTCTCGGATTCTTGTGGGAGCGGCTCCCGTTCCGCCTCTGAAACCGTCAATCGCAATGATGTCCGCTCCGCTGCGGGCAATTCCGCTTGCAATCGCCGCAATGTTGTGAACGGCCGCAACCTTGACGATTACCGGCTTTTTGTAATTCGTCGCTTCTTTGAGCGAGTAAACGAGCTGACGAAGGTCTTCGATTGAGTAAATGTCATGGTGCGGTGCGGGCGAAATTGCGTCCGAACCTTCCGGAATCATTCGGGTTCTTGAAACGTCGCCGACGATTTTTGCGCCGGGAAGATGGCCGCCGATTCCGGGTTTTGCGCCCTGGCCCATTTTGATTTCAATCGCCGCGCCTGTGTTGAGGTACTCCTCGTGAACTCCGAAACGTCCGGAGGCAACCTGAACAACGGTGTTTTCGCCGTAGCAGTAAAAATCTTCGTGGAGTCCGCCTTCGCCGGTGTTATAAAGGATTCCGAGCTTTTTTGCCGCCCTTGCAAGGCTTTCGTGGGCGTTGTAACTGATTGAGCCGTAGCTCATTGCCGAGAACATTACCGGCATTGAAAGTTCAAGTTGGGGCGGAAGGTCGGTTTTGAGGTTTCCGTTTTCGTCACGCTCGATTTTTTCGGGCTTCTTTCCGAGGAAAACTTTTGTTTCCATCGGCTCGCGAAGCGGGTCAATCGGCGGATTCGTAACCTGAGAAGCGTTGATGAGAATCCTGTCCCAATAGACGGGAAGGTTCTTCGGATTGCCCATTGAAGAAAGAAGAACTCCGCCTCCCGTTGCCTGTTTATAGATTTCTTTAATCGTGTCTTCCTTCCAGTTTGCGTTTTCACGGAAGGCACAGTTGTTTTTTACGATTTTGAGCGCATGGGTCGGACAAAGCGAAACGCAACGCTGGCAGTCAACGCATTTTTCTTCGTCCGCTCTCATGATGCCGCTGTCTTTGTCGAAAAAATGAACTTCGTTCGCGCATTGTCGTTCGCAAACACGGCAGGCAATGCAACGGTCGTAATTACGCATTACCTCAAATTCCGGAAAAATATATGAAACACCCATTAATACATACCCTCCTTGACTTTGACGATTACAGGTTCGCCGCCCATCGGAGCATAAATGTTTTGAACGTTCGGTTCCATTGCCCGAAGGGCCGCTTCTTCGCTCGCAACGAAAACTTTGTCGTCCTTTTCTCCGACAACCATCGAGCGGAGTTTGAGTCTGTCGTTGAGGGCCATCAATCCGCCCTCAAAGCCGAGAATAATCGAAAACGGACCGGTGATGAGAAGCGAGGAAAAGACCGTTCGGAGATAGGAAAGTTTTTTCGCCGTTTCTTCGTCCTTTTCTTCAATCGTGCTCCAAAACGGAGCGGCAATGACCGAAGCGGTTTCCTCAAGAGTCAGTCCCTGGCGGCGAAGGAGATAATCGGCAATGTATGTGATGACCTCCGTGTCCGTCTGAAGGGTACATTTATAGCCGAACATTTCGATGAAACGGCGGTTTGCGTCGTAGGAAGAAATTTCGCCGTTGTGAACAACGGAGTAATCAAGAAGAGCAAACGGATGCGCTCCGCCCCACCAGCCGGGAGTGTTCGTCGGATATCTTCCGTGCGCCGTCCAGCAATATGCTTCGTATTCTTCAAGGCGGTAAAATCTTCCGACGTCCTCCGGAAAACCGACCGCTTTGAAAACACCCATGTTTTTTCCGTTTGAAAAAACGTAGCAACCGCGAAGGCGGGTGTTGATGTGCATAACCGTCCTTGCAACATATTCTTTTTCGTCAAGCTGAAGCCTTGAAAGAACGGAAGAAAGCGGAGCCACGAAGTATCGCCAAATGAGGGGAACGTCCGTAATTTCCGGGATTTTCCGAATCGGGATGTTTTCCGATTTCACAATCTCAAAGCTGTCTTTGAGATATTTTTCGCATTCCACTCTTGCGTCGTTGTCGGTATAAAAAAGGTGGAACGCATAAAAGTCTTTGTATTCGGGATAAATTCCGTAACCGGCAAAGCCGCCGCCGAGACCGTTTGAGCGGTCGTGCATCACGCTGATTCCGTCGATTGCGGTTTTTCCCGTCATTTTCTTTCCGTCTCTTGAAATGACTGCGGCGATTGCACAGCCGGACGGAATTCTGATTTCGCCTTCCAATTTCATTTTAATCGTCCTTTCGGAAATGTCCTTTTTTGAAGAAAAAAAGAAAAGGCGTCCATTCCGAAAGAGGGTTACTCTTCTGTGAATGAACGCCTTTGCTCACTTATATTTTCGGATTATATCACACGCAAAAAGATTTGTCAAGAAAGAAGAAGGGGTCTTTCTCCTTTTTCGACTTTGAATATTTCCGACAAAACAGAAAACCGAAGATTGTGCAACTTGTCGGTCTTTCGGTTTTTCAAGAGCAATAATCAACAAAAATCGAAAAAATTGTTGTTTATATGGTATATTGATTTGAGAAGGCAAAAGCATTATAATATCTCATGGAATTTGAAAAGACCGCTATGGTCGACGGCATGCTACGGAGAATGCTTTTAAAAAGAGAAATACGAAAATTGAGCTACTGCTTTTGGCAGTAGCTCTTTTGCTTTTTATTCTTCGCCGAGGATTTTCATGAACTCGTCTCCGGTGATTGTTTCTTTCTGATAAAGATACATTGCGAGTTCGTCGAGTTTTGCACGGTTTTCGGTGAGGATTCGGACGGCTTTTTCGTGTTGCTTTCTGACGAGGGAAACAACGAGCGAGTCGATTTTGCTTTGGGTTTCCGCCGAGCAGGCAAGCGATGTGTCGCCGCCGAGGTACTGATTCGTCACCGTTTCAAGCGCAACCATGTCAAAATCACCGCTCATTCCGTAACGGGTAATCATTGCGCGCGCGAGTTTTGTCGCCTGCTCAATGTCGTTTGAAGCGCCGGTTGTGACTGTGTTGCAGGCAATTTCTTCCGCCGCTCTTCCGCCGGTGAGGGTTGCGATTTTGTTTTCAATCTCTTGCTTGTTCATGAGGTAATGGTCGCCCTCTTCAACCTGCATTGTGTAGCCGAGTGCGCCGGACGTTCTCGGAATAATCGTGATTTTTTGAACGGGGGCGGAGTTCGTCTGCTTTGCGGCAACGAGTGCGTGGCCGATTTCGTGGTATGCAACGATTCGTTTTTCGTCGTCGGTGAGAATTGCGTTCTTTTTCTGGTAGCCGGCAATGACAACCTCAATGCTTTCCTCAAGGTCGGCCTGGGTCGCTTCGTTTCTTCCGTCGCGGACGGCACGAAGAGCGGCTTCGTTGACGATGTTTGCAAGCTGTGCGCCCGAAGCGCCGGAGGCCATTCTTGCAATCTGTTCAAAATCAACGTTCGGGGCAAGTTTGATTTTTCTTGCGTGGACTCTGAGAATCGCTTCACGGCCTTTGAGGTCCGGAAGTTCAACGGGAACTCTTCTGTCGAATCTTCCCGGTCTTGTGAGGGCGGGGTCGAGCGTTTCCGGACGGTTCGTTGCGGCGAGGATGATTACGCCGGTGTTTCCGGAAAAGCCGTCCATTTCGGTGAGCAGCTGGTTGAGCGTTTGTTCACGCTCGTCGTTTCCGCCCATTCTTCCGTCACGCTTTTGGCCGATTGCGTCGATTTCGTCGATGAAAACGATGCAGGGAGCTTTTTCCTTTGCCTGGCTGAAAAGGTCACGGACTTTTGACGCGCCCATTCCGACGAACATTTCGACAAATTCCGAACCGGACATTGAAAAGAACGGAACGTTCGCTTCGCCGGCAACGGCTTTTGCAAGCATTGTTTTACCTGTGCCCGGAGGGCCGACGAGCAAAACGCCTTTCGGCATCGACGCGCCGATTGAGGTGTATTTCTGCGGATTATGAAGATAGTCAACGATTTCGGTGAGGTTTTCCTTCGCTTCGTCCTCGCCGGCAACGTCGGAAAATTTGATTCCGTCGGAAGATTTAACATAAACTTTTGCGTTGCTTTTTCCGAGGTTGAACATCATTGACGAGTTTCCGCCGGTCATTTTTTCGGTCATCTTTTTTGAAAGGAGCTGACCGATTGCAAAGAAAATTACGAGCGGAACGATCCACGTCAGAAGGAAACTCAGAATCGGAGACATCTGTTCAACGATTTCCTTTGTGAACTGAGCGCCGGAATTGTGGAGCCTTTCGGTGAGACCGGGGTCGTCCATCACACCGGTTTTATAGACGGTTTTTCCGTCCTTCGACGAAAAGAGGATTCGGTTGTCCTCAACTTCAACTTTTCCGATTTCCCCGTTCTCGGTCATAGTCATGAACGTTCCGTAGTCAACTTCTTTGATTTGAAGTTCACGAAGCGTCGGAACGAGAATGACGTTGAAAAGAAGAATCACAAGAAGAACGATGCAGTAATAATAAATCAGCGGTTTTTTCGGTTTTTTAACTTCATTCATAAAAGGTCACTCCTTCATCTTTCCTTTTTTACCGTTAAGATTGCAACGATAATGTTTTGAATTCCGTCGAACAAAAGCGCCGCTCCGCCGATTCTGGTGACGAAAAGCGTTGCGGAAAGAGGCTTAATCAGTGCGCAGATTCCGAGCGCAAGCGATGCAATGCCGCAAATGAGAAGAAGATACCACTTTCCGAGTCCGAAGCGGCGGGCCTCAATTGCGTTTTGAATTGTGAAAAGCGATTCGATGATTACGAAAATTCCGATCATAACCGTGAGGTATTTTGCAACGCCGTCCGGAAACAGCAAAAGAACGAATCCGAACGCGCAGGTCAAAACGCCCATTGCAAAATCAAATTGGAACGCAATCCGGTAAGGATCGTTTGAAAAATATCCGATGAGTTTTGAAACTCCGGAAAAAATCAGCGCAACGCCGACGATCCGAACGAGAACCGAAAGCGAAACCTGCGGCCAAAAAAGGAACACGGCACCGAGAATAACAAAAAGCGATGAAGTTATGATGTAACACCGCTTTGCAAAACGGACAAAATCCATTTTTTCTTTTCCTCCTTTTCTTTGATGTTATTATAATAACCTGAAATTCACAAAAAAAATACGGTCAAAAACGGCCGGATGGGAAAAAATGTAACACTTTTCAAAAATTGACCGGAAAAAATCGGGTTTTTGTTTTGCGTGAAAAAAGAAATCGCAAAAAAATGTGGAAAAAATGAAAACGGTATGATATAATTAAAAAAAGTTTGCCGACGACGGTTCTTTTGAGCCGGACGGGCTTCCGACCCCCAAAGGGCGGATAAAGATTTTCAAAACGAAAGGTAGACAGAAAAAAATGAGCGTAAAAGAATTGATCGTCAACGCAGGCAGTTCCTCACTCAAATATACCGTTTTCCTCATGCCGGAGGAAGAGGTTCTTGCAAACGGAATTTTTGAACAGCTTACAACTCCGCTTCCGACCTTCACCCACAAGCTTCCGAACGAAGACGGAAAGCTCGTGAAGGTTATTGACAAGCTTGCGCTTGAACCCGGCGCAACTCATGCGGACGCAATCAACAAACTCATCGAAACCCTCACCGGAGAAGAATTCGGCGTTCTCAAATCAATGGACGAAATTGCGGCCGTCGGCCACAGAGTTCTTCACGGCGGAGAAAAGTTCAGCGGAAGCGTTCTTGTTGACGAAAAGGTTAAGGACGCAATCAGAGAATGTATCCCTCTCGGCCCTCTCCACAACCCGGCAAACCTCATGGGAATCGAAGTTTGCGAAAAAATCATGAAGGGAATTCCGCAGGTTGCCGTTTTTGACACTGCGTTCCATCAGACAATCCCCGAGGAAGCGTATATGTATGCCCTTCCCTATAAATATTACAAAGAATACGGAATCCGCCGTTACGGTTTCCACGGAACGAGCCACAGATATATCGCTCTTCGCACCGCCGACTTCCTTCAGAAGAAGTATCCCGGAAAGTACGACGAAAAGACCCTCAGAATCGTCACCTGCCACCTCGGCAACGGTTCTTCGATTTCCGCAATCAAGGGCGGAAAGTGCTTTGACACAACGATGGGTCTCACCCCGCTTGAAGGAATCATGATGGGTACCCGTTCCGGTTCAATCGACCCGGCAATCATTCCGTTCATCATGGAAAAGGAAGGCCTTTCCGGAAAAGACATCGACGTTCTTCTCAACAAGAAGTCCGGTATGCTCGGCCTCACTTCCGACGACGAAAACAACGAAGCAACGAGCGACAACAGAACGATTGAAACCAGAGCAAAGAACGGAGACAAGCGCGCAATGCTCGTTGAAGCAATGTTCTGCCATCAGCTCACAAAATATATCGGCGGTTTCGCCGCGGCAATGGGCGGCGTCGACGCAGTTGTTTTCACCGGAGGAATCGGAGAAAACAACCCGCATTACCGCACAAGAGTTGCCGAAAAACTCGCTTTCCTCGGAACGAAGGTTGACGAAGAAGCGAACCACGTCAGAGGCGAAGAAATTGAAATTTCAACCGAAGATTCGGCCCTCAAACTTCTTGTTCTTCCGACCGACGAAGAACTCATGATTGCAAAGGATACATACGACATCGCCGTTGTAAAATAAGAATTAAACTTGAAATAAAAGCCGGACTTTCGCAAAAACGCAAAAGTTCGGCTTTTGTTGACAGGAATTGCCGTTTGTGATAAAATATAATCATAAAGAAGGTTTTTGCAACAACGGCAGGCGGTTCGCCCCATTTTTGGTAATCCCAAAGGAGGGACGGATTTATTATTCTGTAATCAACCCTCCGGAAAGGAGGGCGTGCCAATGGAAACATTAGCTATGGTTTTTCTTATTTTGGTAGCGGCAACCTGCTACATAAGAGAATTTGACAATCATGTCAATAAAAAAGAAGAACGCAAAGATGAAGATAATAAAAAATAACCGCCGACTCGACCAAAAGCAGCGGTTATTTTTTATAAACCATGTTTAAGGGCGAACCGCTTATCATGCGAACGCCTTCTTTATACTTATATTATATCCGTCCGCATGACTTTTGTCAAGCGGCTTTTTTCTTTCGCGGTTGTGCAAAATTTCCTTCTTTTTGCTCCTTCGCCTCGGTGTTTTTGTTGAGTTTTTTCGGGGTGATTTTTTGCCCAATAAAAACGTGTTAAATTAATATTAATTATCTACTTTTGCTATTGATTTATGGCGGATTCAAGTATAAAATCTATGATGAATTTAAAGATAAAAGAAAATTAAGGAGGTATTCGCGTTGAAAAAACTTGTTGCCGTAATTATTGTTCTTGCGGTCATTGCAATTTATCCGACGACCAATTTTTTAATCATCAATTCAAAGAAGAATACCGCTCATGAAGATACCTCCGCGGGCGTTTCGGTCCTCGATTCATATGCCGGCGTTTCCGTTGAAAAGGTTGACAAGGCAATTGCCGAAGCGAAGAAAAAACAGGAGGAACTCAATCAGATTGAAGCGATTCAGGGACTCGTCTAAAAGCAGATTAAGCTCATTGAAAACGGAAAACTTTCTTACAGAAAGGTCTTTTCAAACGTTTATATTGCGGGCGACTCGCTGATGGAAGGTCTTGAAGCTTACGGAGTTCTCAACAGCAGTCATATTTTTGCAAAAGTCAGCGCAAGCCTTTCTCACCTTGAGTCGGTCATGCCGAACATCATCTCCGTCCGTCCTCCGGTTCTCATCCTTCATTACGGACTCAACATGATCGGCGATCAGGAGTATCACGTTGACAGCTTCATCAGTCAATACACAAAGGACATTCAAAAGCTCAAAAAGAGCCTTCCGGACACAAGAATCGTCGTCAGCCTTCTTTTCCCGGTTGATACTTCCGTCGCAACGGCGAACAGGTTCAAATATGTTTCGAGATATAACAACCGCCTCATTAAAATGAGCAAGGAACTCGGCGTTGAATATCTTGATTCTTCAAGCGTTTTTGTCGGCCATGATTTTTACGGCGCGGACGGAATTCACCTTTCCTATTCGTTCTATAACGATTACTGGCTCAAATTCATCATGAGAGAAATGGAGATATACGCATGAGCAAAGAAAAGTTTTCTCAAATTCTCTGCGTTGTTTTTCTTGCCGTTTTCATCGTGATTCTTCTCGTTCAAAACGGCGGTTCTTCAAAAACCGGAGAAGAAGTTTTCACCCCGGTCATTGAGTCGTTTGAAATGGGCGAGCTTAAGGTCCGCGATGATAAAACGCTTAAAAAAGAGTTTTCCTTCGGCGAAGAGGACGTTGAAAACGTTGTTTATATTTCTTCGGACTCAATCATGGAGGTTCGGGAACTTCTTTTGGTTGAAGCGAAAAGCAAGGACGACGTTCAAAAAATCGCCGAATCGATTCAAAGCCGGGTTGATTCAAAAAAGGCTCTTTTCAAAAACTATGCGCCCGAACAGAGCGCCCTTTTGGAAAATTATGTCCTCGTCAAAAAAGGAAAGTTCATTCTTTACGTTGTTTCCGATTCGCCCCAAACTGTTGTGAAAGCGTTCAAAAAAGCGCTTTGAGTTTCGGATCGAATTTTTTAAAAAATCGCAGAAGTTAAAAAGGAGTTTGCCCAATGGTTTTCAGCAGCGCAACCTTTTTGTTCGTTTTTCTTCCAATTGTTTTTGCTTTTTATTTCATTCCCTTTTTCAGAAATGACGAACGAAAAGAGCTTAAAAAAAAGAATATCGTGCTCTGCCTGTCGAGCCTTGTTTTTTATGCGTGGGGCGAGCCGGTTTACATCGTTCTCATGCTTTTGAGCATCGTATATAACTTCAATGCCGGAATTGACATTGAAAAAAACGGGAACAATCCGAAAGCGCGGAAAAGAATTTTTGTTTTTGCAATTCTTTTCAACCTTCTCGTTCTCGGCTTTTTCAAATATTCGGGCTTTGTTGTTGAAAACATCAATTCGATTTTCTCGCTCAACATAAAATATGAACCGCTTTCTCTTCCGGTCGGAATTTCGTTTTATACTTTCCAGGTTCTTTCCTATGTCATTGACGTTTACCGAAAGGATTGCCGGGCGCAGAAAAGCATTCTGAATTTTGCAACATACATTTCAATGTTTCCCCAGCTCATTGCCGGCCCCATCGTTCAGTATAACGACATTGAAAAAGCGCTTTCTTCCCGTGAACACAACGTCAGAAAGTTTTCGGCCGGAACGCTCTTTTTCATCCGCGGTCTCGGAAAAAAGGTCATCTTTGCCAACACAATCGGAGCCGTATACACGAACATCTGCGCCGGCGGGGTTTCCTCGCTCAAGGCGGTTGACGCCTGGTTTGCGATTCTTTGCTATACGCTTCAGATTTACTTTGACTTTTCCGGTTACAGTGATATGGCGGTCGGCCTCGGAAAAATGTTCGGTTTTGACTTTGTTCATAACTTCAATTTCCCTTATTGCGCCGTTTCGATCAAGGATTTCTGGAGCCGCTGGCATATTTCGCTTTCAAGCTGGTTCAGAGATTATGTTTATATTCCCCTCGGAGGAAACAGAAAGGGAACGGCAAGAACAATTTTCAACATTGCCGTTGTTTGGACGCTGACCGGACTTTGGCACGGCGCAAGCTGGAACTTTGTTGCGTGGGGTGCGTTTTACGGAATTCTTCTCATTGCGGAAAAATATGTCTTTAAAGATGTTATCGAAAAGATCCCCCGCCCGGTGAGAAGAGTGATAACAATGCTTATCGTAATCATCGGTTGGGTCTTCTTCTCAAGCGAAACGCTTTCCGCGGCGGTTGAATTCCTTCGCTCAATGTTCGGTGCGAACGGCTTCGTTTCCGCCGACACGGGATATATTCTCAGAAACAACATTTTCCCGTTCGCCGTAATGAGTCTCAGTGCGCTCGGCTTTTTCAAAAAGCTCCCGACTCTCAAAAACGTTCCGCTCAGACTTGCTTTTCAGGCGGCAGGATATATTGTTGTTTTCATCCTCTGCATTGTTTTCATCGTCAGCAGCACATATAACCCGTTCCTTTATTTCAGATTTTAAGAGGTTTTTGCAATGACTAACAACACTGGAAAAAACGAAAATGCAATCCGCAAAAAAAAGCGGATAACCGCTGTTTGCGCGGTAACCTCTGCGGTCTTTTTCGTGATTGTTTTCGGAATTCTCGTTTTGGCAATCGCAACTCCGGACAAGGAAAAGTCCGAAAGCGAAAACCGCGTTCTCAAAAAATTCCCGGCTTTTTCGATTTCCGCGGTTACCGACGGAAGCTTCATGAAAAATTTTGAAACATATTTCAATGATCAATTCCCTCTCCGAGACAAGCTGATTGCATTCAAAACAAAATTTGAACGCTCCCTCGGAAAGACCGAGGAAAACGGAGTGTATATCGGAAAGGACAACTTCCTTTTTGAAGCGCCGACAAAACCCGACGAAGAAAAAATCAAGGAACTGACCGACGCAATCACCGCTTTTTCGCAAAAAAACAAAAAGCTCAAAAAAGCCTTCATTCTTTCCCCGAACGCAACGGACATTATTCCGGAAAAACTTCCGAAAGGACTCAAAATCGAGGACAGAAGCGAAAATTTCAAAACGATTCAAAAGTCGCTTTCAAATTTTTCATGGGTAGACTGCAAAGCTTCCTTTGAAAAGTATGACAAAAAAGACACGCTCTTTTACCGCACCGACCACCACTGGACAACCCGCGGCGCATACCTTGCGTTCAAGGGACTTTCCGACGAATGGAAGCTCGGCGCAAAGGGAAAGGATTACTCGTTCTTCACCGTTTCCGATTCGTTCCAAGGAACGCTTTCTTCCTCGTCCGCCGTCGGCGACGCAACGGACAAAATTGAAATTTGCGTCCCGAAAAAGGAAGCCGGAAAATATACTGTTCTTTACGAATCGTCCGGAAGAAAAACGGCAACTCTTTTTGAAGAGGAAAAGCTGAATCAAAAAAACCAATATGAAGTTTTCCTCGGCGGAAACTATGACAAGGTTGTGATTACGACAACGGCGGAAACAACGGCAACTCTCCTTGTTTTCAAGGATTCCTATGCGAACTGCCTTCTTCCGATGCTCACGCCGTATTTTTCAAAAATTGTTGTGATTGATCCGAGATACTTCTCCGACAGCCTCAAAGGCATTATGGGCGAAACCCAGTTCACTCACGTTCTGTTCGTATATAATATGGACACTTTCCTCGGCGACTCTTCGCTCGCCGCCGCTTTGGAATCATAACATAAAAACGAAAAGCTGTTGCGTTCAATCGAACGCAGCAGCTTTTTTGATTTTAAGTCGGTTGTTTTGCTTTTCGGTTTATTTTTTGACTGCTCTTGTTGCGATAAAAGTCGGAATATTGTGTTCGTGAAGATTGCCTTCTCCGTTTGTGTCCTCAAAAAGGTCGGTCAAAACGAAACCCGCCTTGAGCTGACCGCCGAGCTGTTCTTCAAGAGTGTGAGAAAACTGAAAACCGCTGTTGTCCGCTTCAAGGAACTTTCTGTGCTCTTCGTTTTCAATCGGGTCAAACGGAAGAGTGAATCTGAGTTCCTTTTCGTCGTTGTCAAAAGCGTAGCAAATTCCGTTGTCAAGGCCCGAAAGGAGAACCCCGCCTTTTTTCAGAACCCGGAAACATTCCCTCCAAATCGGCAAAACCTCTTTGACGTAAATGTTTGAAACGGGGTGAAAGATGAGGTCAAAACTTTCGTCCTCAAACGGGAGCGGTTTTGACATATCCGCACGGACGATGTTTATTTCATAGCCTTCCCTTTCGGCAATTTCACGTTCGTTTTCAAGCTGAAGAACGGAGTAATCGAGAACGGTGCAGTCTGCGCCGAGAGCCGAAAAAATCGGCATCTGCTGTCCGCCTCCGATTGCAAGGCCGAGAACCTTTTTTCCTTTGAGTTCTCCGAACCAGTCGTGCGGAA
>JAUNFH010000172.1 GCA_030525185.1 Clostridia bacterium
TCGGTGAGATCCATCATGCCGTGATAATCGGTATATGCCTGATAAAGCTCCATGAGAGTGAACTCGGGGTTATGTCTTGTGTCAACGCCCTCATTTCTGAAAACGCGGCCGATTTCATAAACACGCTCAAGACCGCCGACAATGAGACGCTTAAGATAAAGTTCAAGAGAAATTCTGAGTTTGAAGTTTTCGTTCAATGCGTTTGAATGGGTTTCAAACGGTCTTGCAGCCGCACCGCCGGCGTTTGCAACAAGCATCGGCGTTTCAACTTCAAGGAATCCCTGAGAATCAAGAAAACGTCTGATTTCGCGAATGATGAGGGAACGCTTAATGAAAGTGTCTCTCGATTCGGGGTTGACAATGAGGTCAACGTAACGCTGACGGTATCTTGCGTCGGTATTGGTAAGGCCGTGGAACTTTTCCGGAAGCGGAAGGAGCGACTTTGAAAGGAGGCGGATATTCTTCGCATGGACAGAAATTTCTCCCCTTCTTGTTTTGAAAACAAAGCCCTTGACTTCAACAATATCGCCGATGTCCCACTTTTTGAATTCCGCAAATTCTTTTTCGCCGATGTCATCGATTCTGACGTACGACTGAATGTTTCCGCTGCGGTCATTGAGAACAATGAAGTTCGCTTTTCCCATATCGCGCCATGCGGTAATTCTTCCGCAGATTGAAACGTCCTGATTTTCAAGTTCGTCAAAACGCTCTTTGATTTCGGCATTTGTGATTGACTGGTCGGCAAGAGTGATTTGGAACGGATCTTTCCCCTCTTCCTGAAGAGCGAAGAGCTTTTCCATTCTGATCTTCTTGAGTTCGCTGATATCTTCCGAAGGCTGTTCGGGCGCCTTCTTATTCTTCTTTTCTTCTGACATTCAAAAACGTCCTTTCAAACAATTGGATTGCAATATTTTGAAAAAATTACTTTGTGATCTCCATAACTTCATACTTGATGATTCCGCAAGGAGCTTCAACTTCAACGATATCGCCGACTTTATGGCCGAGAAGAGCCTTCGCTACGGGCGATTCGTCGCTCGTGAGACAGTCGTCTCCCTTGTCTTTTGAAGTTGAGGTCGAGCTGATGATCTGATATTTATAAACGTCGCCGTATTCAATATCTTTAATCTGAACTTTTGAACCGAGCTGAATAATGTCTGTGCTGAGAGCGTCCTCGTCAATGATTTTTGCCATTGAGAGAATGCCTTCGATTTCGCTGATTCTTGCTTCAAGTTTACCCTGGTCGTTACGGGCTTCTTCGTACTCACTGTTTTCGGACAAGTCGCCGAATGAGAGAGCAACCTGAATTTTTTCTTTGATTTCCTGGCGTCCGACAACTTTAAGGTGTTCAAGTTCTTCTTCAAGTTCTTTAATGCCGGCTGAGGTGAGCAAAATTTCCTGTGCCATTAAAAATCATCCTTTCTTATTTAAAGCGCAATGCGCCTGTTGGTTTTCCGTCGATTAGTTATTATATAATATTTTGGCTTAATATGTCAAGGAAAATCGGTAGTTAAAGCAAAGAAAAATGTCTGTGCAAACGCAAATATGAAAAATAAGGTGATACCACAAATTCAAAGACTGCGGCATCACCTTTCTATTACGTCCTCTTTTTCAAAATTTTGCGTATTTCCTGTAATCTTGTCCGCACGGCGGAGGGCGAAATTTTTTGAACGGACGCGATTTCTCTGCTCGTCCAACCGTCGGTTTTGAGCGTGACGATTTCTCTGTCGCGCGGGGAAAGATCGTTCAAAAGCGCCTTTGTTTCCGCGGCTGTAATATCATCGAACACACCGACGTTTTCCGCCTTATCCAAAGGTTCATGATTTTCCAAAAGCTTCTTTTGGCGAAGTCTGTCAACGAGAACATTCTTTGCGATTTTGAAAACGAGTGACTTTTTGTTCTTGATTTCCGTCACGCAGGGAATGTATGCCCAAAGCTTCATGAAGACCGTTTGGGCAAGATCTTCCGCTTCGTTTCGGTCAAACCGTTTTGAAAAATATGACACAACGGCTTTATAGTACCGAGAGTACAGCTCATTAAATATTTCGACAGGATTGTTATAAGTACTCATTCTTTAATCTTTACAGTGTTTCCGACCTGAGAATTTGCGCTGACATAGCCGTAAATCTCACGGCGGCAAAGCACGCTGTTTCCGGCAATGAAAGAAATGCGCTTTTCCTTGAGTCTGTTTACGGTCACGTCGTTTTCAAATTCAATGCTGTTTCCTGCAATGACGGTGAAATCATCTGGAAGATTTTCAAGCATTGAAGCATCGATTTTGACATGGTTCGGATAAACTTTGTACTCCCCTTTCGGTTCGGCTTGAATCAGCGCGCCGTTGAGGTCCTCAACCGAGTAATTTGCGCCTTTCAATGCAACTGCCGCACCGTTAATATAAACAAGAGCCTTTTTCTCTTTTGTTGCAATGATGACCGCACCGTTGGCAAGATACTTTTCGCCGTCAACCACGCTGTCATCGTCAAGGAGTGAAGCCCCGTTTATCATGTGAATATTTTCGCCGTTTTCGAGATATATCCTTGACGCACAGTTTTCGACGTTAATGTTTGAAAGTTCGTTTGTCCATTCTTTATCGGCATCTTTCGGAAGAATCAGGCAAGCGACATTTTTGATGCTTTTGATTTTTTTGAGTGCCTCTGTCGAGTAGTCACGAAAATCAAGTATTGCGATATTTTTATATTTTTTCTTAAACATTTTTCTTGCTCCTTTTGTTTTTTGAAGTGCGCTTCATTAAGTAAGACGGACAGGAAAAGAAAAGTGTCGGGGGAAAGCGAAATATTTTTAATATTCAGTCAAAAGCTTTATACCAACCGTCAACAAAGCAAATCTTAAAGGGCTGTCCCGACTTTACGGAACAGCCCTTTGGTCCGACTCAATACCGCCTATGCAAAACGGCAAAAGGCGTTTTATGGTTTAAGCGTACTTAAATTGTGCAATCGTGTGGATAATGAAGTGAATGAACGTAATCAGCCAACCGAAAATCGGATTGTCTTTGTACTGTTCATAGCGTCCGCACCACTTGCAACGCACATCGTCGTTCTTTTTGATTTCCGCACCGCAGATATCGCATTTTCCGTCACCGTCGGAATCGTCATGTCCCTTTGCCGGGATCGTTTTCTGGGCAGTGAGTGTTTTTCCGCAAACGTCGCAGTAAGTGCCGTCGGTAAGTCCGGTTTCGGTGCAGGTTGCGTCTTTTCCGGAAAGAACAACGCTGTGGTGTTCAGCGAGCGGAAGTGCTCTTGCTTCGCTCTTTCCGCAACGGGAGCATGTGCGTACTTCTTCGCCGTTGACAAAGCAGGTTGAATCTTTTGTCTTTGTCCATGCGCCCCAATTGTGGCCGAGCGGTGCCGTTTCGGTTTGGGCTTTAATAACCTCACCGCAAACCGAACAATGGCTGCCTTCGGTTTTACCTGCGGTTTCGCAAGTTGCGGCGATTGCCGCATCGGCAACGACAGTATGGCCTGTTGCGGGAAGTATTGAATCCACATATGAAATTCCGCAAGCCGAACAGGTATGAGTGGTATAACCCTCGACAGTGCAGGTCGGTGCGGTTACAACGTCAACGTAAGTATGTGCAATCTTTTCGACGTATGAATCGACATAAGAGTTTCCGCAGACCGAGCATGTATGAGTGGTATAACCCTCGGCAGTGCAGGTCGGATCGGTTACAACATCAACGTAGTTGTGACCCTTAGCATCGGTTTCTCTTGTTTCAACGTGGCTTGCGTCGTTTGAGCAAACTCTCTTTTCAAGACCCTTTTCGGTGCAGGTTGCGTCTTTAACGGTTTCCCAATTGCCGTAGTTGTGGCCGAGAGCCTTGACTTCTTCCTGTGCAACGATTACGGTGTTGCAGGCTTCGCAGTGCTTTCCTTCGGTCTTTCCGGCGGTTTCGCAAGTTGCGGGGATTGCTTCGTCGGTTACAACATTTGAGTGGTTGTTCGGATCGATTGCAAGCGTGATTTCTTTTGTTGCTCCGCAAGCGCACTGCATTGTGACTTTGCCTTCGGCAACGCAGGTTGCGGGAATTCTTGAGCCTTCAACTTCGGTGACATAATTATGTTCGCCGGTTGCGGGGATTGTTTCCTTTTCTGTTTTGAGAACGGTATCGCAGACGGTGCAGTACGTTACGAGGTCGTATGAACCGTCCGCTCCGCAAGAAGCCTCAACTCGGTTTTCTTCTCTTGTTGCTTCGGTGTGTCCCTTTGCGTCAACGTATG
>JAUNFH010000173.1 GCA_030525185.1 Clostridia bacterium
TTCTTTTCGGCCGTTTTTTTGATTGAAAGGCCGAGATATATTCCGACTCCGATGATTGCAATCACCTCAAGAACAATGAACCACGTTGAAGTGATTACTGCGGAAACCCCCGTCATTATGAGCCGGAAAACGCTCAACTGAACGTCGTTCGCCGCAACGAGGTTAATCGTTGTGATTTCTCCTCCGGCGTAATAGACTTTTGCCTGGCAGATCACGTCACCGGCCTTCACCGGAGCGGAAACCTTTTCCGGGAGTGTTTCCGCAATCGGCTCAATGAGAACCGAATCGCTCGTTGCGCCCGCCGGAACAAGGGCCGAAGTCTCCTTTTCCGGAACAAGGCGAAGATTGTCGCCGTTTCTTCCGGCGATGACGTTAACGATTGTTACGGTTTGATTCGCCGTTGCAACAACTCTGAAGCGTATGTTGTCATATACCCATGCAACGAGCTTTTTTGCGTCGGTAACAGCCGTGTTTTCGTCAACTCCGTCGCTGTCAACATCCTTGTATTCGCCGCCCATTACAACGGTGAGATAAGAATATCCGTCCTGTGAGGAAACCGCCGCAATGCACTGCCCCGCCTTGTCGGTTGAGGTTTGCTTTCCGCCGGTGATTGACGAATGGTAGTAAGCGCTGATTGTTTGGTTGAGCATTTTGTTCGACGCGCTGTAAGTTCTTTCCTCATTTTGGTCCGTTGCGGGAAGAGTAACCTCGCTCGCAGAAAATGCTTCGCTGAATGCCGGATAGTTGAGGGCATATTTTATAATCGTTGCAACGTCCTCTGCCGTTGTGTACTGGCCGTCTTCGTCAAAGCCGCTGATGTTTTTGAGTTTTGTGTTTTTGCAGCCGATTTTGTCCGCAAGGGCTTGCATCTCGCTGACGAATGCCTCGGACGAACCGGAAATTTCAAAGGCAACAACGGAAGCGATGTCGTTTGCTCCGTAGACAATGAGGTTATCGACAAGTTCCTTTTTTGTGTAAAGTTCCCCCGCTTTAAGGTCTGCAACCCGGACACCGTATTCATATTCAACAAGGGAGAGCGATTTTTCGGTGATTTTCACCGTCTCCTCAAGGTTTCCCCATTTTTCAATTGCAACGACCGAAGCGAGAATTTTCACGAATGCGGCCGGCGGAACCTTTTCGGTTTCCTTTTTGTTGAACATTACAGAACCGTCGTCGAGACTGATCATGTAATACTCCTTTGAATCAAGCTTTTTTGTCACTTCCGTTTCGTTGTTATAATTCGCAAAAACGGTTGCTGACGGAAGAACCGAAAGCATAATCACCGCCGCAGAAAGCAGCAGCGCAAAAATTCTTTTCAAAACCATCACCCTAATTTCTGTTTTTTGTTCGGCCTGTTGCCGACAATTTTTTCAAATGATTGCAATATTCAAAAAAATGTGATATATTTAATGTGTGTCTGAGTGAAATCAGATATATTCGATTTATTATAACAATTTTTTCGCTCAAAATAAACCTTTTTAGTGAATTAATTTTAAAATTAACAATTTTTTGTCCGAAAAGTCGGACTCAGAAAATTTATTTCAGGTGATTTTCAATGATTTATGTAACCGGCGATATGCACGGCATGTTCTCCCGTTTTGACGACCCGCGTCTTCGCAACCTCAAAAAGGACGACGTTTTGATTGTCTGCGGCGATTTCGGCTTTCTTTGGGACGGCTCAAAAGACGAAATGAACACGCTCAAAAAACTTTCAAAGAAAAAATATACAATTTGTTTCATTGACGGAACGCATGAAAATTTTGACATGCTTTCAAAGCTCAAAATCAAAAAATGGCACGGCGGAAAGGTTCACCAAATTGCCGGAAACATTCTTCACCTCATGAGAGGCCAGGTCTTTGAGATTGAAGGAAAGAAAATTTTCACGATGGGCGGCGGTGAAAGTCCGGACATTGAAATCCGCTTTGAGATGAACACATGGTCCGAGATGGAAATTCCGACGAGGGACGAACTTGTTGAAGGCGTTGACAATCTTCAAAAGTACGGCGGAAAGGTTGATATTATTATCACACACGAACCTCCCGCGAAAATCAAGGAATTCCTTCTTCTTCAGCGTGACAGCGTCACAGGAATCACCGCAATCAACACTTATCTCGAAGACGTCGGAAAAAGCTGCGAATTTGAACATTGGTATTTCGGTTCGCTCCATCTCGACAAAGTAATTTCAAAAACGCACATTTCCGTTTTCAACAACATTTTCAATGCCGCAACGGGCGAAGAAATCAAAAAATAAAAAATAAAACAGGCTTCGGTCGGAATTTCGACCGTAAGCCTGTTCTTTTATTTTTGATTTTCGGCAATTAAAACGTCAAACCAAAACTCAACGCCGTCAACGTGATTAACCGCACCGTATTTTGCGTTTTGAAGGTTCTGCGCTTCAGCAACAATCGCAAGTCCGAGTCCGAAGCGTCCCTTTTCCCGCGAATGCGCCTTGTCCGCGCGGTAAAAGCTCTGCCAGATATGCTCAATATCATCGTCCGCAATGGGTTTTCCGGTGTTGAAAACGCTGATTCGATAAAAATCTTCAACAACTTCACAACCGATTTTGAGCTTTTTTCCGCCGTCAATATGGCTGAGCGCATTTGAAAAATAATTGTTGAAAACGCGTTCAAAAAGGTCAGCGTCGCCGTAGCCTACGAAGTTTTCGTTGATATTCAAATCAAGCGTGATTCCGTTTTCCGAAAGATACTTTTTTCTTGAAGAAACGAGGGACAAAACCGTCTCTCTGAGCGGAATTCTTTCGTTTTGAACAATGTGGCCCCCGTTTTCAAAACGCATAAGTTCAAGAAGGCGAACAACAAGACGGTTCATTTTTTTCGACTCTTCAATGATAACGCCGCTGTATTCCTCAGCCTGCTCCTTCGTTTCGGCAAAAGTTATCCCCTCGGCATAACCCTGAATGATCGCAATCGGCGTTTTAAGCTCGTGGGACGCATTCGCAATGAACTGCTTTCTTCCCTCTTCAAGCCTGCGCTCGCGTTCAACTTCATGCTCAAGGCGCTCGTTCTTCTTTTTGAGGTCTTGCATTGTCATATCAAGCGACGCCGAAAGCGCATTGACGCTCCGGCTCAGTTCTCCGAGCTCCCTGACTCCGAATTGCGGACAGACTTCGGAAAAATCAAGATTTCCGATGTTCTTCGTGATTCGGTTGATTTTTTTCAGCGGAACAACAAAGGTATAAGTATACGCAAGAAAAATGAAAAAGATTATGAGAAGGAGCGCAAGGCTGACCCAAAGGATTGCAAAGCTCGCCGTCTTTGCGTTCGCTTCGATGACGTCAAGCGAATAATACATTTCAATTCCGGCATTGTCCCTGAAAAACGTTCCGTAGACGATATATTTTGCCGTTGCGAAATATTCCTGCCTTGTTTCAAAATAGCTTTTTTCGTCAAGATCTTCGTGTTCGAGAATACGCATGATTCTCGGCTTCATTTCGCCGCTCGAGCCTTGCGAACCGAAAACCGTGTCGTTGTTGTTTGAGGAATAAATCAATGTGTCGCGCGGGTGATAGATTTCGATATAGATGTCATACTTCGCTTCAATGTCGGAAAGCTTCGTCATATAATCTTTTTCGCCGAACTCCAATTGTTCAATACTCTGCGCGGCCTCTTTCATGTTGTTGCGAACAACTCTGATGAACATATTCTCCATGAAAAAGAACTGCAAAACCGTGATCACGGCAAAAATAAGAACGAGAATAAGAAACGAAAGGCCGTATCTTGCCATCAGAGTGTCACGGTTCGGATGACTTTTTTTCATCACAGATCCTCGATTTTATAACCGATTCCGTAAACGGTTTTGAGGTGAGCCGAGCCCCATTCTCCGAGCTTCGTTCTCAGCCTTGCAACGTGGGAATCAACGGTTCTGACGTCTCCGATGTAATCAAATCCCCAAATGCTGTCAAGAAGCTGTTCGCGCGAAAACACCCTTCCCGGCGCTTCAAGAAGTTTTTTGAGAATGTTATACTCTTTGAGAGTGAGTTCGATTTCTTCTCCGTTGAGTCTGACTTCATGCGCCTCATGATTGAAGACAAGGTTTTTAAGGTTTTTCTCGCTCGAAAAAGCCGAGTTTGCGCGAACACGGCGAAGAAGGGCTTCAACCCTTTTCATGAGTACAGACGGGCTGAACGGTTTTGTGACGTAATCGTCCGCGCCGGATTCGTATCCCATGAGTTCGTCAAATTCTTCGCTTCTAGCCGTGAGC
>JAUNFH010000028.1:0-1428 GCA_030525185.1 Clostridia bacterium
TCATTTTATAGCAAAGCTGATAAACAATAATGCTGATTACGCCGAGAACGGCAACGCCGATGAGAAGCTTGTTTCCGTCAAGAACTCTTTCACCTGTTGCGGCAACGGTTGAGTATACAAAAAACGGAAGAAGAATCTGACCGGGAAGTCCGCCGAAACCTGCGCCGATTGAACGGAACATTGAAAGCGAGGAGCGTTCAAGTTCGTCCGTTGTGATAACCGAAGCCATTGAGCCGTAAGGAATGTTGACGACGGTATAAAGCATTCCGTATCCGATATAAGTGATGTAAGCGAAAATGAGATACTGCGTTTCGGTAAGGCCGGGAATTTTCACGAACATCAAAACTCCGAAAAGCGCAAGCGGCGTTGAGAACCAGCGAAGGTACGGGCGGAACTTTCCGTTCTTTCCGCCGCCGCGTCGGTCAACAAACGCGCCCCACATCGGGTCGTTGATTGCGTCCCAAATTCGTGCAATGAGGAAAAGTGTCGTGATTTTTTTCGGGTCAATATAAAGAACGTTGGTATAAAACATCTGCAAAAATGAGCCGACGAGCGCAAAGGTCATAAGTCCTGCCGCGTCACCGAGCGCGTAGCCGACCTTGTCTTTTAGCCCTATGCCGTAGGTTTTGCCGTCAGGGGAAGGTTGATTTGTTTTCTTCATGGTGATTATTCCTCCTTAATCTTTTTGAAAAGGTTTGTGTATTCGCTTCCTTTTTTATAAAAAACGGGGATTGTTCCGAGCGGCGCACTGATTTCGTGTTCTCCTTCGCCATACTCTTTTTCGTCCCAAACGTTTATCCATTTGTCGTTCGGAAGATATACCGTTCTTTTGCTTTTTCCCTCTCGAAGAACGGGAGCAACAAGAAGATCTCTTCCGAGAAGATATTCGGTTGATTCGTTCTTTTCCTTTTCGCCGTCATAATAGAAAAACAGCGGACGCATTACGGGAACACCGCTTTTTGCGTTGAGCGCAACCGCATCTTTGAGATACGGCTTCAAAAGCTTATGAATTCTCGAATACTTTGCGTGGTGGGAAAGGACTTCTTCGTTTTCGTCAAACTGCGCGTTGAGGTCGGGGTTTGAGCCTTCGTGCGAACGCATGAGCGGACTGAAAGCGTTCATCTCTGCCCAGCGCATGAAAAGTTCCGGATTCCTTCGCATTTTTGCAAAGGTTGTATAGCCGCCGACATCGCTGTGACTGAGTCCGAAACCGCAGACAGCAAGCGAAAGATATGCCGGAATAACCGACGGAAGACCGAAGTCGAACGTCCAGTCCGCGTGCTGATCACCTGCCCACATGAGCGTTGAATATTTCACCGTTTCGGTAAAGCCCGCACGGGTGAAGAAAAAGATTTTTCCGACGTTGCCGGTTTCTTCAAGTGCTTCGCGGTTGACTTTTGCCCAGCGCGCAGGCCAGGAGTTGTGAAC
>JAUNFH010000028.1:1438-18734 GCA_030525185.1 Clostridia bacterium
GTCCTCGCCGCTGAAAAGCACGCAGTCTGTCGGAAGGTATTCGCCGAAATCCGCCATCCAGCCGTCGAGTCCGAACTCAATCATGTTCTTTTTGATAACGCTTTTTATCCATTCATAAGCTTCGGGATTCGTGAGGTCAACCATCGCCGCCGGGAAAGTTGTAATCTTAACAAGATAGTCGTTTCCGTCCTTATCCTTGACGCAGTAATTCATCTTTGCCGCGTAGGCGTAAAGCGGCTTTTCAATCGCGAGGAACGGATTGATATAACCGAGAAAGCGCACGCCGTTTTCTTTAAGCTCCCAAATCTTTTTGTCAAGTTCGGGATAGCGCTCGCTGTCCCATTCCCAGTTCCACTGAAGCTGTTTGCCGAAGGCGGTGACTCGCCTGCCCTCCCAGTCCTGGCACCAAACGCCTGCAACGGCGGTGTCATACTCTTTTACTTTCTCAAGTTTGTCATAAACGGTTTGCGTTCCGCCCTGAATACCGAGTATCGCGCCGTCATACGCCCAATCGGGAAGTTCCGGCTGAAAACCGAGAAGCGAGGAAAGCGTTTTCATCAAACTTTCAAAATTTTCGCCGAAGCCGAAGTACACAGGGCAAAAATCGTTGACGGTAATTTCGTGGTACTCCTTGTTTTTGAAGTTAAAAAGCGCATAATCGGTGGTGTCGCAATGAACAAAGTACTTTTCCGACGACATGAACGTCGGCTGTGCGTAATAGGTTTCGTAGTTTTTATAAGGCTGTTTGCGGTCAACCGCCTTGATTCCAAGCGAAGATTTCACAATCTTTCGCGCAATCTGCCCCGCGTTGATGTGTTCCGCAACCCAAACGCGCTGCTTTTTTCCGCGCAGGTTGAACGCGGCAAAGGTTTCTCCGCCGCCGTAGACCGCTTCGTTCGGTTTTGCGGGCACCCTAAAGGTCATGCGGTTGAAGTCGGTGTTTCCGATAAGTTTCGGCGTAAACTTCAAAAGGTTTTCGTTTTCAAACGAAAGAGAAAGTTCCATCACGTCTTTGCCGCTGTTTTCGGAAAGAGTAAGCAAAGCGCCGTTTTCTGTTTTCTTTACCGCAGACAAAAACAGCTTTTTCTCCGAAAGCGATTGTTGTCTGATTTGGAAACTGCCGCGGCTCATGCGGTAGCTCGACTCAACTTTTCCGACCGACAAAAACGATTCTTCGGGGAAAAGGACAAAGCGCTCGTTTTCGTTTTTTATAAGGCACAGGGATTTTTCTGAGAACCTCAGTTCCATTCGTATGCTCCTTTCATAACACGGTTAAAGTAATTAATTAATCGTGTTAATTAATTATGTATATATTGTACTCCCCTTTTGCGCCGTTGTCAACAAAAGAGCGTTGAATTTTGTGAAAAAATATGGTATAAATTATCAAAGAAAAACTTTTGCAGGGAGACTGAAAAAAATGAAAGCAACGGTTCTTGTTGACAACATAAAATGCGGCGACATCAAAGGCGAATGGGGTCTTTCGATCTATATTGAAAACAACGAAAAAAATATTCTTCTTGACGTGGGTGCTTCGCCCCTTTTTGCCGAGAATGCAAAGAAGCTCGGCCTTTCGGTTGAAAAAGTTGACGCTGCGGTTCTTTCCCACGCGCATTATGACCATTCCGACGGAATGAAAAAGTTTTTTGAGGAAAACAAAGCCGCAAAGTTTTATCTTCGCGATTCCGCCAAAGAAAACTGCTACTTCAAAAAGTTCTTCATCAAAAAGTACATCGGCATTCCGAAAAAGATTCTCTCCGATTACGAAAGCAGGTTTGTTTTTGAAAAAGGAGACGCGGAAATTTTTAACGGTGTTTGGCTGGTCGGACACAAAACGCCGAACCTTTCCTCAATCGGAAAACGGGAAAATATGTATCGCAAAGAGGAAAACGGCTGGGTACCCGACGATTTTTCGCATGAACAAAGCCTTGTTATCGAAACGGAAAAGGGTCTTGTTGTTTTCAACAGTTGTTCCCACGGCGGCGCGGTCAACATTATAAACGAGGTTAAAGAAACCTTCCCCGAAAAGAACGTCTATGCCCTCATCGGCGGCTTTCACCTTTTCAACAAGCCTGCGGCAGAGGTTCGCGAAGTCGGAAAAAGTATTCACGAAACGGGAATACAATATGTCTGCACAGGCCACTGCACAAAAGAAAGAGCCTTTGCCGTTCTTAAAGAAGAACTCGGCGAAAGGCTTCATCAATTGAAAGTCGGAATGGTTATGGAGTTTTGATTTATTCCATGCTAAAACTGCACTCAACGTGCTGTCAAGAGAAAAAACGAAAAAACTTTTTTGAAAAAAATATCCGCCGTGCGCTTTGCACGGCGGATATTTTATCTGTCATTATACGGCGTGTCTTCCATTCCCTTTTCGTTGAGAGACTTTACAGCTTTGTCAAGAACACTGCGCCACATTTTTTTGAAAAGCTTTGTGTTTCCGAAGTATTTTACAATCGTCGGACTTATGGCATAATATGTTTTTATGAAGGCTCTTCCGGGCTTTGATTTTGAAAGGACGCCGTCCCGGAACCTTCGGAGCGTCCAAACCTGCGGACAGTCGTACGAACCGTAAACGCAAGTTGCAACGTAACATCCCTGCGAGCCGGAAGACGACGAACTTCCCGTGTTTCCCGAACTCACGGGGCCGTTTTCAGACATATTGTTGCTGTAACTTCTGAAAAAGCCCGGGTCGGAAGATCCGATCTTTTTTCCGTTCTCGTCGTAATGTGTGTAACCGTTGAAGAATCCGGGGGCACTGCGACCGGTCTTGTGGCCTTTGTTGTCATAATGCGTATAACCGCCGAAAAAGCCGGGATCACTGCGGCCGACCTTATGCCCTTTTGCGTCGTAGTTGGTGTAGCCTCCGAATAAACCGGGTTCACTGCGGCCGATCTTTTTTCCGCGTTCGTCGTAATGAGTAACCGTTCCGAAAAGTCCGACTTCACTTCTGCCTTTTTTTACCATATGAATTACCATTGCCTTTCCGGCCACATACTTATGAGCTGCCCCGTTCTGCTGTGGCCCAACGAAACGAGACCGCAATCATTCCGAAAAGTCAATCGTCTCTCGGAAGATTAAATATATTATATCACATTCATACTCCCAAAAAACGGACTTTGCTTTTTAAAAGAAAAAATCGCCGAAGCAATTGCAATCGGCGGTAATATTTTTATCTTTGGCAAAACAAAACTCCCAAAAGAAAACAAAATTGAGAAACGGCATTAGTAATTTGCTCAAGCCAATTTGAACGCGCTTTCGTTTGATCGAGCCCGAACGCAAAAACGCTCATCATAATCGTTCCGATAACCGTCACGGCAAAAAACGCAGCCGACGGAAACGAAAGAACCGAACTTTTGAGCGCAGACAGTCTTTCAGCGTCCGTTCCGATTATCGCTCCCGAAATCAAAAGGGCGAACCCGATCGGCATGAGCACACGAAGCTGTCTGTTCAAAATCGCAACGTCCTTTTTCGTTGCCGCGATGATGATTTTCCAAATCACTTTTCCGAGACCCGCAAAAGTGCAAATCACCGCGCCGGCAATGAAAAGCTTTGAACCGAACCGAGCCGCAATCAGAATCATCGCCGCACCGAAAAAGATTACGGGCAAAGCGTCGAAAAGCGCAAGCGGTAAAGAAAAGTTTTCATAGTTTTTCTTTTTCATAATCAGCCCACCAGCCACTTATATTTTTCAACGCTGTAAAGCGGAACAAGAGGAAGAAGAATCGGAGTTTTTTTGACATACTTTTGATATTCCGGGTCGTTTCCGTAATTTTTGTTCTGGCGGATTTCAAGTCTTCTTGCCCCGCCGAACATGATATAAACAATGCAGACCCAACCGGAAATTGCGGCGCACCACTGAAGAACCCCGGAAAGAGCCGTAACTCCGGAAACGAACATTCCCGTCCAAATGAGAACTTCGCCGAAATAGTTCGGGCAACGGACAATTTTGAAAAGGCCGACGTCGCAAAAACGGTGCGGATTCTTTTTCTTAAAGCGATTCTTCGTAAAATCGGCGGCGGACTCAAGAATAATTCCGAGCGCCATGATCACTGTTCCGACGATTGCGGCCGAATCGGTTTTTGCGCCGTTTTGAAGGCGGAAAAACGCAGGAGAAACTTCGCAGCAATAAAGGAACGCACAACTCACCCAAACAACAACCTTCAAAACAGGCTTCATGTCGGAACCGTCTTTGATATCATCCTTCATCGTTTTCTGATAAGAAGCGCTTTTCTTTTCGCGGACAAGCAGATAGCCTCCGAGGCGGCAACCGTAAATTACGCACATTACGCAAAGAAGCACCGTCACGGGAGAGAGACTTTTGTAAAACATTGCAAGCATGGCAATTCCGAGTCCGGCAATCGAAAATCCGTAACCGAGAGAAATGAACCAAACGAACTTTTTAAAACCGATTGCACTGATTGCGAGCGCAACAACGAGCATGATGAGAAACTTCATTTTATGACCTTCTTTCATTTTTGCAAAAATATTATATCACACGAAAAATCCGATGTCAAAAGGAACAAAACGCCGCAATTTGAACATTTTTCGATTTATTTTATAAAAAGTTTCGTGTTTATCATCCGTTTTATTAATTATTAAACTTTCCGTCGGTCATTTCTCACAAAAAAATATTGACAAGTCAAATTTTGATTGTTAAAATAGATACAATAAAAAAGAGGAGGGTTATATTCATGAAAAAGTTAATTTCCGTACTGCTTGCCGTTATAATGGTTTTCGGCTTTATTGTTCCGGCTTTTGCGGTACCGCTTGAAAAAAGGTCAAAGTATCCCATTGTTTACTTCCGCGGAAACAGCGAGGACATTGTTGACGAAGACGGAAACGTTGTTTATGACTTTGACGTTGAAGGAGAAGATATCAAACAGATTGCGAAAAAAGTTCTTCCGCTTTTTGCAAAAGGATATCTCACAAATGATTTTGACGAGTATTACAAGGTATTCGGCGAAGAAATGTCAAAACTTTACGACAGATGTATGCTTGACGGAAACGGCGATCCGAAATACGGAACAGGAATTTCTCAGGCTCAAAAAGACGCAAACTTCACTGAAATGAACACCGATTACGCAAACGAAAACGGAAAATACAGCATCGTCAGCTATGACTTTGCAAACGACTGGCGCCTTGATCCGCTCAAAACCGTTGATGACGTTGACAAGTATATCGACGGTATTCTCAAAGTAACCGGAAAGGAAAAAGTTTCGCTCGCCTGCAAATGTCTCGGCGGCGACCTTATCCTCGCCTACCTCGCAAAATACGGAACGAAAAAAATTCACGCCGTCTGCTTCGGTTCAACCGTTGCCTTCGGCGGTGACCTTGTCAACGACACTTTTTCCGGCCACATGAAAGTCAACGGTGAAGGAATTTCCCGTTTCGCAAACGACGTTTTTCTTAAAAAAGTTTTCATCAACATGGATGAAGTTATCGGCCAATTCATTAGTGAAACCGCAAGTCTCGCTTATGAAGCCGGAATTGCCGACGGAGCTTCCGACGTTTTCATGAAGTATCTTTACAATCGCCTTTACGGTGGACTCGTTCCCGCTCTCGCAACCGCAACCTACGGAACATGGCCCGGCTATTGGACAATGGTTACGGCCGACAGATACGAAGAAACAAAGGCTTTTGTTTTCGGCGATGAAAACAGCGAAAAGTATCAGTATTATTCGGGCCTCATTGAAAAGCTTGACAATTACGACAAAGTTGTCCGTCAGCGCATTCCCGAAATTCTTAAATCCGCCGAAGCCGACGGAGTCAATATCTGCATCGTCTCAAAATACGGTTTCCAGATGCCTCCGGTTATCGAATCGCTTGACGAACAGGGCGACGTTTGGACAACAACAAGATTTTCTTCACTCGGCGCAACGGTTTCAAAAATCGGAACAACTCTTTCCGATGAATACATCGAATCAAGAAAAGCTCTCGGCCTTGAAAAGTACATTTCACCCGACAAACAAATCGACGCTTCAACCTGCGTTTTCCCCGAATACACATGGTTCATCAAAAACGCCGTTCATGACGATTGGACAAAGGAAGAAGACTGGATCATCACAACGGTTTGCGGTTCCGATGAAAGAATCACCGTTGACAGCATCGACGAAAGACCTCAGTTCCTCGTCTATGACCGAGAAAACGACAAGGTTTCTCCGATGACGAAAGAGAACGGAAGCACCGAATCCTACGACGTTGACCAAAAGCCGAAGAACAAACTTCTCAGCGCTCTCACCGCTCTCTTCAAATGGTTCACCGTTCTCAATCAGCTTATAAAGCGCTGGCTCAAAAAATAAAATCTTTTCCGAATGCTTTTCGCCACCGTGCGGCACATTCGGAATGAAAAAATAAAAAACATCGCCCTTTTTTCAAAACGCAAAAGAGCGGTGTTTTTTTATTCTCATTTAAGATGATCGGAATCAACCCTTTTTCCGTCCTCGGTGAAGTTTTTCTTCAACGCTCTCTCCGTCAGAAAAGCCGAATGAACTATTACGGAGCACTCAATGAATGCAATCGCCATGGCCAAAAGGGCGATTCTTTTCTCCGACGAACCGTAAAACGGCAACTGAACAAGCGCCGTTGCAACAAACATTACCCAGCCGATTTTCCACCGTCTTTTTCCGCAATCCGTGTTCGCAAACTTCCATGTTTCGATGTTCCGGATTGAAAGGCTTGAACGATAGCCGAAAATTGAATTGTAATTATGCGGACAATGCTTCCACATAATCAGTCCGATGATTATCACCGCAACAGAATACGTCATGTTGCAAACAAACAAAACCCACCAAAAGCGCATAGTTTTACCTCCGATTTTCTCCGACTATAACACCGTAAATATTCAAAATTGAAGTGATTACTCCGAAACGCTAACCGTACACGGAAATCCGTCTTTTTCAAGAACTGAAACAATTCGCTTCGGAATATCCGTGTTTTCAATTGATTCTTCGTTTTCGTGAACAAAGTTGTCCGAGCCGTAAACATAAAGCGGAACATCAACGCCCGTGTGTCCGCCCGTTGTGTAGACATACTCACCGTTTTTGAGCGTAATTCCGCCCGTCTCGTGGTCGGCGGTGACAACAACAAGAGTATGACCGTCATTCTTTGCGTAATCAAGAGCGGCTTTTACGGCGTCGTTGAACGAAAGGAGCGCTTCCTTCATTCCTTCGCCGTTGTTATTGTGACTGTTTTTGTCGATATGGGCGCCCTCAACCATGAGGAAAAATCCGTTTTCATTGTCGTCAAGAAGATCAATCGCCTTCGTCGTCATCTGCGTGAGAGTCGGCATATTTCCGCAGTCATTTTTCCAAAGGTCACCGGAAAACTGACCGAATGAACGGCTGCCCTCGGCAAGCGCTTCCATCTCCGTGTAATCCGTAACATATTCAAATCCCGCACTTTCCGCTTTGCTTCGGCTGCAGGTTGACGTTTTCACTCCCCAAATGAGGTCGAGATTGCTTTGAAGCTGATATTTTGTGATTTCCGAAGTGTTGTTTCGGCTGCTTGTGTGAGCGGAAAATCCGCCCGGCGTTGCACCCCTTGTGCTGTCCGTTGTGACGATTCCGGCCGCCATTCCGTTTGATTTTGCAAATTCGCAAAGATTCATCGGATAGCTCTTGGCAGCGTTTACGTCATCAGGGAATACGCCGACACAACCGTTGTTCGTTTTTGCGCCGCAGGCAAGCGCCGTTGCCCCGGCCGCGCTGTCGGTAACGCTGTCGTTTGCGGAAGCGGTTCGCGAAAGGCTCTTCACGGGGAACGAATCAAAAACAAGTTCCTTTCCTGTTTCGGCGCGCGTTTTTTCAATACTCATTACGCCCATTCCGTCACCGATAAGGAAAATCACGTTTTTGATTTTCCCGTCTTCGGGCCTTACTCCGATTCCGAAAAGGTTCATGAAAAACATGAATATCGCAACAATAAAGCTTCCGATTTTTTTGAAAAACCCTGACATAATATTTTCTCCTATTCTAAAATTTCAATTTTATCTTATCACATATAAAGCAACATATAGTTATAATCGGGAAAGAACCGAAATATGATTTTCCGAGATATATAAAGAACTCCGAAAAAAGCGGTTTTCAGCTTCGTTTCGGAGTTTTAAAACTATTTGAGCTTTAAAAAAATCAATGGCAGTTTCCGCCGCAACCGTGCTTGTTCTCACCGCAAGAGTGTCCTTCGGCGTGATCATGGCCGTGATGATTGCAATGAATGTTCGGATTGAAAACGAGCGTTCCGTCAAGGAAAGCGTTCACCGCCTCGTCCGCACTTCCGGAAACGCCGCCGAAAAGTTTTATTCCGGCCGCCGAAAGAGCGTTTTGTGCGCCTGCGCCGATTCCGCCGCAAATCAAAACGTCAACGTCAAGCTTTGAAAGAAGACCGGCAAGTGCGCCGTGACCGCTTCCGTTCGTTTCAACAACCTTTGAGTCCATGACCTTTTTGTCTTTGATTTCATAAATTTTGAACTGTTCGGTATGACCGAAATGCTGAAAAACATTTCCGTTTTCATAAGTTACCGCAATTTTCATAATTTCTTTTTCCTTTCCGTTTTCATTCGGGTTTTTCCCCGAAAAATCAAATCTGCATCCGCATCTTTTTCCGCAATACTTCACGGCCGAACCGTTGCACAACGCATAATTCCCGCCGGAGATTTTGAGTTCTTTTCCGTTGACGATGCAATCGGCGATTTTTTCGCGCGCACGCTCATAAATTTCTGTAACGGTTGTTCGTGAAATATCCATTTGCTTTCCGCATTGTTCATGGGTTTTCTTTTCATAATCAATCAGTCTGATTGCCTCAAATTCGTCAACCGTCAAAAGAACCTGACCGGCGCTTTTTATTCCGCAAGGCGAAAAGCCGTCGATTTCCGGTTCGGCGCAGATTCTTCGGCATCGACTCGGTCTTGCCATATTCGCACCTCCGTTTCCGACATATAACGGATATATTATAACTCTTGCATTTTTAAAAATCAAGACGTCTGTAAAAGATTACCGAAAATTATAAACAATTTTCGACCGTCGTCTCCTCAAAATAAAAATTCTTTTGGTTATACTATAATCACAAAAGAAAAAAGGAGTCTTTAAAATGTCCGCATTAAAAATCGGAATAAACAATTTTGAAAACGAAATCATAAAAAGCGAAAAAACCGTTCTTCTTGATTTTTTTGCCGAGCGTTGCCCGGCCTGCAAAACAATTTCCCCGATTATTGACGAAATTGCCGACGAAAATCCGCAGTATCTCATCGGAAAAGTCAACGTTGACAAAGAGCCGGATCTTACGCTTGAATTCGGAATTTCGAGCGTGCCTACGCTCGTTGCAATCAAAAACGGAAAAGTTCTTTCACGTTCGTCCGGCGCAAAGACAAAAGAAAAAATTCTTTCAATGTTGAAGGACTGATTTGAAAAATCGGCTTTCGTTTCAGTTCTTTCCGCCGTTATAATCACATTTTTTGCATTGCTCCAGCGGTTTTTCCGAGTCGTCTTTGTGATACGCACCCGCCCATCTGCAAATGCTTTGAAGAATCGGAACAACCGACTTTCCTTTTTCTGTCAGCGAATACTCGACTCTCGGCGGAATTTCGTCATAGGATTTTCTGCTGACAATTTCGTTTCCGATCAGAGCTTTCAGCGCCGAAGAAAGAACGGCATCGGTAACATTTGAAAGCTCTTTTCTCAATTCGCCGTAACGGAGCGTTTCCTTTTCCGCAAGAACGCAGATTATTCGTGAATTCCATTTTCCTCCGAACACGTCAAGGCCGTATTCCAAAGGACAGCGTATATCTTTTTCAAGTTTCGGCTTATACATCAAAAATCACCTCAAAACCTTTTTCTGCAATTATACAGTCATATTTTTCAATTGGCAAGTAACTGTTGAATTTTTCAGTGACTTTCTGCCGGCAAAAAAGTGCGAACCCCCTTCGGCCCGCACTTTTTTAATTAAAGAACCTTTTTGTTTTCGGCTCCGGGAGTTGTGACAATTACCTTTTCCGGAGTAATGACAAGCGCGCCTTTTGCCGTTGCGGCACCGTTAAACATTTTTTCAACCGCCGCCTTGAAAGTTTTCACAATTTCACCTTCGGTAAGATACTCCGCTTTGCCTTTAATCTGATATCCCTCAAGCGTTTTTGCATCGTAAACCGAAACCGAAATTTTTCCGCCGTTTTCTTTGATATTTTTGAGCGTTGTTTCAAGAAAAACGTCTCCGACAACGAGCTTTCCGTCCTCGGTCACATCCTTAAAAGCAACGGGAACAACGTTCGGCTCATTTTCGCCGCAGGTTGCAAGATCCCACATGTTTTCCGAAAGAAGCTTTTTAACGTTTTCATTCAGCATAAATATTACCTCCGAAATATTAATGATTTTCCTAATGTGCTTCTTATTATATCCATGCGGTTCAAAATCTCAATATATTAGCTTTTTTATTAGTCACTAATAAATTTCATAGTGCATAAAAAAGGCCGCAACGAAACTTTTTTTCCGTTTCGTTGCGACCAAATTTTTGTATTAGTTTAATAGTGAAGTGCTCCGCAATCGCAGGTTTTTGCAATTCCGAACATCTTCCAGAAGAATCTCTGAATTGCATAAATGAATTTCATAAGGAAGAATGTTTTGTGACAAATGCAGTTGCAAACAACTTCAACCTCTGCGCCGCAAACGTCGCAAACTCCGTTTTTGTCGCTGTCCTTATGGCCTGTTGCAGGAACGGTTTCCTGAGCAAGAAGAACTTCTCCGCAAACCGAGCAATGCTTTCCTTCGGTGAGACCGGGTTCGGTGCAGGTTGCGGGAACCGCCGCGTCTTTAACAACGGTGTGTGCCTTCTTTTCAAGAACAACGGATTCAACGGCATTCTTGCAGTTTTCATCGCTGAAATTCTTTGAGCAATCCACGCATGACCAATATTCGATTGAGCCTTCGGCGGTGCAAGTCGGCTCAACCTTTTCGTGGTGAACCCTGTTCTTATGTCCGGTTGCCGGAAGGACATTCTGTGCAACGAGAACTTCGCCGCAAACCGAACAATGCTTTCCTTCGGTGAGACCGGATTCGGTGCAGGTTGCCGAAACCGCTTTGTCAATCACTTCGGTATGGCCGACTTTTTCCGTTCTGTCGCTTACATAGGAACTGCCGCAAACCGAACAGGTATAAGTTGTGAAGCCTTCGGTTGTGCAGGTCGGTGCGGTAACAACGGCAACATAGCTGTGACCGCCGGCCGGGATTTCGGCCGTTTCAAGAACGGTGTGGCATACGGTACATTCGGTGTGCTTCGTTCCGCCTTCGGTGCAGGATGAGTTTTTGTCGGTTATCCATGCGGAAGGAGTATGAGCGAGCTTTGAACCTTCGTCGGCAATTGTCTTTGTTTCGTCGCAACGGTCACACTTTGCGGTTTTTGTTCCGTCGGCGGTGCAGGTTGCGTTGTTATCGGAAACGTAATTCGTAAAGCTGTGGCCGAGAGGAGCAACCTTTGAATCGGTATAACTTTCGCCGCAAACCGAGCATGTATAAGTTGTGAACCCTTCGGTTGTGCAGGTCGGTGCGGTGACAACGGCAACGTAGTTGTGGCCGTCCGCCGGGATTTCGGCCGTTTCAATAACGGTGTGGCATACGGTACATTCGGTGTGCTTCGTTCCGCCTTCGGTGCAGGATGAGTTTTTGTCGGTTATCCATGCGGAAGGAGTATGA
The DNA here is from genome assembly GCA_030525185.1 of Clostridia bacterium. Taxonomy (GTDB): domain Bacteria; phylum Bacillota; class Clostridia; order Oscillospirales; family Acutalibacteraceae; genus UBA6857. Next base: position 13,111 of record JAUNFH010000028.1, read on the forward strand.
GCGAGCTTTGAACCTTCGTCGGCGATTGTTTTCGTTTCGGCGCAACGGTCACACTTTGCGGTTTTTGTTCCGTCGGCAGTGCAAGTTGCGTTGTTATCGGAAACGTAATTCGTGAAGCTGTGGCCGAGAGGAGCAACTTTTGAGTCGGTGTAACTATCGCCGCAAACCGAGCATGTATGAACTGTGTAGCCTTCTTCGGTGCAGGTCGGCAAAACAACGTTTTCTTCATAGCTGTGAGCCGCTTTATCGGTAATTTTTCTTTCACGGCTAAGTTCGGTTTTGCAAACAGCGCAGTAAACAACTTCGTCATATGAGCCTTCGCTCGTGCAAGTTGATTCGGTCTTGTTTTCAATCACCGCCGGGGAAGCCGTGTGACCCTTTGCGTCAATTTCAAGATCGGACGCTTCGGCCGTGCAGCTTTCATCGGTGAACTTCTTTGAACAATCCGGGCAAAGCCAATATTCCTTTGTTCCCTTTTCGGTGCAGGTCGGCTCGATTTTTGAAAAATGAACCTTGTTTTTGTGGTTCGTCGCAGGAACAACTTCCTGAGCGAGAAGAACTTTTCCGCAAACGGAGCAATGCTTTCCTTCGGTGAGACCGGTTTCCGTGCAGGTTGCCAAAACAGCCTTGTCAAGAACTTCCGTGTGACCGGTCGGTGCGATTGAAAGGTCGTTCGCCTCAATTACGCAGTTTTCATCGCTGAAATTCTTTGAGCAATCCGGGCATGACCAATATTCAATCTTTCCTTCCTCGGTGCAGGTCGGTTCAACTTTTTCGTGGTGAACTTTGTTCTTGTGTCCGATTGCTGGAATAACCGTCTGAGCGAGAAGAACCTCTCCGCAAACAGAGCAATGTTTTCCTTCGGTGAGACCGGTTGAAGTGCAGGTTGCCGAAACGGCCTTATCGATCACCTCGGTGTGGCCGAGTGCCGGAACGGTTTCTCCGACATAAGTGCTTTCGCAGCGTGAGCAGGTGAACGTTGTGTAGCCTTCGGCCGTGCAGGTAGGTGCGGTAACATCGCCCGAGTAATCATGACCGAGAGGCTCGATTTTTTCTCTTGAAAGTTCTGTTTCGCAAACCGTGCATTTTTTATAGCGAGAGCCTTTTTCGGTGCAGGTTGCGTTTTTGTCAACAATCCATTCGGATTCGGTGTGCGGAAGTTTTGAGCCGGTGTCGGCGATTGTGTCCTTTTCGTCGCAACGTTCGCACTTTGCGGTTTTCGTTCCGTCGGCGGTGCAGGTTGCGTTTTTGTCTGAAACATAATCTTTAAAGCTGTGGCCGAGAGCGTCGATTTTTGCGCCCTCCTTAATCATTGCGTTGCAGTCTTTGCAAACAATGTCGCTTTCCTTTCCGGCGTCGGTGCAGGTCGGAGCCTTTGCGTTTCCGGCGGAAACTTCCGTGTGACCCTTCGGCGGAATCGCAAGTTCGATTTTATCGCCGCATCTTTTGCATTTCTGCGGTTGAATGCCTTCGCTTGTGCAATCGGTATAAATTTTTTCTCCGTCGTCAACGTACTCGTGGCCGAGAGCGGAATCTGCAATTTCTCTCGTTTTCTTTTCTCCGCAGCCGTTGTCACATTCTGCGGTTTCGGTTGCGTTGTCTGTGCAGGTTGCGTTGTTGTTTGAAACGTAATTCGTGAAGCTGTGACCCTTCGCCGGAACGGTGGTCTGAGCGGTGATTACCGCACCGCAAACAGAACAGACAATTCCTTCGGTGAGACCGGTTTCGGTGCACGTTGCGGCAACGGCCGGAAGAATCTTCTGTGTGTGTCCGAGGGCCGAAGTTGCTCTTGTTTCTGTAACGCTGCATCCCTCACGGCGGCAATGTCTTTCCTCTGTTCCGCCCTCGGTGCAGTTTGCGTTCTTGGTTGCCGTCCAATCACCGAAGTCATGGCCGAGAGCCGAAATTTCGTGGCCGTACTGAGTAACGGCGCCGCAAACGGTGCACTTGTAATCGCCGCTGTAACCCTTTTCGGTGCAGGTTGCGGCAACAACGGTTGAAGCGTCAAGTTCGGAATTGACGTGACCCGTTGCATTGATTGTTTCGGTCTTCATTACCCTTTTGCAATCGGTGCAGGAGGTAACCTTTGAGCCGGTTGTTGTGCAGCCGGGTTCAACGGTTGTAACGGGGGTGCCGGCGTTGTGGCTTGCCGTCAACTCGTATCCGCAAACCGAGCAGGTCTTTTTGTGAGACGATTCGCCCGCGTCTTTCCAATCGCCGAAGGTGTGGTTTTCGCGGGTGTTTTCAACTTCGCCGATCACAACCTCGTCAACAACCTTTGAAACGTATGCGGAATCGTCCCATTTATAGGTCTGATGCTGTGAATCGTTTCCGGAAATCTGCTTTACGGAATTCGACGGAGCGAGTGCGGCGCAGTCAACGGCCGAATCATAATCGAGAGCAACCGTTTTTACGTCGGTTCCGTCGGTATTTCTGAAAATTACGTTATACTTTTGAATTTCGAGCGAGCCTCTGTTGTTCCAGTTGCTGATTGCCGTCTGAGCGATTGTTGAGTATTCCATATACTGGTTGCTCGTTGCATTGACAAAGTTGTTCGGCTTTGCCGAAACGAGACCCTTTGCATAGTTAACGTATCTGAGAACGGAAGTGTTTGTGTACTTCTTCGGGTTAGCTTTGATTTTTGCAAGTTCGGTTTTTGCTTCTTCAATCGCCTTTTTAAGCGGAGCATAGTTGATGATTGTAACATTGTTCGATGAGGTTGCCGTCCTTGTGTAATAATTTGAGCCGTTGCCGAACTGTGCGCCGTAGGTCGGTGTGAAAGTTCTGACGTATTCACCGGTACCCATCGTTCCGGTGAAGCGCATGATGTTTGCGATTCCGGTTGTTGAACCGGCCTGAATCCAAGGATCGGTTTTTCCGTATGTATAGCAGGCTCTTGCGTTTGCGTCCGATGAATTCCATACCCACTGGAAGTCAAGATTTCCGCCAGCACCGACGCGCGCGTGCCAGTTTTCGGTGAAGCCGAAGCCTTTTCCGTCTCCGTCAATATAGAAGTTCTGATGGTCGCAGCGTGCGCCCCAAGAGCCGGTCTTTGTCGGGTCGGAATTGACCATAACGCCGAACCTCGGAAGATTTGAGGTGTCTCCGTCATAAAGGAGAGTAACGGTCGGCTGATAATAATAAATCGCAACGCTGTTTGAACCCGTTCCGCTTGAACCGAGCTGAATTGTTCCCGTTGTTGCACTGTGATTTGTTCCTGAAGAGGCAATTCCGCCCCAGTAAAGAACGTTGTGGTAAGTCGCGTCATAATTCGCATCGGTGAGATATGTGCTGTCTCCGGGGAACGAACCGTGAATTGTTGTCACGTCGGTGTTGAGGTTCTTGACGGAGTTGACGTTTTTGACGTTTTCCTTTGCAACATCGGCCGCTTTTCCTTCACCGAAATCGGTTTCGTCATACTGACAGGTAAGATTTGCCGTTTTGTAAAAAACGTCGATATCCGTCCAGCCGCCGCTTGCGCCTTGCTGTCCGCTCGTCGGAATGACGAACATGAGACAAAGAGTTGTGTAGCCTTTGTTCTTTGCGAATTCAACAAGCTTTGAAACGTCAAAGCTACTCGTCTTCTGAGACTGTTCAAGAGAGGAAGAGGCAATTGAAACGCTCGGATCGCTACTTGTGATTCCGAAATAATTCTTCGCATTCTCGAATGAAACAGTACTCTGACCGGAAAACGAATTTTGGAAAACTGCGCTGAATTTATCATTCTGTTGACCGCTGACCGAAATTTTTGAAGGATCAACGGCATAAATTGCAGCATTGACCGCTTCGCTGTTTCGCTTGAGGTCAACTTTGAGCGTTGCGCTCTTCACTTTTCCGACAACTGCGGAAATATCGAAATAAAGGAAGCCTGCCGTTGTGTTTGAGGCTTCACCGTCACTTGCAACGGTGAGTTTTGAGCTGTCATATCTTGTTCCCGAGCCGTTATAAACAACGCCGCTTTTTGACAAAGAAGCGTTGAGTGTTCCGCCGGTTGAAGGATCATATGTGCAGGAAATTGCGGCGTCGGCATAATTTACCCAGCAATCGGACCAGTCGGGTGAACCGTTGTTCTGCGACTTATGGTCAATGAACATGAGGCAAAGCTCCGTCCGGCCGTTGAGCAAAGCCTTTTCAATCGCACTTTTCAAATTCACGCTCTTCGCCGTTGCCGTTGTCGAAAGGTCGCAAACCTTGAACTCGGCGAGAGGAGTTTCATTCAAAACGCCGAGAGTATTCTTAACGTTGTTCGGATTCGCTTCGGAATTTGCTTGATATCCCGTTCCGAACAAAGTTGTGAACTTGCTTACGTCGGCTCCGTTGGCCTTGCTCGGAAGATTGGTGTTGCTCGGATCAATCGAGTAAACCTGAATTTTTGATTCAAGGTTCATATTGCTGCTGTTTTTACGCATCTTTACCGAAAGAGTTGCGTTTTCAACAGAGCCGGAGATTCCGGAAATGTCGAACCACATAAAGCCGGCGGACATATTACCCACCGCGCCGTCGTTGCAGACATTGATCGAATCGGAGTTATACCTCTGATTTCCCGAACCGCTTGAAACGACTGCCCATGCCGATTTTTTAATCGTTGCGCTTTCCGCCGCCGCAGGCATCACCGCAAAAGGAATTGCGGTGATTGCCATCAAAAGCGAAAGCAGCAATGACAGTCCTTTCTTTCCAAAATGTTTTTTCATCAATGAGACCCCCGTTCCGGGCTTTTTTGACTTATTTTTCAAAATATCTACACAAAAGCCCATAACTATACATATTTATTCTATCATATATCAAAAATATTAATCAATCGGTAATACTTACAAATAAAAGAAAATATCGGTGCATGTTTTAGCCAAAAGCCACATATATGTCGAAAAAATCCGGAAACGGTTCGGCACCTGCACTTTATTATGCTTTTCCATATATATTCCGCTTCGTTTTCACTCCCGTTCGGAAACAAAGTGGAAATTTTACACATTTCAAGCTAAAAAGGGTATAAAAATAGCAGCTCAAGCAAACTCACTTGAGCTGTTATAGGTTTATTATTATGTTGACCCCACAGACCTGCCAATTATAAGACAAAAATCAGTAATAAAACTGAGACCATAATTTTTTCCACATTAAAACTCTCATTTTATTTATTTAAACATTCTCTCGTTTTTTGCTGTGCAATAACTTTCTTGCGATTTTATATAACAAGTATCCGCACAAAGCGCCGAAAACATTAAGAATAAAATCATCAATGTCGGCGGAGCGGCCTATAAAATACTGCTCAAATTCAATCAGAAGAACCAGCAAAGAGCTCAAAAGCAATACTCTTAAAAACTTGTCCGTTCTTTTATTTATAATCGGTAGCAAAAAGCCGAAAGGTACGAACAAAAGGACGTTCCCCAAAACATTGACGATTCTGAAATTAGACAAATCTGACAGCGAAAAGTGCCGAATGTCGTTGCCCGTAAAATAAGACACAATCGTTTTGAACGGAATGAGGTTTATACTCCCCTGAATCGGTTCGTTTTGAATGTGTTCAAAGCCCTCTTTGGATATGCGTATATAATTTTCCCAATTGAAAAAGATATCTATTATCAGTCCGTCGTCAAAGCTGAAACCTATGTTGGGGAGAGCTGTTTGAG
>JAUNFH010000174.1 GCA_030525185.1 Clostridia bacterium
ACACTCCGGACTCTGACTCCGTCATTTAAGGTTCGAATCCTTATACCTCTGCCATGAAAAGCACTTCTTTTGAAGTGCTTTTTTCGTGTTGTCAATTTTGCGCTTCTGATTTATTTTTGCTATTAATTTTTGCTTATAGAGAAAAATAAAATGATGATTTTCTTAAAAAATCCGCATTTCTGCATGATTTTTCCGCACTTCTGTTGTTACTGTTGCTTTTTTGAACAAAATATGTTATTAATATTATAGAAAAAGAGAAAGAAGTTTCCGCGTTTTTGCGGTTGCTTTGAAAATTTTTTCGTCTGATTTTGTGAGTTATCCGCACGGCCTTGTGCGGTTCTCAATACCTTCACTTTTTCCGCAGATCTGTTGAGTGATATACGCAGGTCTGCGGATTTTTTTGAGATTTAAAAACGTGATTTGATCGGTTGAAATATGATAAAGAAAGTTTTTTGCTTTGAAACATATTTTCGTCATCAGGCGACAATATGTTGATTTTTTCGTTTTAATATGGTACATTATATGTAACGTGAGACGATCTTCTTTTGGGGTGAAGAAGATCGTATTATTTACGTCTGTGGCAATTCAATGAATTCTTTTTGGATTCAACAAAAAACTCAAAAGGAGTAAGTACTGATGAACAAAGCATTTAAAAAATCACTTTCGGTATTTTTGTCCGTGATGATGGTTCTTTCGGTGTGGGTGTTTGCGCCGACCGTAAGCGCGGCAGATATCACCGTCGGAAACAATACGGCTTCTCATGTCGTTTCCGGTTACCGTGACCTGAACAAAAAGTATTCCGAAGTCTATCTCGGCGGCTTTGCCGAACCGCTTGACGGAACAAACGGAAATCCCGATATGATTATTCCGGGTCTCGGAAAAACCGATGACATGGTTCCACAGGGCCTTGCGTTCTATCCCGAAAAGAACTGGGTTCTTACGACGTCGTATATCGGTTCAAATTCAACCCACACAAACACAACAAGCGTTATTTATGCGCTTGACTTCACTACCGGAAAATATGTTGCAAAAATTAACCTCAATAACCCCGACGGTTCAAAATTCACCGCACATGCCGGCGGAATTGCCGTTTCAAAAAACAATCTTTACATTTGTAACAGCGGCTCGTCAATCAGCTATGTTTCGCTTGAAAAACTTGCCCCGATTTCAAACGGAAGCGAAGCCACACTCACGCTTGAAGGAACTGTAAACGTCGGCTCGGCAAACGGTTCAACCGGAACGTCATACCTTTCTTTTGAAGACGGAATTCTTTGGACCGGTAACTTTTATCAGCCGAATAACAAAACTTACGGAACCGCCGCCCATTCAAGCTATAACAGCCTTGTCCTCGGCTATGACCTCAACGGTTTTGAAACTTCCGCCGAAGAATGGAACGCCATTTCGGCTCTTTCCGATTCCGGTTCGGCAACACCGTCATATGTAATTGCCGTTCCCAATGAAATTTATGACATTCAGTCGCTTGTTGTCAGCGATAACAACATCTATATCGGAACTTCATGGGGGCGCGGAAGCAACAGCGGTTTCCACATCGGAAGACTTCATCTCAACAAGGCCGGAACAATCGCGCTGACTCTCAAAAACGGAAAAAAGGTCAATGCATATGACGTTTCAAACGTTGTTTCTTATGTTCATCTTCCGATGAGCGAAGGAATGTTTATGTATAAAGACACTTCCGGTCATAAATATATCTATAACGGTTTTGAGTCTGCGGCGTATTATTACTACGGATACAACACTTCAAACGTTTGCAAATATCCGACGGACGTGGTTTGGAAAATCGACGCCGATGCACTTTATTCCGACTATCTTTCAAAAACCAATGCCACCGTTTCAAACACTCCCGTAAGCGTTGATTCCGGTCTTTCAACCGAACTCGTTGCTTCAAAAGACGATGAACCGCTCACAAGAGTGATGAAAGACGAAAGCAACAGCAAGTTCGGCTATGTTTACTATGCTTCGTATGACGATGAAGGAAATCTTCTGACCGACGACAATTATTACACTCAGGATTATTTCTTCCTTCGTGCGTCAAACCACAGCACAGAGGACATCACAATCACAAAACTTGAGGCAGACAATGCCAATGTTTACGTCGGCAAAAACGACACGGCAACCGGAACTTCAAATTCGCAGAGTGTTTCGGTAACCGTTCCCGCAGGAGAAAGCGTATATTTTAAAGTCAGCAGTGCAGACAGCGTTTCTTCCGGAGATTTCGGCGTTTCCGCAACATATTCGATGAAAGCGCTTCCGGCCGCAGGAACAACCGCAACCGGTCAATATACATCATCGGCTTATTTCAGAGCAATTGCAAACGTTGTCGGAAATTCCGGAAACTATAAAAGATATTATAACGGCAACAATGCTTTTGACATCATTTCAATAGCAGGCATCAACCAAAGCGGAAAGGGTCAAAGCACCGCACTTCCGATTTGGAAATCAACGGTTACATATAATTCGCCGGCCGACATCAGCCGTTCAATGGACGGTAATGACGGTTTTTCAAAGACCGTCACAAGCAGTGCGTACACCAATTACCTGAAGAATAAAGCGTTTTCGGCAAATATGTCCGATTATGATTCTTCGGGTGTAACCTCCGGCGCAACAACAAAAGTTCAGTCGGCGGAGATTTATTACAATCTCAACTCTGCAAAATATAAGAATCTTCTTTCGGCAAAAATCATGTGGAGCATCGGAATTTGGGCAAAAGCTCCAAACGGCGGAACTCAGTATTTCGGAAGCAACGCATGGAACGCAACAAGCGCCGACAAGTCAACTTACGGCACTGTTAAAACAAATGACATTCTTGAACAATATCCGATTTTGTTCGACAGAGGCTCAACAGGATACAGAGATTCCGAAAAAGTTACAACATCTGTTGTTGAAGCCGGAACAACAGATACTTATCTCACAAGCAGCGCAGACTTTTATGAGAATCCGGGTATCTATACCGTTGACAACGACGTTCAGGCATGGCACGGTTCTTCCGCGACGGCTTCAAACGTTTTCGGAAAAATCTCGGTAACTATCAATGCTTACAATGCTTCGGCGCTCATGAACCTTGTTCACAAATGCGAAAACACTGCGTTTGTCAGCGAAAGATATAACGGTACGCTTTGGGAAACTTATCAAAAAGCCATTTCGGCAGCAATGAACAAAGTCGGTGCATACGGTCAAACTCAGGCGGCAATGGACAAAGCTTACACCGACCTTGAGACAGCCTATAACGCACTTTTGAAAGCCGATTCTTCTGTATACGCGGCGGAAGTTTTTGAAATTTCTCACAATCTTTACGCCGGAAGAGCGGCAACGGGAGAGGCCGACAACAGCGTCAAAAAGTATGTCCTCGTTGCCGACAAAGACACATTCACCCCGTCATATATTGACGACGGTATCAAAAACGGTTATACGCTTTCGCTCGCGAACAAAATCAACGAAAGAGACGCTGTTTTTGCAACGAAATCCGCAGTAACGGCAAGCGGTGTTTCAAACGTCGGAATCAATTATTACGCAACCGCTTTCAAAGTCATTTTTGAAAACGATGACGAATCCGTTCTTGAAGAAAACGAAGTGTATTACGGTCAAACTCCGGTTTATTCCGGAAGAACGCCCGAAAAGCTTGCGGACTCCGATAACCATTATTCGTTCGCAGGCTGGAACAAAGAAATTGTTCCCGTTGAAGAAAACACAACGTACACGGCAACCTATACTTTTGAAGAGCACAACTATACAAGCAAAATCACGAAAGAAGCTTCCTGCACCGAACCCGGCGTGAAAACTTACACCTGCTCGGTTTGCTCAAATACTTACACAGAGGAAATTCCCGCAAAAGGCCATACCGAAGTGACAATTCCCGCCGTTGAAGCAACCTGCAAATCAACCGGACTCACCGAAGGCAAAAAGTGTTCGGTTTGCGGTGAGGTTATCGCTCGGCAGGAAGTTGTTCCGATGAAAGCCCATACCCCGAAAGCGGCGGTTGTCGAAAACGAAGTGAAAGCAACCTGCACCAAGGAAGGCTCGTATGATTCGGTTGTTTACTGCTCGGTCTGCGACACCGAAATCAGCCGTGAAACTGTCAAGACGGATAAGATTGCACACACTTATGTTGACGTTGTAACCGACCCGACCTGCACGGAAAAGGGATATACCACCCACA
>JAUNFH010000029.1 GCA_030525185.1 Clostridia bacterium
AAGAAATTGCGGCATACAGCGTCGGCGGAATCGGAGTAAAATTTTTGATTTCGGTTTGCTGGCTGGTTTCGCTTTCGGGAACAAGCCTTCTTGCCGGCTCTGCGCTCGGCCTTGATTCCGGCGATCTTACGAATCTTAACCTCATCGCAACGGTTCTCAATCTGATTCTTGTTCCCGTTCGCGGAATGCTCATTGACAACACGCGTTCTTCAAAGGGAAAGTTCAGACCGTATCTTTTATATACGGGAGTTCCGTCCGGAATTCTTTGCACGGCTTTTGCTTTCATGCCGTGGGAAACAATGAGCTATAACGCAAAGCTTTATTCGCTTTTTGCTTTTTATATGCTCCTTCAGCTTTGCTATCCTCTTTATGACCAGGCGTATACAACGCTCGTTCAGGTCATGAGTCCCAATTCGACGGAACGGGCGGACGTAATCACCGTTTCAACTTTCATTTATTCTCTCGCTCCGTCAATCACCGGTTTTGCGTTTCCGTTAATTTGCGGTTTTTTCGGCGGGATGGACACAATTGCGCCGTATCGCATAATCATGCCCGTTTTCGGACTTGTCGGAGCGGCACTCGGACTTCTTTCATACGGCGGAACAAGGGAACGGATCATTGTTTCAAAAGATTATGTTCCGAAAGTTCCGTTCGTCAAAGGAATCGTTTCCGGAATGAAAAACAAGTATCAGTGGGCGCGCTCGTTCCAGGCATGGCTTGTATATTTTCAATGCGGAATCGGCAATGTGACAACGTGGTATTTTTATTACGGAATCAAAGATATGCTCGGTCTCACAACGGAGCAGCAGGGCGCGCTCAACGGAACGCTTGTGACGATTCTCGGTGCGGCCGCAACGCCGGCAATGCTCGTTGCGCCGATTCTCATCAGAAAAATCGGAAAGAAAAATTTTGTAATCATGTATACCGTCGGAAATATTGCCTCAATGACGGGAATGTTGCTTTCGCTGCGTAACATCTGGGTTCTGTTTGCGTTCACGTTTTTGCGGGGATTTTTCACAACGTTCCCGATCATCAGCGACGGCGCGATCGGCGCTGATATTCTTGACTATCAGCAGTACAAAACCGGCGACAGACTCGAAGGACTCCTTGCCCAGGTTGTCTCCTTCATCGGAACGTTTATAACCATGGCAACAACTTACTTTGTTAACACGGTTTTGATCAGAAATCATTACGGACTTACGACGAATTATAACGACCTTTACAATCAAAGTTTCCGTGAACCGATGTCCGAGGGAATGATAATCATTGCAATCGTCGGCTATGTTCTTTCGCTCATTCCGTTCATTTCAATGTATACCCTCACCGAGGAAGATCACGACGCTCACATTGACGTTTTGAAAATCCGCGCGGCGCTTGAAGATTTTGCAACCGGAGATCTTTCCGAAGGTCAGCTTGACGAAGCGGTTGAAATTTTCCGAAGAGCGGAAAAAGAACTTGCGGAATGCAAAGAAAAACTTTCCGCCCCTTCGCTCAAAAGAAAAGAAAAAGCAATGCTCAGGCGAAAAATCAAGGCTCTCGCTCTTGTTACCGAAGAAAAGAACCGCTTTGAAAAAGAGGAAATGAAGAAAGCGGTTTTGAAAGCAGAAACGCTTTTGAGCCGTTCGGTTGAAGAACTTTATTCAATCAGCGAGCCGTCGCTTGAAAAATACAACACGGCAAACGCAATGCCGGAAACAACGAAGGAAGAACGCCGAAAAAAAGCGGATGCGCTTCACGAAGCGCAAAAAGAACTCGATGTTTTCCATAAGAAAGCATATGATTATATCAAAGCGAGAGCTCTTCTCAAGCAGAAAACATATTACGAAAACTGGAACGAAATTTTTGAAGTCCGAAAGGACGGATAACAAAAAAGCTCCTCACGGAAAAGGCTTTCCGTGAGGAGCTTTTGTCTGTCTTCGGCAAAGAAGACTGCCGAAGCTTTTTCTTACTTTAATAATGAAAAGCGGATTTCGGCTCGGGAAGTTTTGAGCCGCCGCTCAAAAAAGGTTTAAATCTTTTCGGTCTCTTCGTCTTCTTCGGATTCTTTTGCCCCGTCGTCCCACGGGAACGGTTCGCCGCGCTTTTTGTAATACTTTTCAACAAGCTTTGCCCTGTCGATTTTTCTGATAATTCGCCAGAAGGTTTCAACTTCCTCTTTTGCTTTTTTTGCGTCCTCTTTGAGGCGGTCTTCGATTCCGTAGTAAAGGAGGTTTGCGCCGCACTTCGGGCAGGTCTGTTTCATATAGAAAACCGAAAGTTTTTCACCGCATTTCGGACATTTGTTATCCATTTTCCGTTCCTCCTTCGTTCATCTTTTGAGCCATCTCATGCCGTTTTTCGGAAAGCTCACTTCTGATTTGTTCAAGTTTCTTTCCGTGGAGTTCGTAAAAGAAAAGCGGAATTATCGAAAGAAGGCCGAGAACGCCGGGAATAATCGTGCTGAACGCCCAAAGCCAAAATTGGGTTGGTTTTCCGAAGGCTTCGGTGCAGGTTGCGGTGCTTTGAATCAGTCCGTCGGCGTCGGTGTATTCTTTGACGATATAACCGATTACCGGCAAAAGCGCCGTTGCGATTGCGGTTGAAGCGCGGCTTGAAAGTTTTCCGAGGAAGGTGAGTGTTGAAAAAGCCATTCCTTCGTTTCTGACTCCCGTTTTCCATTCCATGTAGTCAACGCAGTCGGCAATAACCTCGGTTGAAGCGACGGAATTGTAAGTTGAAAAAATGTTTGAAACAATGTTCCTTCCCGTGAGGATCGGAATTACAACGTACCACGTCTCGTAGTTTTTATACGCAATGATGAAAGCGATCACACCGGTTATCGAAGAAACAACCGTGTTGTAAATCATGATTTTCAAATTTCCGAGCCGTTTTCTTGCAAAAGCCATTGTGACATATCCGATGACGGCGCCGATTCCGCCGAGAAGCGAAATGACTGTGTTCCAGCTCATTGCCTGAAGAACTTCAACGAAGAAGTATCCGCTGAAAATTCCGCCGATTCCGGAAAAAGTCGAAAGAACGCTGCTGAGAATAATCATGAAAAGGGGCTTGTTTTTGAACATATATTTGAAGCAGTCGATGAACTTCACCTGCTCGACTTCCTGAACAACCCTTTCTTTGACGAAAAGTCCGGCGAGCGAGAAAAGGGCAAGAAGAACAATTCCAGAAATGAGACCGCAAAGGGCAAAAACTTCTTTGAGATTCATTGAGATTTTTCCGTTGTTGCTCAAATCCATGAGAACCGGAAGCATTACGGCGGTTGAAATTCCGCCGAGAATGCTGCTGATGATTCTTGCGCTTGCAATCGCTCTTGCTCTGTCGGATGGGGTCGGGCTGATTGCGGCGCTCATGCTCCAGAAGGGAACGTCGCCGAGCGTATAGAAAAACTCCCAAATGAGGTATGACGCATACATATAAATAATTTTGACGGTCAGCTCTTTCGTGTTTTGCAAAAGAAGCGGTCCGCCCCAAAAAAGAACGGTTGCGATTGAAAGCGGAATCGGAACAAAAAGGAGATACGGCCTCAGTTTTCCGTAACGAGTTCTTGTTTTGTCAATTATTGCGCCCATGAGCGGGTCGTTGACAGTGTCCCAAATTCCGAGAATGAAAACCATTGTCGCAACGGCTTCGCTCGGTATTCCGAAAACCTTGACAAAAAAGATTGAAAGATATGTTCCGGCGAACATATTGTAGCTGAAAACCTGGCCGGAGTTTGCAAGACCGTAAATCAAATTTTCTTTGATTCCGACATATCGCACCGGTTTTCGGGCCGCCGTTTTTTCCATCAGAACCAGTCCTTTCACAAAGCTTTGAAAAAAGCAGAAAAAAATAACCGAAAGCGCAGTGCTTTCGGTTATAGTTTACAGTATTTTATTTCTCACGTCAATATTTTTGTGAAAAATGTTGAAGGTTTATTATGCGTATCCGATGAAAATCGAAAAATGCATGATTGCAACGGCAAGAATCGCTTCCGCAAGGAAAAGTTTCCATGTGAATTTCAGCCATTTCCCGTATGAAACGTTGACAAGGCCGATTGCGATGATCATGATTCCGCTTGTCGGATAAAGAAGGTTCGTGAATCCGTCGCCCATGCAGAACGTGAGAACAACGCTGTTTCCGGAAATTCCGACGAGCTGAGCGAGCGGTGCGACGATCGGCATGATGAGAAACGCTTTTGCCGTTCCCGAACCGATGAAAAATTCAAGAACAACAACGAACGCAAAGAGAAGCAAAATTGCGCTGTACGGCGAAAGTCCACGGATGAGCGAATAGACATAATTGAGAATCGTGTGAACAATCATGCCTTCGTCAAGAATATAGGTGATTGCAAGAATGAAGAAAATCAGCGGAATTGCCGGAGCGATTGTTTTGACGCCTCTGACGAAACCGTTTGCGAGCTTCTTTCCCCGAAGTCCCGAAAGGTAACCTGCGGAAAGTCCGCCGACGGTGAAAAGAATTGCCATTCCCGGCATTGAAAGCATGCCCGAAAGGCTCAGGGCGAAGTCAAGAATGATGCAGACGATTACGGCGCAAACGCAAAGGACAAACGCACGGGTTGCTTTTTTTGTTTTTTCGTCGGCAAGGACGGCTTCGCTGTCTTCAAGGCGATATTTTTCGCGAAGGGCTTTGTCGCTTTCATAGCTTATGCTCTTTTTCGGGTCCTTTTCAATTTTCTTTGCGTAAAGAACGACGAAAGTCGCAAGAACCGCATAAACGAGAACGAACATCACGATTCTCAGCCAAAGGCCGGAGAAAACGGGAATACCGGCAAGCTTTTGAACCGTAACAACGTTGAACGGGTTGAACGTTGCCGCAGTGAAACCGAACGCAATCGCAACAAGGCTGATTGAAAGACCGACGAGCGAGTCCCAACCGAGAGCGAGCGAAATTGCAACCGCAATCGGAACGAGCGTGACCGATTCTTCAAGAATACCCGCAGTCGAGCTCAAAAACATGCAGACGAAAATCATTATGCAGAGAAGAAGATACTTTTTCTTTTCAAACTTTTTGATGATTACCGCCATAATGTATTTGAGAATTCCGCGTTCGTCAAGAATGAGGAACGTTCCGCCGATGAGAACAATGAAAACTATGATTGCAATTCCGGTTGTAACGTTGTCCGAACCGAAAACAAGAATGAGCGACGCCGGGATTTTCCAAATCGGCAACCTGTAATCGATTTTGTGATACGTTCCGTCGATTATCATGTTGCCGACGTCTTCGGCCGAGTCAATGTCAAGACCGTCAAAACTTTCAACCGCTTTGACCTCGTGGCCGAGCGAAGCAAGACGGGAAAGATATTCGCTTTCGCTCATTTTTTCGGTTTTGTCAACGGTGAATTCGCTGTCGGTTTGAAGCGTGACGAACGTTCCGTCGGAAAGTTTGTATGTGTTTTCGGGATAGGTGTAATATTCGCCCCTCGGCATCACTTGGGTGAGAACTCCCGCAAAAGCAAGAATAACCGTCAGCAAAACAAGAATCAGCGCAATTGATTTTTTGTTGAGCTGAAGGCCGGAATTGTTTTCTTTCTTTTCGGAAGGAAGGGCTTCTGTTTTTACCGATTCATCCATTTTTTTTAACTCCTCTCCTTTTCCGGGTTCAGTCAACGAGATTTCTTCTCATGTTGACAACAAAGTCCTGAACGTTCGTAACAACGCCGGTAACGCTGAGACTGCCTCTGTCCTTGAGTTTGTTGACCGCAAATTCCGAAACATCGACAACATAAAAATATACCGGGCGGACAATGCCGTCAACAACCTGATATGAGGGCGTCATGTTTCCCGTTGCAATCGTGTGAAGCTGAGTTGCAAGGGCAATTACGGTCGTTGCCTCCATTGTGTGCTTTCTCATCGCGTCCTGCGCTTCGTAGACGTTTCCGATAACGTCCGGAAGCGGACCGTCGTCACGGATTGACCCTGCGAGGACAAACGGAATGTTGTTTCTGACGAGTGCACTCATTACGCCGGTTTTTACGTTGTTTTGTTCAACGTAATTTTTGACGCCGCCGGCTTTTCTTACGAGGTTGATGAGGTGAAGGTGGTTGTAGTGGCCGTTGAAGGTGACCTCTTTTGAATAGATATCCTGACCGAGAGCGGTGTGGAAACGGTCGGCTTCCATGTCGTGCGTTGCAAGGGCATTTCCGGCAAAAAGCGCGTCGCAAAAGCCGTTGTCGATGAGGTCGGCCATCGCCTGCCTTGAATCCTTGTCAAAAGCGCACGCCGGACCGAGAACCCAAACGATTTTTCCGTGGTCGCGGTCGTTGCGAAGGATTTCGTAAAGTTTGTCGTAGTCTTTTGAATATGAAGTTTCTCTTGACTGACCCTGTCTGAAAGCGAAGCTTTGGCTGTTTTGCGAAATTTCGCTTTCTTCGTGAAAACCGTCCGAATGGACAAAAACGCCGTTCGTTCCGTCGTCCGTTCTTCCGACAACAACGTCGTCGCCTTCTTTGATGTTTCGCATTTCAACGGCATAAGGCTTTCCGTCACGGATTACGACGGAGCAGTCCATTCTGCTTTTTGTCAGCATTTTCCATTCTCCGTCGATTTTGAAATACTCCGGAAAAATCGTCGTTGCGTAAAAATTTTCCGGAATAAATCCGTTTCCGGCTTTCTCTGTCGTAACGTTAGGAAATGAAAGAAACGGTTCTTTTGAAAAATCCGGCGCAGTGTATGACGGCATTTTAAACATAAAATCACCCGCTTAAAAAATTTTTTTCAATAAAAAAAGGCGCGTTTCGGCTTTCGACTTTGAAAAAAGCCGCCTTGCCGACAAACGCACCTTTGAATTTTTTCGGCTGAGTCAATGATATCACAAGAACCGTTCAAAAGCAAGGGAAAAAGCAACCAAATTGAAAGGCTTTGAATTCCTTCGGAATGTGAAGTGTCGCCAAGGAAAGCCTTCGGCAGCCTTTTCGGGAAAAATATTTCCGCCGCGCAAACTTTGCGGCGAAGTGCGCCTTTTAATAAAAAATTTTTCATGGAAAAAATGTGCCGTCCCGCGTTGATTTTTTAAAAAATTTGAAAAAATGCCTTTAATTTTATCGATTTTAAAAAACGCTTCGTCAAATAATAAAAACAAAGAGACAAAAAAACAGAAAACATACAATTCTTTAAAAATCGGAGGAGGATTTTGTTTGTTTTTAACAAAATGTTGAAAAAGGCTTTTCTTTTTCGCTTTGAGGTGATATAATGATTTGGTTTAAAGGGACTTTAATATCCGGCTGACGGTTGAACCTTTTTTCAAAGCCGGATTACATATATCGTTTTTGTGGCCGGTTTCGGCTGCGTTAAAGGATCAAAGGCTCGGTGTTAACCGCTTGCCGAAAGTCAGACCGCGTTTCGCGGCGAAAAGAGGAGAACTGTTTTGGAAAAATTAGTTATAAAGGGCGGCAACAGACTTTGCGGCTCGGTCGATATCAGCGGCGCAAAAAATGCCGCTGTTGCTATCATCCCCGCAACGCTTCTTGCGCAGGACGTCTGCCGCATTGAAAATATCCCCAACATCAGCGACGTAAGCTGCATGGTTAAAATTCTCAGCAACATGGGCGCAACCGTCAGATATCTCAACAAGCACACAATCGAAATCGACACGCGCCACGTTAATTCTTACATCGTTCCCCATGAGATGACGAAAAAGCTCCGCGCTTCTTATTATCTCATCGGCGCTCTTCTCGGAAGATACGGAAGAGCGAAGGTTGCGCTTCCCGGCGGCTGTAACTTCGGCGTCCGCCCGATTGACCTTCACATCAAAGGCTTTGAACTTCTCGGCGCAACGGCGACTGTTGTCGAAAACGCAATGATCAACGCTTATGCCGACCATCTCACCGGTTGCCTTGTTTATATGGACAAGGTTTCCGTCGGCGCAACAATCAACGTCATGCTCGCCGCGGTTAAGGCGAGAGGACTCACAATCATCGAAAACGCCGCAAAGGAACCGCATATCGTTGACCTTGCAAACTTCCTCAACGCAATGGGTGCGGACGTCAGAGGTGCCGGAACGGACGTAATCAAAATCCACGGCGTTTCAACCCTTCATGGCTGCACATATTCAATCATTCCCGACCAGATCGAGGCCGGAACTTATATGGTTGCCGCCGCGGCAACGGGCGGAAACGTTCTCATCAAAAACGTCATTCCGAAGCACCTTGAATCAATCACCGCAAAACTCATCGAATGCGGAGCAAAAGTCACCGAATATGACGACTCCGTCAGAGTTGAGTCGAACGGAAAATTCAAAAAGTGCAACATCAAAACCATGCCGCATCCCGGTTTCCCGACCGATATGCAGCCGCAAATGAGCGTTATTCTTTCAATCGCAGACGGAACAAGCGTTGTTTCCGAAGGCGTTTGGGACAGCAGATTCAAATATGTCGATCAGCTCGTGAGAATGGGCGCAAACATTCAGGTCAACGGAACAATTGCCGTCTTTCAGGGCGTTGAATATCTTTCGGGTGCTCCGGTTAAAGCCGACGACCTTCGTGCCGGCGCCGCAATGGTCATTGCCGGTCTCGTTGCGAGAGGAACAACCGAAGTTGAAGACATTATCTATATCGACCGCGGTTACGAAGACTACGTTGAAAAGTTCAACGCTCTCGGCGCGGACATCACAAGAAAAGAAATTGTTGACGACGAAAACAAAGCTCACGCCGCCGGCTGAAAAAAGAAATAAGATATTTTTAAAAAGGCTGCCATTTCCGGCGGCTCTTTTTGTTCAAAGGAATGATAAAATGGCAAGATTCTGTTCGCTTTTTTCCTCCTCATCCGGAAATTCAACCTTCGTCGGCTCGTCAAAAACGGGAATCCTTGTTGACGCCGGCGTCAGCGCAAAACGGATTAAGGATGCGCTTTCTTCAAGGGAGATTGACCCGTCCTCAATTTCGGCGATATTCGTCACTCATGAACACAGCGACCATATTTCAGGAATCAGAGTTCTTGCGTCGAATTTCAAAATTCCGGTTTACGCAACCGCAGGAACACTCAGAGGTCTTGAAGACGCAGGGGTCTTGAACGGAAAGTTTCCCGTTTTTGAACTCGGCGAAAACGGCGACGAAATCGGCGACCTTCTTGTCCGTTCGTTCAAAACGCCGCACGACAGCAACGAAAGCTGCGGTTACACGATTGAATTTCCCGACGGAAGAAAAGCCGCAGTCGCAACCGACATCGGAACGGTTACGAACGAAGTCCTCAACGGAATAATCGGTTGTGACCTTGTCATGCTTGAGTCAAACCACGACGTCGGAATGCTTCAAAACGGACCTTATCCGTATTATCTCAAGCGCAGGATTCTCTCAGACCGCGGCCACCTTTCAAACGAAAGTTGCGCCTGCGTTGCCCGCGACCTTGTCGAAAGGGGAACAACCCGCCTTTTCCTCGGCCATTTGAGCGGAGAAAACAACATTCCGGAACTTGCTTTTCAAACGAGTTATTGCACGATTTCCGAAAGCGGAGCAAAAATTGACAGCGACTATATACTTAAAGTCAACGCAAAAGAAAACAGCGAAGACATTGTGAGGTTTTAAAAAAATGCTTGAAATCACCGTAATCTGCGTCGGAAAGCTGAAAGAAAAGTATCTTCGCGACGCCTGCGCCGAATATTCAAAGCGCCTTTCCTCGCTTTGCAAACTTAATGTAATCGAACTTCAGCCGGAAAAACTTTCCGACAATCCTTCAAAAAAAGAGATTGAAAACGCGCTTGCGGCGGAAGGAAAGCGAATCGCCGAAAAAATTCCAGACCGTGCCGCTGTTTTCTCAATGTGCATCGAAGGAAAGGAGCTTTCTTCCGAAGAGCTTTCAAAAAAGCTTTTTTCCCTCGCTTCTTCGGGAACGGGCAGCGTTGCTTTCATCATCGGAGGTTCGTTCGGTCTTGCGCCGTTCATCAAGGAAAGAAGCAATTTTCGCCTTTCCGTGAGCAAAATGACTTTTCCCCATCAGCTTTTCAGAGTCATGCTTCTTGAGCAAATTTATCGCGCGATTCAGATTGAAAACGGTTCAAAATATCACAAATGAAAACGGTTGCCGAAAAGAGCGGCAACCGTTTTTTCTTCGGCAACGAAGTCTTGACGAAGCGGCGTGAAAAACGCCAAAGGAGAAGAATGTTTTTTTGCGGCGGTGTTTCAGAAAAAAGGATCGTGTTTTTCTTTGAAACGCCATTTTTCGGACAACCAAAATTTTCCAATTAAAATTAATTTTTAAAAATGTTAAGAAAAATCATTGACCGAAAGAGTTTTTTATTATAAAATAGTACCGTACGTAATTGTACCGATAAAGGGAGGAAATTCGGGTGAGCAAGAAGAAATCAAGGAGCTATGTTTTGAACTTCATTGCGTTCATTTGCTTTTCGCTCTCGCTCGCGCTGATTGTTTTGCTCCGCCTTTTTCAGGAACCGAGGTTCCTTGAATGGTACAACAAATACACCGATACCCTCGTTGAATTTGACAATTGGATTCAGGCGAACGGCGCAACGTGGTTTTCCGTTGCCGTGATTCTTGTGAATTATACGCTCAAGGCGGTCATCCCTTGGTTCCCGCTTTCGTGCATCTGCGTTGCGGCGGGCGTTTTGTTCAAGTGGTATTACGCAACGGCAATCAACATCGTCGGCCTTTCAATCCTTTTCACCGTCAAATTTTTCTGGGGAAAACATTACGGCGGCGGAAATGCGGAAAAAATTCTTTCAAAGTATGATCGGGCGCACACTTTTGTTGAAAGCAGCAAGCTCGGTTCAACGCTGATTCTTTTCTGCCTGCGCCTCGTTCCGGGAATGCCGATTAACTCTGTGAGCCAGCTTTACGGAACGACGGAAATCAATTTTTGGAAGTATCTGATTGTTTCGCTCGCGGGTTTTTCGTATAAGCTCTTTTCTTATACGACGATCGGCCGAAACGTTTTTGATCCCGCTTCCGCAAGTTTCATCCTTCCGCTCATTTTCCTCTTTTTCTTCACGGGGCTCGTTGTCCTTTCGCTTAACGGCGTAATCGGTCTGACGAGGCTCGGAAAGCCGAAAGACGAAAAAGAAGAGGCGGATTATTGAGCCGCGCGGAAAAAAATTCCTTTTTGTTTAAGGTTGAATTTAAACAGCTTCTATAATGTTAAGGTGAAACTGCCGGTTTCTCGGCAAAAATGAGTTTAAAATTAAAACAATGGAGTGTTCCGTCATGAGCAATTTTGCTGCGGTCAAGGCCGCCCTCGCCGAAAAAAAGCTTGACGAAAGCTTTTCAAAGGCATATTTAAAAGAACAATACGATGAGCAATATGAGCGTTTCCTCGGCGTTCTTTCGGATTTTTCCGAACAGTACGGAGAAAACGACGAAAGGGAAATTGCTCTTTTTTCCGCTCCCGGAAGAACCGAGGTCAGCGGAAACCATACCGACCATAACCACGGAAAGGTTATTGCCGCTTCGGTCAATCTTGATGCCGTTGCCGCCGCGTCGAAAAACGACGACGGAATTGTCCGCGTTAAGTCAAGAGGTTACAACATCGACACGGTTGAAATCACCGACCTTGAGGTGAACGAAGAGGACAAGGGACGCAGCCGTTCGCTCGTCAGAGGAATTCTTGCCCGCTTTAAAGAACTTGGATATAACATCGGCGGTTTCGACGCAACAACCGCTTCAAAGGTTCTTTCCGGTTCGGGACTTTCCTCTTCGGCCGCTTTTGAAGTTCTCGTCGGAACGATTCTCAATTTCCTTTATAATGACGGAAAAATCAGTCCCGTTGAAATTGCGAAAATCGGCCAGTACGCCGAAAACGTACACTTCGGAAAGCCGAGCGGTCTTTTGGATCAGACGGCCTGTTCCGTCGGCGGTTTTGTCACGATTGACTTTGAAGATCCGTCAAAACCCGTGATTGAAAAGGTTGAGCTTGACTTTGAAAAAACCGGCCATTCGCTTTGTATCGTTGACACGAAGGGCGACCACTGCGATCTCACCGACGAATATGCGGCGGTAAGATCGGAGATGGAAGACGTTGCCGCCTTTTTCGGAAAAAAGGTTCTTCGTGAAATCAAAAAAGAGGACGTTCTTTCCAATGCGGGCGAAATTGCAAAAAAGACGTCCGAAAGAGCCGTTTTGCGTGCGCTTCATTTCTTCGGAGAAAACGAGCGCGTTGAAAAACAGGTTGAATTTTTGAAAAAAGGCGATTTTGATTCTTTCAAAGAGCTTGTTATTGAAAGCGGACGTTCTTCTTATATGTATAATCAGAACGTTTACTCAAACAAAGCCCCGACTTCTCAGCCGCTTTCGCTTGCCCTCGCTTTGAGCGAAGAGGTTCTCAAAGGAAAAGGCGCGTGGCGTGTTCACGGCGGCGGTTTCGCCGGAACAATTCAGGCCTTCGTTCCGAACGAACTTCTTGACCGCTATATCGGTCTTATGAGTTCGGTTTTCGGAGACGATTCGTGTTATGTACTCAGTATCCGTCCCGTGGGCGGAGCGCAATTTATATAATTTTTAAAAAGGAGAAATAAAGAATCATGAAAAACACACTCAAAAGATTGCTATGCATTGTCTTATGCCTATGCACGCTGATGCCGACAACGGCATATATGTCGTTCGCCGCTCAGGCGGTCAAAGTCGGCGCCGTGAGCAGCATTACCCTCGTTTCAAAAACCCCTTCATCAATCAAGTTCAAATGGTCAAAAGTTAAAAACGCAACCGGTTATCAGGTTGTCTTTTACAACGCAAAAACAAGAAAATGGGTGGTTGAAAAGAACACCACCGCCCTCAATTACACCGACACCGGCCTTAACGAACTCACGACTTATTATTACAGAGTCAGAGCTTTCGTCAAAAAGAGCGGAAAGGTGACTTACGGAAAGTATTCTCCGAAACTTGCGGTCAAAACGGCCGAAGCACCCGTTGTTGTCGGAAGAGTTGAGCCGGTCACGGTTTCCGGTCGGACCGATTCTTCCGTAACAATCAAGTGGCCGAAGGTTGCCGGCGCAACGGGTTATCGCGTTTATTTTTACAGCGAAACCCAGAGAATGTGGATTGACGAAGCTTCCGTAACCGGACTTTCGTATACCGACACCGCTCTTCTTCCCGGCGCGGCATATTCTTACAGAGTCAGAGCTTTCGTCAAGAAGAACGGAAAGATTACCTACGGAAAGTATTCTTCAACAATCAAAGCTCAGACCCTTCCGACCGTCGTCACCGGACTTAAAATTGACGGCGTTACCGAAAACAGCATTTCCGTTTCATGGGATAAGTCGAGAGGCGCAACGGCTTATGAGATTTACGACATTAACTATAAGGGCGAAAAGAGCCTTATCGCTTCCGTTTCGGGAACGAAATATACCGCAGAAGGTCTCGCCTCGCTTTCAAAGCACAACTTCAGCGTAAGAAGCGTTGCAAAAACCTCTGCCGCAACAACTTATTCCGCTTTCTGCGACGCAGTCACCGGAAAGACCCTTCTTTCAACGGTTGAATCGATTCGTGTTCGTGCTCTCACAAAGGACCGCATTGAGTTCACTTGGGACGACGTTAACGGCGCCGATGAATACACAATCTCTTACCGTGACGCAAACAGCGGCGAATGGATTGACGTCATCACAACGAAGGACACCGTTTTTTCATTTGAAGGTCTCAAACCCGGAACGGAATATAACATCCGCTTCCTCGTTTCGTCGGGAACCGAAAAATCAAAGTACAGCCAAACTTTCCGCCTTTGCAATGTTCCGACCGCTCCGTCGAACCTCAAGGCCGCAACAACTTCAGACAAGAGCGTTGCCCTCACATGGGACGGCGTTGTCGGCGCAGACGGCTATAAGATTTACCGTTACAGCCCGCTCGAAGCAATAAACGTACTCGTCGGAACAACGAACGACTGCAATTTCAACGATAAAGACGTAACGACCAACACGAGATACACTTACAAAGTTTGCGCTTATGTCACCGTTAACGGCGAGGATAAGTGCAGCGACGAAATCACTGTTGAACATAACTACGAAGCAGTTCAGGATCCGAACAACCCGTATGCAAACGCAGGACAGATCGGTGCGGCCGGACTTCTCGGCTATCTTTATGACCCCGAAAGAAACGTTTTCTACACCGCAAAAGACCCGTGGCAGAGAAACTTCGGCTTCAACGTTATTTATGACGTTTCCGCTCAGTTCATTCTCATCAATTACAACACCGAGCGTTATAAGTTCTCAACGTCCGAAAAGGACTGGATGATTCAGCTTTGGAAGGGTCAGTACGGACTCGTCTTTTACGGCGGCGAAGTCGGCGTATACACAAAGCCGAAGGACAGAAACGTTGACCATTACGACTGCGCTTCCGACGAGGATATGCTCAGAATTTCCGTCAACTTCTATTATTACGACAAAGCCAAAGAACAGTGGCAGTTCCGTTTTGAACGTCCTTACGGCCTTTACTGGTGGTGCACCGGATTCAAGTTCGGAAACAACGGATATGACTTCTCCGTTTACAGAATGGACATCAGAATGACGATGAAGAACTTTGAAATGCTCAAGGGTCTCACCGCCGCAATGGATGAAAAGGGAATGAAGTATAACGTTGACGGCCTTGACCTTTACTTCACTTGGATCTGATAAATTTCCGAAAAGGTCTTGACATATGCCCGAAACGGTGTATAATAATCAAGTTGCAAAACGTAAAATTTAATATTTTTCCTTATTGAGAGTAGCTGAGGGAACAGGCCCTTTGAAGCTCGGCAACCTGCTTTTGCAAGGTGCTAAATCCTGCGGTATTGACCGAAAGATAAGGTTTTATCTCCGGTCTGAAAAATGACCGGAGATTTTTATTGTCTTCCGTTTTCAACCGAAAAAGTTCAAGAAAAGGAAAACGAAAGGAGCTCATTTTTAATGATTAAACATCTTTTTACTTCGGAGTCCGTAACAGAAGGACATCCTGATAAAATCTGCGACAGAATTTCGGATTCGGTTCTCGACGCAATTTTTGAAAAGGACCCGAACGCCCGCGTTGCCTGCGAAACGGCGGTAACAACAAATCAGGTTCTCATCATGGGTGAAATCAGCACAACCTGCTCTCCCGACATTGAGGCGATTGCAAGAAAGGCAATTTGCGACATCGGTTACGATTCGCCGGAAAAAGGCTTTGACGGAAACACCTGCAAAGTCATCGTTACCCTCGACAGACAGTCGGACGACATTGCAATGGGCGTTGACAAATCGCTCGAACTCAAGGACGGCGAAGAGGATAAATATAACCTCAACGGTGCCGGCGACCAGGGAATGATGTTCGGCTTTGCCTGCGACGAAACTCCGGAGCTTATGCCACTTCCGATTTCCCTCGCTCACAAGCTCACAAAAAAACTCACCGAAGTGAGAAAGAACGGAACTCTTCCTTATCTTCGTCCGGACGGAAAAAGCCAGGTTACCGTTGAATATGACGACGGAAAACCCGTTGCCGTAACCGCGGTTGTTGTCTCCTCTCAGCACAGCGAAGACGTTTCGCTCGAAAAAATCAGAGAAGACATCACCGAATATGTCATCAAACCCGTAATTCCGGCCGAACTCATGAGAGAGGACACAAAGATTTATGTCAATCCGACGGGACGTTTTGTAATCGGCGGACCACAGGGCGACAGCGGTCTCACCGGAAGAAAAATCATTGTTGACACCTACGGCGGATATTCACGCCACGGCGGCGGAGCGTTTTCCGGAAAGGACCCGACAAAGGTTGACCGCAGTGCGGCTTATGCGGCAAGATACGTTGCAAAGAACATTGTTGCGGCAGGTCTCGCTTCAAAATGCGAAGTTCAGCTCGCTTATGCAATCGGCGTTGCAAAGCCGGTTTCGGTTCTTGTTGAAACCTTCGGAACGGCAAAGATTGACGAAGAAAAAATTGCCGAACTTGTTGAAAAGGTCTTTGACCTTCGCCCGGCCGCAATCATTGACGCGCTTCATCTCCGCGCACCGATTTACAGCCCTCTTTCCTCTTACGGCCATATCGGCAGAGAGGATCTCGGCGTTCAGTGGGAAAAAACGGACAAGGTTGACGAGCTTCGCTCTCTTGCCGGTCTGGAATAATTGAATAAGCTTTTAAAAGGCGACCGCATCAAAATCGATGCGGCCGCCTTTTTTGCGTGTGTTTTTTCAATCTGTTTTTTCGTTTCCGGAATCCGTTTCTTTGCTTTCGGAATTTGTTTTTCTGCTTTTATGAATTTCATTCATTATGAAAGCGCCCATGGTAATAATAACAAAAATCACAGATATATTGTCCGAATTAAGAAAGCTCCCGACATATAACCCTATATAACCCATAATCAGGCTGACAATTACTGCAACAACAGTTTCAAATATCATGTTACAATGTGCTCCTTTAATAATTAATATTATAATATATAATCGGAAGATTAAAGCTTGTGATAAATTTACGGTTCGGCCGAACGGGATTTAACTGCCGCCATGCATCTTTTGCATATGTGCGAGTGATGCCGTAATTTTTTGATACGTTTTTTGTGATGTTAAATGAACGTCCCGATTGATAAAACAACAATCAAAAACATATCCGTTACAAATTTAGATATATTACAAAAAGAATATCATATGTTTATTTCAATGTCAATACAATTTCAAAAAAAATATTTTTAGTCTTAATTTTTAAAAAGCCTTTTGGCAAAAGCGGCGATATGCGATGCCGAGTGCCGTTTTCATAATTTACCCCAATAAAACACATCGGGTACACAACAAAAACAGCGGTCACTCTTTTGAATGACCGCTGTGATTTTTGTTTATGCCGCCGAATTATTCAGCGTCCGGAGCATAGAGAGCCTCGAGTCTCTTGAGGTGATTATATCTTTCAACCGACTTCTGCTCTGCTTCCGCAAAGAGTTCTTTTGCTCTTTCCGGGAAGGAGCGGGTAAGAGCCGAATAACGTGCTTCGTTGAGAAGGAACTTCTGATAGTCTTCTCTTACGCCGGGCTTGCTGTCGATTGTGAACGGGTTCTTGCCTTCTGCCTTGAGAGCCGGGTTGTAACGGAACATATTCCAGTAACCGCATTCAACAGCCTTCTTCATTTCGTTCTGGCAGTTAACCATGCCGCCCTTGATTGAGTGCATTTCGCACGGTGCGTATGCGATAACGATTGACGGACCGTGATATGCTTCAGCCTCGGTGAGAGCCTTGATGGTCTGGTTCATGTTTGCGCCCATAGCGATCTGAGCAACATAAACGTAACCGTAGCTCATTGCGATTTCTGCAAGGCTCTTCTTTGCAATGCTCTTACCGGCAGCAGCAAACTGTGCAACCTGACCGATCTGAGATGCCTTTGAAGCCTGTCCGCCGGTGTTGGAGTAAACTTCGGTATCGAATACCATGATGTTTACGTCTTCGCCGGAAGCAAGAACGTGGTCAACACCGCCAAAGCCGATGTCGTATGCCCAACCGTCGCCGCCGAAGATCCAAACGGACTTCTTGGAAAGATATTCTTTTTCCTTAAGGATTGAAGCACAGTTTTCGCAGTCGCCGGCAACCTTTTCAAGCTCTGCAACAAGTGCGTCTGCCGCGGCGGTGTTCTTTTCGCCGTCGTTTACGGTGTCAAGATATGCCTTAGCAGCTGCCTTGAGTGATTCGGGAGCCTGTTCTGCGGAAAGGATATTTTCAACCTTAGCGATGAGAGCGTTGCGGATTGCGTTCTGACCGAGAAGCATACCGAAGCCGTGCTCTGCGTTGTCTTCAAACAGGGAGTTAGCCCATGCCGGACCGTGACCCTTGCTGTTGACGGTATACGGTGAAGTTGCTGCCGGGCCGCCCCAGATTGAGGAGCATCCGGTTGCGTTGGAGATATACATTCTGTCGCCGAAGAGCTGAGTGATAAGACGTGCATATGAGGTCTCGGCGCAGCCTGCGCAGGAGCCGGAGAACTCAAGCAGCGGAGTCTTGTACTGGCTGCCCATAACGGTGTTGTCGGCAACGTCTTCCTTGACGGAAACGTTCTTGACCATATAGTCAAATACCGGCTGAAGGTCATCCTGGCTTTCGCGGGAAACCATCTTGAGAGAATTGGTCTTGCAGACGCCGATGCAGACGCCGCAGCCCATGCAGTCAAGCGGAGAAACCGCGAGGGTGTATTTATAAACGCCCTTACCCTTGCCGGCCTTCTTGTCAACAAGCTTTGCGTTTGCCGGTGCGTTTGCTGCTTCTTCTTCGGTCAGGCAGAAAGGTCTGATCGTTGCGTGCGGGCAGACATATGAGCACTGGTTGCACTGTGCGCAGGTTGTTGCATCCCACTCCGGAACCATAACGGCAACGCCGCGCTTTTCATAAGCGGAAGCGCCCTGTTCAAAGGTACCGTCTGCGTGGTCTTCAAAAGCGGAAACGGGAAGTGAATCGCCGTCCATGCGGCCAACGGGCTTCATGATGTCGTCAACCATCTTGACGAGCTTTGCTGCGCCTTCGCTCTTTGCTTCTGCTTCTGCGTCGGCAGCATCTGCCCACTCAGCGGGAACGTTGATCTTGACGTAAGCGGTTGCGCCGGCGTCAATTGCCTTCTCATTCATTTCAACGATCTCTTTGCCCTTCTTCATGAACTTCTGGGCCTTTTCCTTCATATAGCCGATTGCTTCCTCTTC
>JAUNFH010000030.1 GCA_030525185.1 Clostridia bacterium
ATGGTTGCCATGGTCTTGGTGTTGTCTTCTGCCTTAACCTTTGCAAGGCACTTTTCAAACCATGTTGCAAGCTGGCTGTTTGCGAACGAACCTGACTTTGCAATCTTGTAGAAGCCGTTCGGCGTTACGTCGATGTCAAGCTTTGCAAGGATGTCAAGAACCTTTGCGAGTGTTCCGGTTGCGTCGCCGAGGAGACCGCCAAGAAGTCCAGTGTCGATTTCGTCGGAAAGGATGGGCTTTCCGTCTTCGCCCTTGATTACGTTTCCGTCGGAATCGGTCTTGGGCTTATATTCATGATCGCCGACAAGAAGCGTCATGAACCAGTTGATGAATTCGTTTGAAACAACAATTTCAAGAACGATGTCTTCGATTGTGTTAAGCTTGCCCTCGTTATACTTTTCGATTGCGTCGGGGAAAGTTTCCTGAAGCATCGGAGCGAGGAGGTTCATAAGAAGCGGGATGAGTGACGTTACAACCGTGTCTGCGTTTGCAACTGCTGCGTCTGCCTTTGCAATGCCGGTCGGGTTGGAGTCGATACCGCCGTTGTCTTTAAGAACCTGATCGAGGTAATAACCCGTAACGAACTTTGTCGGCCATGTGTCATCGGCTTTCTTTGAACCGAGGAGTTCTTCGCCGTTTTTGTTGACAAAGTTCTTGTAGTTGTTCATAACCGTGTCGGTGTAGCCTGTGAAATCAACGTTGTAATCGTTGAGAAGGCAAACGAGAACACCGAGAAGGGTATCTGCCTGACCGTCAAGAATCGGGAGAAGGCTGTCAAAGAGAGTTTTTCCGGTTTCGGGATCGGCTTCCATCATTCCGTTGATGAGTCCTGCGAAACGATAGATTGTTCCGTCGTCAAGAAGCCAGCGGAAGAGAGTAAGGAGTGTGTCGCCCGGATCGGAATTTACATGGTAACCGTTGAGTGTTCCGTCAAAGCCGGCGAATGAATAAGTGCCGATGCTGTTGCTCTTATTCGATGCCATGAAGCGGTTGACGGGAATTGTGAGCGGAACAGACTTCGTCTGATTGTTTCCTACGTTCTGCTTTTCGCCCTTTGAATTTGACCACATCCACTCGATGAGTCCGTCGCCGAATGAATTGTAAAGCATCTGAGTAAGGAGACCGATATTTCTGAAGTAATACTTCGTTCCGGTTCCGTTATTCTGATAGAACGCTGCGTCCTTCGCTTCCGTTCCGACAACCTTGTTGCCTTGTGAGTCCTTGGTAACGCCCATCAGGTATTCTTTCTTGTTGTCGTTATTCGGTGCAGAAGTTGTTGAAGTTGCCTTAATGAGAACGTTGAGGATACCGCTTGCGCCCGAAGCGAGGGTGCTGTCGGTAAGGCCGTAACCTTCAAGAAGACCCTTAATGGCCATATCCCAAAGGTTGAGTTCGGTGATATCAAACGTCGCAAGGACTGTTGCCTTAATCTTAATCTTGATGTTCTTGAGTTTCGGAACGAGCTGGTTGTATTCAAGAACGGCAAGAAGGTTCGGGAGAATTCCGAGAATGGTTTCAACCGGCTTTACGAAAAGGGTATTGTCAAGCCAATAAGTAATCGGCTCAAGAAGATATTCCCAAAGAGTTACACCGTTGTTTGTAAGTGATGAAACAGCGCCGTACTTGCCCTTGGTTACTGAGCAAGCGTTTCTGATATCGTCTTTTGAATGATAACCGTGGTTGTTTCCTGATCTCTGCGGAATTCCGAGAAGTTCATAAAGAGGAACGAAAAGACGGTCATAAAGCGAAGAGCCGGTGTTGTCGATCGGGATTGTGATGTTAAGGACACCGATTTCGGCTGTCAGCTTGTTCTGGTCCTGAGTAAGGAGCGTCGCAAGAGGTACGGCAAGTCCGCAGAATGCGGCAGCCATTGAATTATAGAAACCGCTTGCGTCCTGAATATGCCATGCAGCTTCGCTGTCAAAAGTATCCCAGTTGACGTCTGTCCAATATGACTTTGCATATGTTCCCTTGTGATAAGAAGCTTCGGAAATCTTTTTGATAACGCTGTTGTAATTGTGATCAGAGCCGAGGATTGAACCGTCGAACCACTTATACCACTGAGTGTCGGAGTTTGCGTCGCCGCCTGCACGGTCATAAGCAGAGTTCCAATAGAAGTGGTGCGGCATTGAGGGGATTGCCGAACGTGCCGCTGCGGGAAGGGCGTCACTGTACTTGATTCCCATAACGCTGCCTTCCATATTGGTAAGAGCACCGCCGAGCATAGGCATGATCGTGCTCATTGCAAGGGTCTGAACTTTACCTGAATAAAGAAGGTTAATGATTGTGCTGATGAGGAATTCTTTAAGGTTTTTGATTGCGGTGCCTTTCTTATAAGTAACGCCTGCAACCGTATAGTTATATTTCCACGTTCCAAGGAAGGAGGTCATTGTTCCGGTTTCGTCCTGCTTTGAGAGGAAACCTTCAAGGAGAGTACCAATGTCGTTTGAAACAAGGATTGTATCGAAATCCTTAACGGCATTATCCATAAGCGTTCCGAGCTGTGAATACGAAACGCCGTTCTTATAAGCTGTGAGACCGATGCTGTCAACAAAGTTCTGAATGTCTCTGTAATCGAGCTTGTTCATTGCGGAAACCCACTTGTAGTTTCCAAAGCTGCCGCCGAAAAGAGCATTAAGGATATCTTTGTCGGCAGTAGCGCTGCTGCTGTTGGCTGCACTCAAAGCGGCTTTGATTCCGCTTCTGAAGTTGACGGCCTGATTGTAATAATCCTTAATCGTCGGGAAGAGATTTATAAGTTCAGAAACCTGAACCTCGGTCTTTCCGTCTTTGAGTGTAAACTTTGTGATTGCGTTCTGATTGAAATTCCGGAAAGCAGTTTCGTCCATTTCAATCGCGCCGTAAGCGTCGATGATTGCTTCGTAGTTGTTATAAGCAGCTCTCTTGGTTGCGCCGGTTTGGCTTGTTGTTGCTTCGCCTGCATATTTTTCAACGAGCTTGAGCTGTTCATAAAGTCTTCTTGCAACACGCTCTTTGATTGTGATGAGATAATCTTCATATTCCTTAAGACCGTCAATAACGTTTCCGTCTGCGTCGGTCTTTGAGGGGAACACTTCGTTGAAGATTTCCTTATCGCTTTCGTCGGTGCTGTTTCTGAGCTTCTGAGCCGAAGCAACGAGAGCGCTGAAAGTTCCGTAATAATCGGTAAGATCGTTTGTCTTTCTTCCGTCAAGAATCGTTGACTTCATAAGACCGTCCATCTTGGCCTTGATCTGATAGTAAGAAGATCCGTTAACGTCAAGACTTACGGTTTTGATTTTATCAAGAAGCTGATTATATCTTTCTGCGGAAATGTTCTGGCGACGAAGTTCCGAAAGGGCTTTGTCAACACCGCCCGTCTCAGCGGTGAAACGGCTGTCGCTGAACGGAACGAAAGAAAGAATGTCCGAGTCAATCTTTCCGATGAGTGCGGTCGCCTTGCTGAGGAATTCCTTAGCCTTTGCTTCATCTTCCGAACCGGGCCATGCGGTTGCGGCGTCGGCGTCGTCATGGTCATAAGTCGGAACGTTTGCGGCAATGAGATCTGTGAGCTGGTCGGCATAAGCTTCTTCACCCGAAGCATACGGACCGATTGCGTAACGCTGAGCCGCAGCTACTTCAACCTGGCTGACATAGTTCTTGACAGTCGCTCTGTAGCCGTCGGGAAGTTTGGCCTTGATTTCGGCAGCAATGTTCTTTGTGCTGTCGGTCGGGCTGACCATATTGTTGAGCTCTTCGATTCTGATCATAACGGCATTGTAATGCTCACGAATCGCATCGGCCGTTACGGTCTTGTCAGAGAGATCAAAATTCATAAGCGCATCGAAATCTTTTACGAAAAGATTTGCGTATGCCTTATAAAGAGCGGTCATCAATCTTCCGTTGATCCACTCCTGAGCCTGAGCATATGTATAACCGGTTGCCGGCTTAATATAATGATCCCAAATTTTCTGAGCCTTGACCTCGGCAGTGTCCTCTGTAAGGAAAATACCCGAAGAGCAGATTGAAACCGCCTCGCCAAACTGGGAAAGTGTTGTTCCGCATGAACCTTCACCGTCAACAAGAGCAAGGAGTTCATCGTCGCTCATGTTGTCAAGATCAAGTTTGAACCAACCTTCAAACTTTTCCTGGCAATCAAGAATCGAGTTTTTGAGCATCGTGACGTTATTCTGAATACCTGCAATATCGGGATCGTCGGTGAGAGTACCGCCGGTGACGCCGCCGTCATAAGTAACTTTGAAGGTTGCGTCATGATAGTTACGGTCGGTCTCCATTGCGTCGGCAGTATCCCACGCAAGAATGTCATAGCCGGGCTTGACATAAACAGTCATAGGACCGCCGTAAGTGCAGTTATAGTAATCAAGAACTGCCTTATAATCATTTTCGGCAATGGGGCTGCCCTCTGCAACACGGGCTTTCGCCGCTGTGAGAAGGTCGTTGTAGATAGCGGTATAAGTCTTACCGCGTCCTTTTCCGATTGCATACTCATACCACGCACGTGTTACATTGTACCATGCGCTCGTGTAGGTATCCACCGCGACGGTCATAACCTGGCCGCCCTTGACATTCGGGACACGCTTTGTGTCTCCCGACTTGATGGACTCCATGAGGTCATCATAATACATTTCGATTGCGCCGGTGACAGAGCTGACGTCAGCCGCAGCGATAACGCTGAAGCAAACAGACATGCTTGACACAATCATGATGACTGCGAGGATGCAACTCAGAAGTTTTTTCCCAAGTTTCATAAAGTTTTCCTCCTTAGATGAAAAATGTATGTATACTCAACATAGGATTCCCTATAATAGTACCTAAAATCTCCCCAGGTCACTTCATTTTTTTCGTTCATAATGCTCGAAAAAGGGTGCAATCCACCCATAGAGACACCTATAACTGTAGTAAGTATAACATTTTGGGTACTTTATTTCAATATTTTTTTTAATAGTTTTTGCTTTTCTACATATTGCATATATGCTTTAAGGCTTTTTTGTGTAGATTTACCCTCTGATTTTAATGATATCTGAGAATGAAAAAATGTTTTTCCGACAACTTGTATTTTTGCTTTTCCGACACACAACATCTTGTAAAACACAAAAAAAGCATCGCTCTTTCGAGCGATGCTTAATGTTAAAATTACTTTCCGTATCTTGAATCGGGATCACCGCAGCAACCGAACTCGCCGGTGAGCATTTTGATGATCTTGTGGAAGAAGCGGAAGATTGCCGGCCAAAGTCCGTCTCTGTGGCAGGTGCAGGAGCAATGCGTAACCTGAACGCCGATGCTTCCGCCTGAAGTTGAACCGTCCGGATTAACCGTAATGTCGCCTTCAACATGCTGCTTGTCATATTCAACAACAACACGGTATTTCTTTGCCGCCTCAACTCTGAACGTTACCTTTCCGTTTGCTTCGGTCAAAGCGGAAGCAACGAACTTCGTTCCGTCGAAGATTGAAACTGTTGCGCCCTGAACCGGTTTTCCGTTCTGGTCAACAACGGTAACGGTGAAGTAGATATAAGCCTTTGCGGGAAGCTCTTTCTTATATTCTTCCGAGCAACGTGTGCACTTGTAAAGTTCATATCCGGCAACCGTTTCGGTCGGTTCAACGGTTGAAACAAGTTTCCAACTGTGACCGAGTGCCTTTCCGGTCGTCTTTTCATAGGTGCAATCACACTTTTTGCACTTGAAGATTTCCTTCGTCGGCTCGGTGCAGGTTGCGTTTCTCATGGCCTGACTTTCAAAGATATGATCTTCTTCAATGAAGACGGCCGTGATATAAACGTCGGAAACGATTCCGTGAGGATAATCGTCGGAGGTCTTTGACCAACCGTAGAATACGTAGTGATACTTCGTGTCGAACTTCGAGCTTGTCGGGGTTGCTCCGGTGTATTCCGGAAGTACCTTTGAACCGGCTTCAACTTCGCTGATCTGAAGAACGTGTTCTGCGTCAATCGCATAAATGACTTTATATTTCTTGACGGTTTCTTTGAACATTGCAACGTATGCAGCGTCGGCGGTAATGATGTTTTCAATCTTTACTTCCTTCTTGTCGGGATCGCCGAGCTTATACCAATGGTCGAACACATAAGTCGTTGTCTCTGTATCGCTCTTCTTCGGAGTCGGGATTCTTTCCGAAATGTCTGCGCCGTATGAAAGGAAGCCGATTGTCTTGAACGGGGTTGCTTCGCCTTCAATGTAGAACTTGACGGTGTACTGAATTCCGCTTTCCTCGGTTGCGTCGCAACGTGAGCAATGACGCTTTCCGTCGGGCTGAACGTCACCGAAGTCATGGCCGAGCGCCGGAAGAACCTTTGTCCATGAATATCCGCAGCTGCACTTGTAAACCGCAAGGCCGGCTTCTTCGCAGGTCGGCTGCTTGTCGATTACTTCGCTTTCAACCGTGTGATATGTTGCGGTGAAATCTGCGATTGCAAGGGTCGGGGCAACAACGTTTTCAAGTGAGTCGCCCTTCCACTGCTTGAAGGTGTAATGGTATTTCTCGTCGGCAGCCTTTGCGGGATGATCTTTATAGATATCTGCCGGGAAGGTTGCGTCCGTTCCGGCGTCAACAGTGATTGTTCCGATGACGTCGGTGTAAGAATAAGCGAATGTTACCTTATACTGATTGATCGTTTCTTTGAATACCGCAATGTATTCTGCGTTGTTTACGGTTGCGGTAACTGTCGGATAAACGTTTCTTTCGGCGATTACGTTGCCTTCGGAGTCAACGATGTCCTTTTCATAAATCTGCGTTGCATCCTTCGGAGCCCAACCGATGAATTCATAAGAATTAATCTTTGTGTTCTTCTTGGTCGGAGTTGAAGTGAGCTTGACTTCTTCGCCGTAAGCGAGATAGCCGACTCTTCTGAAGAGCGAGTTGTCGCTGTTATAGAAAACAACGGTGAATTTCTTTGCTCTTGCTTCAAAAACGGCCTTGAGGCTGATGTCGCTCTTGCCGGCAACGAGCGGAAGAGTAACCTTTTCGCCGGTTTCGGCGTTGACCCATTCGGAGAAGACATACTTGTTGGCTTCGTCCTCAGCCTTCACGGGAGTTTCAACGTCGGCAGCCGTGATTACGTCGCCTTCAACGAAATCCTTGAATTCCTTGTGAACGGTTGTTCCGTCTTCACCGTAGAAGGTAATTGTTGTCTTTGCGAGTTTGTCAACAATATTCGTCTTTCTTTCTTCGCCGCAAATCATGCAGACATAAAGAGTATAGCCTTCTTCGTCTGCGGTTGCGGGATGGTTTTCTTTCCATCTCCAGGAGTGGCCGGTTGCCGGAATCTTTTCCGTTGCCATTGCGTCGTACTTGTCGCCGCATCTTACGCAGTACTGAACCTTGACACCCTCTTCGGTGCAGGTCGGTTCAACGGTTACAACCCATTCGTCGCTCTTCTCGTGGCCGAGTGCTTCGGTTTCGCCGTAAGTTTCGGTTTCGCCGCAAAGCTTACAAATTCTTGTCGAATATCCCTTTTCGGTGCAGGTCGGTCTTGTGACAACGCTGCGTGCCCACTTGTGAGCCGTCTGGTCAACCGGAATAATTTCCGTAACGGTGTCGTGGCAAACCGAGCAAACCTTAATGCGCTTTCCTTCGGTTGAGCAGGTTGCGGCGGTGATCACTTTCCAATCGCCGTAAGTGTGCTCGCCGGTTGAAGAACCTTCGTGAACGGTCTTCTTCGTTGTTCCGCAGTTTGCGCAACGTTCAAGAGTGTAACCGTCATCGGTGCAGGTTGCGGCAACTTCGTCGATAACTTCCCACTTGTGGCCGAGCTTTTTAATAACGATCGGTTCGCCGACCGTTTCGCCGCAAACGGTACATCTGATAACGATCTGGCCGTCGTTTTCGCAGGTGGCTTCGGTGGTGTATCTCTTTTCCTTGTGTTCGCCGACAATTGTGATATTCTTAACCGTTGTGTTTCCGGCTTTGTCGGTTGCGATAATCTGATGGATTCCGGCTTCGGTGATTTCAACCGTTGCCGTATTGTCTTTAATTTCAACTTCCTTGCCGTCAACGGTGAGTGAAACGAGTTCGGTTTCGTCCGTTGCGGTTGCGGTTGCCTTTGTGCAGAACTTGCTTCCGCCGTTTCCGCCGCCCGAAAGAGCAACTGTCGGTGCGGTGTTGTCAAGTTCAAGAAGTCTTGAATGGATGTAGCTTACGTTTCCGTTTCTGTCGGTAATCTTTGCATAGAAGATGAAGAAGTCGCCGTCGTTGATTTTGAAATCGTCAACAAGATCGCCGACGTATGCGCTGGTGTTGGTTTCGTATTCTCTGAGAGCAAGAATCTGATCTTCGGTGAGTACATAACCGAGACCGGCTTTTTCGTTCTCCGCCTTCAGTGTGTTGACATATTCGTCATAGTCAAAGCGAAGATTCCAATCGGTAATTTCGGAATAATCAAGAAGAGTTTTTCCGATTGAAACGGTGAATTCGATTTTTCCCGTTCCGATTCCGTTTCCGTCGGGATTATATTCGCTCGCTTCGGCCTTGTCATCGGTTGCAATGATGAGGTTGTT
Source organism: Clostridia bacterium (assembly GCA_030525185.1). Taxonomy (GTDB): domain Bacteria; phylum Bacillota; class Clostridia; order Oscillospirales; family Acutalibacteraceae; genus UBA6857. The sequence continues at coordinate 8,512 of JAUNFH010000030.1, forward strand.
TGAAGGAGCAACATAAATCGATTCGCTCATGTCAACGTCGTCGCCGGTTTCGATGATTGAATCCTTGACGTAAAGCTTTGCGGTCGGAGCCTTGGTGTCCGGAATCTTTTCAATGACCTGGTCCGGAAGAACTTTTCCGCATTCGCAGGTTCTTGTTCCGAGTCCGGTTTCAAAGAAGGTCGGGGCTTTGTCTGCAACGATTTCGCCGAATACGTGGGCATTTTCGCTGTAGCTTGCCGTGAGAGTGATCTCTTCGGTGATCGGGGTATTGATGTCGAAATCGGTTCCGTCTTCCTTAACCCATGATCTGAAGGTGTAATGAACGTCGTCGCCGTAATTTCTCTTCGGAACGGAATATGTGCTTTCATCCGAAAGAGCTTCGTTGTATTCAACGGTGACGTCGCCGATCTTCTTTCCGTCGAAATCAATGAGGTGAACAACACGGGTGCTCTTAACTGCCTTATAAACAGGATAGAACTCCATGTTTCTTTCAATCTTCATGCCGCTGACGAAATCCTGAAGGTTTCCTTCTTCGTCTTTGTATTGCCAACCGACAATCTTGTTCGTGAGGTTCTTGTCTCCGCCCGGATTAAGGATCGCGGGGTCGGGAGCAACAACGGGAATTCTGATTTTTTCGTTATAGATGAAAGAGTCGGATGTATATTCTTCGTATCCGATTGTTCCGTCCGCACCGAGAACTTCCTTATAGAAAGTAATCATGTAATAAACATAGGTCTTTCTGTATGTTGCGGTGTAAGTCATGTTCTCCGTGCAATGCTTTGCAACATCGTTGTCCCATGCTTTGAATTCATATTTGTAAGTTGTGTCGTGATATTCGGACGGGTTTTCCGGAACGGCAACGATGTCACCGTAATGATAGGTCTTTTCCTGAGTGTAGTCGCTTCCGTCGGCATTCTTCCAAACGAACTTGATTGTGTAATCAATGTAAGTCGGGTCATACTGAGCGGTGAAGACGAGGTCTTCTTCACCCATTACGGAGTTTGCTTTTCCGTTCTGGTCAAGCCATCCGCTGAAGGTGTACTTTGAAGCGATTACGTCGGCTTCCTTGGTCGGAGTTGCGGGAAGAACGATTGTTTCGCCCTTGACATATTTCAAAACTTCGCCTACCTGCTCGCCTTCGTTCATGAAGGTTGCGGTGTAAAGCTTTGAAGCGGTGTACTGAGCGGTATACTGAAGGTCCTTTTTGCAGTTTGCGTTGAATGCGTTTCCATCCTGGTCAAGCCAGCCTGCGAAGGTATATTCGTTCTCATCGTCTCTGTATTTCTGAGGAACGTCCGTCGGTTCGATAATGTTGCTTCCGTGCGTAACCTTCTGAGAAACCGTCTTTTCGGTTCCGTCGGTGTCAATATATGTGAACGTTACGTCGTATACGGACGGGATACCTGCGTCATAGGTTGCATAGTATGTTGCGTTTTCGGTTGCGACGGTCGGCATTGCTCCGGCAACCTCGCCGCTTTCGCTGTTCTTTCTCCAGTCATTTTCCTGAAGAGTATGTCTTGAACCGTCGAAGTTGTAGCTCGAGGGAACTTCGGGAGTTTCAAGAGCGTCGTTGTAATGATACTTCTTCGCTTCGGTTGTGATTACGTTTCCTTCGTCGTCTTTGTAAACGAAGTTGACCGTGTAATCAATGAAGGTCTTTTCATAAACGGGAACATATGTTGTGTCCGCTCTGACGGTGAAGTCACCGACGGTATCAATATATTTGTATACCGAATCGGCTTTGTCGCTTGTCTTGCTTGTGCTGAGGAAGCCTTCCGAATTTACAACGTATCCCTTCTTCTGCTCGTCGCCGACAACCTTGTGCCAGCCGATGAAACTATAGGTGAAGTAATTGTCGGCCGCCTTTGCGGGAGCGGTTGCTTCAAAGTTTGCGTTGTCTCTGTAGCTGTATGACTTGCTCTGAAGAACGTCGCCGTTTTCGTTTCGGTAATCAACGGTGTAGCTGTTCTTGAACATATTATACTGAGCCTGGAAAACGGTGTCGCCCTTAATGACGTAATCTATATCCGAGCCGTATGCTTCGCTGTACGGACTCTGAGTTCCGTCTGCGTTGTATTGCTTTGCGTCGATGACTTTCCAGTCTCCATTAAACTCGTATCTAAACGAACCCGTTTCGCCGATTCTGTTGAAGGGAACATTCGTCGGAATGCTTGCGCCCGCAACATAGGCTACCGGCTTGTCATACTTAGCGGTATATTTTGCAACAACGTTTCCGCCGTTGTCAACGAGGGTGACAGTTGCGTTCTTTGCCCACCATGCGGCGTAGTATGTAAGCGGAGGATTGTCTTTTCCGTTTGCGACCGTATTTGTTGCCGAGAATTTTGTTCCGGACGGAGCAAAATCACTTTCTTCTTTGGCATATGAGGCATTATTCTTGGTTGAATAAAAGCCTTTGAAAGTGTAACCGGCTCTTATCGCATCGGTCGGATAAATCGACGGAAGATAATAATAACGTTTTGTTTCCGTATAGTTTCCGTCTGTTGCGGAACTGCTCCAATCGGTTGTTCCGTTTCTTTTAATAGTGACCGGTAAATCCGATTTCGGATTGTTTGAATTGTATGTCCAAGTATAGTTAGGATTACTCAAAGTGAACTTAACCGTTCCACTTGCATTTCCTCGTGTAGCTTTAAGGTAGAGATCCTTCTGATAACCGGTGGTTGACTTGTTTGCTGTCTGAGCGTTAGGAGTAATTGTCAGCGTTGTTGAATCGGATTCACCGGTCTTGTCAATTGATGCTCCGGTGTAACCCTGCGTTGCGGCCGAGGTAGTTCCGATTGACCATGAAGCCGGAGCCTGATACCAGTTTACACCGTACTGATCTTTAACCGTTGCGGTAACAGTCTTTTTCCAATCATCTGAACCCCACGTTGGAATGTTAACATTCTGATTACCGACATTGAAAGAAACCGATGTTGCTTTCGGCCAGTTGCCGTTGCTTGAATTACGGGTATCAACAGTACAGTCTTTAAGGTACTTCTTTGCACCGATTCCGGTAACCTTTCCAGTATTCTTAAGTTCAACCCAGTCATTTCCCTTTTGAACATAAAGAATACAACGATAGTTAGCGTTCCACATGCTGTTGTTGTTTTTCATCGTACTGAGACGAACACGAACCGGAAATCCCTTCGACCAACCTTCAAAGGAATAGTTAGCCTTGTCGTTTTCATACTGGTTTTTGTTAACATGGAAATACGAAGTGCCGTCGTTCTGCATGTCACTTCCATAACCATTGTTAGTATAGTAGTCAACATAAATGTTTTGAGCGTCATGCTTCCAGTCATAATTCTCTTCAACATAAAGAGTAACCTTCCACTTATAGCTTCCGGCAGAAGCAGCTTCCGCCTTTGTGGGCGCAAAGAACACCCAGCAGCTCATGAGCATGAGAGCCGCCATAAAGAGCGAGAGGCTTTTTTTGAAATATTTTTTCATAAGATTTCCTCCTTAAGAAAAATTAACCGTTGAGCAACGCGCATAAAATCCGAGCCGCGTCACCCTGACTTTTCCGTTCGCTTTGAGCGGTTTTCGGTGCGGTCCCTGACCCGACCGTTCCCCACCGTTTGGGCGCAAAACTCCCGAAAGAGTCACTTTTAGTTGGTATCAGTATAGCATTTGAAAATCAACAAAGTCAAGGTGAAAGAGGAAAAAGATTAAATAAAGTTTAATATTTGGATTTTATTACAAAAAAGGGTTTTGCCGTTTGGTGAAAATGACATAGTAATTCCTTGTGCCTGTGCGATTGTGTCATAGAAAAGTTGCTCGAGGATACCCGGAGTTTTCCTGTTTTAATGCCCGTGAATTTATATGTATCGATACGGTTTCGCATGGAATTTACATGCCGAAAAACGGAGAGATTTTTCGGATCGATTCAGGTTCGGTCGGTGCCGGTTCGTCCTTAATTTTCTCCGGTGCAAGTATTTTCCCTTTACTTTGACAAGAAAAAATCTTTACACGGCGTTTTTGCCCTATTTTTTCAACATTTTCCAATGTTGAAATGTTGAAAACTTTCCTCATCATGTTGAAAAAATCGAACAAATGTTAAAAAATCCGTGAAAAACGTTGAAAACCGTCAAAATCGCGTTGAAAATTCAACATAAAATGTTGAAAAACTGCAAAATTATGTTGAAAACTTTGTTGAAAGAAAAATCCGATGTGAAAAGCCGAAAAAACGCCTTTTTTTCATTGAATTACTCTCCTTTTTTATTGACCTGTTCGCCGGTGTGTGATAGAATTATTTATTATATACTATCTTAAAAGAAAGAATGTTGAACATGAAAAAAACCACTTCTCTTTTTCTGACGCTCGGACTTACGCTTTTGATTTCGTCCGTCTTCTTTTTCTCCTCCTTTGCGGCGAAGCTTGACGCAGTGGATTCGCTCAAAGCGCTCGGAGAAAGCACTGCCTGCACCCTCTCCTGGAATGCGGTTGAAGGTGCCGACGGCTATCGCGTCTACCGTGCAAACGGCGACGGCTACGAAATTCTCGGAAACGTCAAGGACAACTCTTTCCGTGCCGAAAACCTCAGGGCCAACCGAAATTACAAATTCACCGTCCGCGCATACACGATTGAAGACGGGAAGAAAATTCTCGGCCCGGTCGGAAAAATCCTCACCGTGAGAACAAAACTTCCGACCGTCTCCTCCGTAAAAGCAACAAAGACATCTTTTTCTGCAATAAACATTTCATGGAAAGCCGTCAAAGGTGCGGAAAAATATCAGATCTTTGTCAGCCCGACGAAAGTCACCGCATATAAATCGGTCGGTGAAACCTCAGACGTGAATTTCCGAATCCGCGGTCTCGACGGAAAAACCGGATATAAAATCCGTGTCCGCGCCGTAAGCAAAAACAACACTTCCGCTTTTTCGAACACCGCTCTTTTTTATGTTACCCCGAAAAAAATTCAAAAGATAAAATCCACCCGTATCGAGGGAACTAAAACCCTCCTTACATGGGAAGAAATCTCTCCGGTAACTTGCTATAAAATTTACGTTTCGGAAACCAAGAACGGAAAACTCCGTTATGTCGGAAAAACCGATGACCCGGAATATACTTACACCGGAGAAAAAAGCCTTACGAATTACTACTTCGTAATAAGGCCGATTGTTGAAACGAAAGATCAGTCCCTCAAAGGAAAAGCTTCCGATCGAACGGTCGGAAAAACCGGAAAGCTGAAAATCACTCTTGAAAAAAGCAACATCCGAAAAGGCGAATACATCGCCGTTTCTTCAAGCGCCGGAACGAAATATCTTTCGCTTTCAAGTTCGGACGAAAACGTTCTTCAAATTGCAAAAAGAGATTTGATTTTTGCCGCAAAAACCGGTTCGGCCGTCCTCACGGCGAAAAACGGAAACAGCACCGTAAAAATCAAAATTTCCGTTGCGGAACCGATTTTCAATTATATGTCCTGCGTTTACGACGTGACGAACAGCCGTATGATTTTCGGAAACCGAATGTTTGAGCGTTGCTATCCGGCGAGCATCACAAAACTCATCACCGCTCTCGTCGCAACGAAAAACATGAGCCTTGACTCTGTGATCACCGTCGGAAACGAACTTAACATGGTTGAACCGCTTTCGAGTACCTGCGGAATCAAACGGGGCGAAAAATTCCGCCTCGGTGACCTTCTTTACGGCCTTCTCCTTCCGTCCGGAGGCGACGCGGCCTACACAATCGCCGTCAACTGTGCAAGAAAAGTTTCAAAAAATCCCAACATGGGTTACGTGGAAGCAAAAAATTATTTCGTCTCAATGATGAATGATTACATGAAATCAATCGGAGCAACCGGAACTCACTGCGTGAATCCCCACGGTTATCCGGTTTCCGGTCATTACTCAACCGTTCATGACCTTCTTCTTGTTGCAAGAAACATTCTCAAAAATCCGACCCTTGCAAAAATTACTTCAACGAACGCAAAATACGTCACCGCACTCACCGGCGAAGGAAGATACTGGACAACGACGAACAGTCTCCTCGTTCCTTACAGCTCAAAATATTCAAGCTATGCCCACGGAATGAAAACCGGAACGGTTGACACAAATTACACCGGAATCATTTCCGCCGCAACCAACAGCCGTCACACGGTCATCACTGTTGTCATCGGCTGCGAAAGCTTCGACGCACGATACACCGCAACTCACAAACTTTACAATAATTATTTTTATTAATCAAAAAGTGTGTTGAAAAAATTTCAAAAATCCGTATACTATTATATATGTCGTTTTTTGACGCATATTCTTCCGGCAAAAAACCGAAAAACAAAAAATCAAATTATTCACATAGAAAGGACTGCGATATGAAGTACATTTGGGAAAACCCTCAGATTATTCAGGAAAACAAGCAGGACGGCCACGTCATTGCCCTTCCGCACAAAACAGCCGAAAGCGCAACCGAAAGAAAGGACTCCCCTTTCAAAATTTCTCTTGACGGAGAATGGAAGTTCCTTTGGGAAAAGGGCATTGCCGAAGCTCCCCTCGGAACAACCGACGCCGATTTTGACGATTCAAATTGGGAAAACATCACCGTTCCCGGCGTTTGGCAGCTTCAGAAAGATTACACAAAACCGTATTATTACGCAAACTCTTTCCCGAACTGCATCAGCGTCGAAAAAAGCAAAATTCCCTCAATCGATCACACCGCTCAGGAAGTCGGCGTTCACAGAACAACCTTTGACCTTCCGAAGGAATGGCTCGGCCGCGAAATTTTCCTTTTCTTCGGCGCGGCAAAAAGCGGACTTGAAGTTTTTCTCAACGGAAAAAGAGTCGGCTACTCCCAAGGTCCGAACACACCGCACGAATTTGACGTGACCGATTACGTTAAGGAAGGCAAGAACCAACTCACGGCCGTTGTTTACCGTTACACGGACGGAACATACCTTGAGGACCAGGATATGTGGTTCTTCTCCGGTATCTATCGTGAAGTTTATCTTTACAGCGAGCCGAAAGTCTGCCTTCGTGACCTTTATGTCACAACCGACCTCATCAACAATTATACCGACGCCGACCTCACCGCCGAACTGTTCATCAACGATTATTCCGATGCCGGAAAGTTTGCCGAAGTTGCCGCCGTTCTCCTCAAAGACGGAAAGGACACCGCAATCGGAAGCAGTGAACTCATCACGAGAGCCGGCGAAAACAAGCTCGTTTTCAAAAAGCGCATCATGTCCCCCGCCCTTTGGTCGAGCGAAAAGCCGGAGCTTTACACTCTCCTTTTCAAAGTCACCTGCGGCGACGAAGTGACCTTCAAGGCAATCAGAATCGGCTTCAAGCAGGTTGAAATCAAGGGCGAAAAAATTCTCGTCAACGGTCAGCCGCTTCTCATCCGCGGCGTTAACCGCCATGATTACGACCCCGATTACGGTTGGGCCGTGCCTTACGAAAGATATATCGAAGACCTCAATATCATGAAACGCGCAAACATCAACGCAATCAGAACGAGCCATTATCCCAACGACCCGAAGCTTTATGACCTTTGCGACGAATACGGCTTTTGGGTAATGGACGAATGCGACCTTGAAACCCACGGTGTCCGCCGCAAGGGTGTTCCCGGAGACAATCCGATGTGGACGAAAGCCGTCATTGACCGCATGGAAAGAATGGTTCTCAGAGACAGAAACCATGCCTGCGTTTTCATGTGGAGTCTCGGAAACGAATCCGGCGACGGAAGCAACTTCCTTCGCATGAAAGAGGCCGCAATGCGCCTTGACAGAACGAGACAGTTCCATTACGAAGGCGACTTTGACTTCACAAAGAGCGACGTAATCAGCCGCATGTATCCGAACGAAAAGGACTTTGAAAAGCTCGGAAAGAAAGAACCGATCACAATCGGCGCCTTCGACAACATTGCAAACGCACTCGCCGCAGACAACAAGCCGATTGCAAAAGAACTTTATACAAAGCCGGTTGTTCTTTGCGAATACGCCCATGCGATGGAAAACAGCCTCGGAAACTTCCAGGAATACATGGACGCATTTGAAAAATACGACAACCTTGCCGGCGGCTTCATTTGGGACTTCGTTGACCAGGCAATCCGCAAAAAAGACGAAAACGGAAACGACATTTGGCTTTACGGAACAGACTACGACGAAAAATCGAACTGGTTCGTTCCGCCGTATAATATCGCCGCAATCACCGGAAGCAACACATATTTCAACGCAAACGGAATCATTGCCGCCGACAGATCGCTTCACCCCTCGGCCTATGAAGTCAAAAAAGTCTATGCCGAAATGAAGGTTGAAAAGGAGGAAAACGCAAAGGACGTTTATATCGTCAAAAACAAGCAGCTTTTCTCAGACCTTTCCGCTTTTGACCTTTGCTATGTCGTGACGAACGACGGCGAAATTATTCTCAAGGGCGAAGTTGAAAAGAAAGACTATGCCGACACCGCTCCCCTTTCGGAAAAAGAGTTCACCCTTCCGGTTGAAATTCCCGAAAGCGCAAAGGGCGAAATCATCATAATCTTCTCCTTCCTCAGACGTGAAGCAACAAGATTCTGCGAAAAAGGCTATGAGCAGACCTTTGATCAGTATGTTCTTCGCGAAGCGCTCCCGAAGGAAGAGCCGAAGGACACGGGAAAAGTTAAGATTGAAGGAACGGAAAAGTTCTTCACCGTAACCGGTGACGGCTTTGTTTATACCTTTGAAAACGGCCAGCTTTCTCAGATTCAAAAAGGCGAAAAGACCTATCTTCTCAAGCCGTTCAGCCCGAATTTTTACAGACCGCTCACCGACAACGACATCGACTATCTCAACTTCACGCCGCCGCTCATCTTCATCAATCCCCTCTTCCAGTGGAGACGTTCAACCGCAATGGCAAAAAGCAAGGCCGTTCTCGTTCATCAGTACAGCCACAGCGCAAGAGTTGAAACGAACATCAGCGTTATCGGCATGAAGGGCGTGAAAATTTTCTATACCGTTCATTCCGACGGAAGAATCGACGTTTCCTATGAAGGCACTCCTCTCATGGATATGCTTCGCTTCGGCCTTCAGTTCAGACTTCCGGGCGAATTTGACGAAGTCAAGTGGTACGGCAGAGGTCCGCAGGAAACATACTGCGACAGAAAGACCGGCGGAAAAATCAGCATCTATAACATGAAGGTTGAGGACCTTGAACACAGATATATGCGTCCTCAGGAAAACGGACAGAGAACCGACGTTCGTTCGCTTGAACTTTTCGACGGCAACGGTCACGCTCTTTCCTTCACCGCAAAGGGAAGTTCGCCCGTCTTCTGCTTCGGCGCACTTCGTTATTCGCTCGACGACCTCGACAAAGCAACGCACGAGCATCTTCTCCCCCACAAAGACTTCACAAACGTTACCCTTGACCTTATGCAAAGAGGTGTCGGCGGCGACGCTCCCGGAAGCGCCTGCATCCATGAACCTTATCTCATGAAGAAGGGAACAAAGTTCAAACTTGAATTTGAAATCAACGTGAAATAACAATAAAGCTGTTGCAATCAAAATTTTGATTGCAACAGCTTTGTTTATTCATATTATGTTTCAAAAAAAGAGTGCCCTCATCGGGCACTCTCGTTTTTTTATTTCTGAACAACCGGAGCAACTCCGACCTTTTCAAGCATTTCGTCAATCTTTGCCCCGTACTGTTCGGGATTTGTGACATAGCTTGAAGCGTGGTCAGCTCCGTCAACAATCATCATGTCCTTAATCGGGTGCGAGCAGGCGTCAAAAAGAAGATATACCATAAACGTCGGAACAAACTTGTCCGCTCCGCCGTGAATAAAGAGCATCGGAACCCTTGCGCTCTTTACGCTTTCAAGCGCATTGGTGTCGTTCTTAAAGTCGTATCCGGCTTTTTTGTTGTTGAGAGCGTTGACAAGCGGAAGAATCGGCTTTTCCGGAATTTTCAAATCGGCAAGCTTATATGTAAATTCGTCCCATGCACTTGTGTAGCCGCAATCAGCAACGATGAGCTTCACG
>JAUNFH010000031.1 GCA_030525185.1 Clostridia bacterium
TCACTTTTTAAAGGAGGAATTTTTTCAATGAAAAAATGTTTACGAACAGGTAAAAAAACGCTCTCTGTTTTTATGGCCGTTTTGATGGCAATCACCGCAATGGTCTTTGTTGCACCGCAGAAAACCGCTGCCGCCGACGGAGAAGCCGTTGGCCACGTTCACGATTTTCACGGAACCGAAACAATTATAAAAGACGCAACCTGCACTCTTGACGGTGAAAAGACGGTCAAGTGCATTAACTGCGATGAAACCGAAACCCAGGTCATCCCCAAAACAGGTCACAGTTATGTCGCAAAGGAAAGCGTTGCTCCGACCTGCACAAGCAGCGGATATGACGTAATGGTTTGTCAGAACGACGCAACTCACACATATAACCGCTATGACGCTTCAAAGCCCGCAAAGGGTCACACATGGAGCGAATGGAAGGTTGTTACCGCTTCGACGAATGACACCGCCGGACTCATGAAACGCACCTGCACCGTTGCCGGATGCGGCGCTGAGGAAACAGCCGAGATTCCTGCCGGTAACCACGTTTTTGCGGCGGCCGGAAAGGTTGTCAAAGAAGCAACCTGCAAGGAAAACGGACTCATTGAATTCACCTGCACCGCTCATGTTGACGCAAACGGAAACAATACCTGCGGCGTTAAAATTACCGTTGAATCGGAAAAGAAAGCGCATACATATAAGACCGAAGTTGTTACCGCAAACTGCCATCAGGAAGGCTCAATCATCACAAAATGTACTGTCTGCGGTGAAGTCCTTTATAAGGAAGTAACCGAAAAGACTTCACACAGATGGAGCAATTGGACCGTTACAAAAGAACCGACCTGCGACAAAGATAACGGCGAAGGATTGAAAGTCAGAGTCTGCGAACTTTGCGGCGATAAGGAAGAAGAAGTTATTCCCAAGCTTGCCGACCATGACTATGCAAAGACCGTTGTTCCCGCAACCTGCACCGAACGCGGCTACACAATGTTCACCTGCAAACGTTGCGATGTATGGTACAGAGACCTCTTCACTCCGGCTCTCGGTCATGATTTTGACGAGGGTGTTTATGAAGCTCCGACCTGCACAACTCCCGGAAGAATCAAGTATACCTGCAAAAGAGTTCTTGAAGGCGTAGCATGCGATTACTTCTACTATGACGAAATCGACGGCGAACCGGCAACCGGCCATTCATTCTCCGAGTGGGAATATGTTACCCACCCGACGGCTAAGAATGCTTTTGCAAAGAAGCGTGAATGCCTCAACGGCGGCTGCACCTATTGGGAATATGAAGCCGGCGAAGGCGAGAGCGCAGACAAGGGCGTAAACGTTTATTACCGCGTCAACTTCTTCAACGAATGGAAGACCGCCGAATTTGAAACCCTTTCGGATCACAGAATGACAATCGATCCCGCAACTTACACAAAGCTTGCAAAAACATATAAGACCGAAACTCTTGCAACTCTTTATGTTCTCAAGGGAAGCGAAGCGGTTTATCCGGTCAAGGGCGAACCCGTTCGCGATAAGGACAGAGATTACGGTGCATATACCTTTGAAGGCTGGACAACAAAGAAGGGTCAGTCGGCTCTTGACAAAGACAAGGACGCATATCCCGCAGAAACCGCAGACCTTTCCTCAATCACCGCAAACACCGATTTCTACGCTCTCTTCAGATGCAAGGATGTTTATTATCATGTAAGATTCGTCAATGCAGACGGAACTCCGATTACGAAAGTTCTTGATGTTCTTCACGGTCACAGTGTGGAATATCCGGAAGCAATCGGAACTCCGACTCTTGCCGACAATGTTTATTACAAATATTCGTTCAAGGGCTGGGCATACAATCCCAAGACGGTCTATGACAGCACGGCAATTTTTGCCGAGTATAACGCAACGGCGAAAAAATATGTCATTGTTTATCATGACTGGAACGGTGTTGAACTCGGAAGAGAAGAAATCAGCTACGGCCAGAAGGCTGTCAATGTTCCGGAAGTAAAGGAAAGACCCGAAGACTCAACCTATATTTATAAGTTCCTCAACGAATGGACGCTCGTCACCGGAGTCAGCGTTAACCTCAATGCTTTCACCGCTTCAATCAGCGACTCAACTCCGGAGGGAACCGAAATCAACATTTATGCAAAGCATTCGCAGCGCATGAAGGTTTACAAGCTTCAGCTCATTGTTCTTGATCCGTACAATCAGAACCTTGCCGGCGCAAACATTCAGATTACCGACAGCAAGGGTCAGCTCGTTGCAACGGCAAAAACCGATGATTTGGGCGTTGCGGACATCAGCCTTAACTACAGCACCGTTTACGGAATCAAAATTTCAAGAGGCAATTATGCCTTTGAAGGAACCTTCACTTATGCAAACGAAGGAACAATGAAGATTTATCCGACCGAAGGCGAAAGAAGCTATCAGGGAATCGTCACACTCAAGGACTATACCGGAAGCGATATGCCGGTTGACGAAAACTGCAAGTGCATCTGCCACACCTTCCTCGGCGGACTTTGGATTTCCGTTTTGAACATTCTTTACAGTGTGTTCAGAGTTAAGCACGTTTGCTGCTACGATATGTTCATCGTTCACGGCGACAAGCTTAAGTACGGCCCGAACAGCTGATGAAAAGTGAATAAAAAGGAGGTCGCCGCTTTTGCGGCGGCCTCACACCGTTTGAAGCTGAATTTTCGGACAAAAAATTATATTTTGGACAAAACCAAACAAAAAACGTAAAAATGTATAAATGTTTATTCTTTGTTTTGATTCTGTTCACAAATTTGTATAGTGTCGTTGATATTATACCCGACGAAGAAAATATTAATAAGGAGAAAAAATTATGAACATCGACATCAGCAAAATTCTTGAAATCATCAATATGATTATGGGACTCATCAAGGCTCTTCTTGAAAAGAAGGAAGACGTTGACGGAACTCTTAAATAAGAAAACAAAACGTTCTGTCCCGATTCTTTCCGGGACAGATTTTTTTATTATAACGGAATTGTTTTTGAAAATTTGAAAGGATGAAACCGAATGATAAGAAAAGCGCAGCCGAAAGACATTGATGCGATTGAAAACATCTATGAAAAAATTCATGAAAAAGAGGCTTTAAAGGAGCTTTCAACCGGATGGATAAAAGGTGTCTATCCGATAAGAGAAACGGCGGAATCGGCGCTGAAACGGGACGACCTTTTCGTTTTTGAAGAGGACGGAAACGTTGTTGCTTCGGCGATAATCAATCAAATTCAGCCGGATGCTTATTTCGACGGAAACTGGCTTTACGGCGCAAAAGACGCCGAAATCATGGTTCTCCACACGTTGACCGTTTCACCCGACGCGGGGAAAAGGGGAGTCGGAAGAAAATTCGTTGAGTTCTATGAAAAATATGCGGCCGAGAACGGTTGCACCGCTTTGCGGATGGATACGAACGAAAGGAACGTGATTGCCCGTTCGTTTTATAAAAAACTCGGTTTCGGAGAGGCCGGAATTGTTCCGTGCAATTTCAACGGAATCCCGGGTGTGAAGCTTGTTCTTCTTGAAAAACGGGTTGAAAAATAAAAAAATGCTGCAACATGATTTTTTTGTTGCAGCGTTTTTTATTTCTTTTTGTATTCGTCGATTTCAGTCAAAATTTTGAAAAGCCGTTCCTGTTCGGCGGGTGTTTTTTCAAGCAGAAATTCATAACATTTGAGTGGTGTGCTCATTTCCTCGCCGGAATGGGGAAGTTTTTCAAAAAGCGTTGAAAGCTCAATTCCAAGGCCGGACGCAATGCGTTCAATGCTGATGATTGTTGCGTTCCTTTCGCCTCGTTCAACCTGACCGATGTAAGTTGGGTGACAATCCGCAAGTTCCGCCAGTTTTTCCTGTATGAGCTTTTTTATAACTCTATAGTTCCGAACACGCTGTCCGATAATCTTCGTTAAATCACTGTTCATGGTACGCCTCCTAAAAATAGTCTATAAATATTGGAAAATATATTCTATAGACCATTGATATTCTTGGTGAAATGTGCTATACTATAAGCACAAACATTAGACGGATATCATTCATAGTATAGATTTGAGTGGTGAATACAACTAAGCAGCGGTTCGGTGCTTTGAAGGCAAAACGGGAATTTTGTTTTTTAAGTGAAGGGCGATTGGGTATCGTGTTATGTTTATGCAATGTTTCCGTTTTGCCTTCAAAGTGCCGAAATGTTTAACGGGCGGTTTGCTGCCCGTTATTTTTTTGCTCTTGGATAATCCGTATTATATAATTTGTATGAGTCCGACCAAATGAAGCTTTGCTGTTATAATGTGAACTTGGAATTATATTCGTAGAGGCGTCTCGTGAGGCGAACGTGGAATTTGAATGTTTGCAATGAGTGAATTTATATTAAAATATACTGATTGTTCCGTACGGCTCGGCGCAGATCCGACCCGAACCGAAAAGATCAAATAAAAAATGCTGCCGCAAACATCATGCCTGCGACAGCATTTGATTTTGTTGTTTATCCCTTACTGTTTTGCGCCGTTGTCGAACATTTCGAGAGCCTTGACCGAAGCTGCGAAGCAGCCTGCAAGACCTTCTTCGTTCATGTTGTCATATGTATCGCGGCGGGTGTGATAGTAATCTTCAAGCTTGTGATTGAGTCCGGTTACGCCTGTTGCGCGGAAACCTGCCTGGGCAAAGGCTGCCGAGTCGGTTGCGCCGCCGAGCGGTGGAACCATGCCTTTTTTGCAAGGAACGCCGAGTTCTTTTGCGGCTTCCATGAAGAGGTCGGAAACGTCTTTGTCTGCGGCAACGGTTCCGTTAAGGTCACGGTAGTTTACCATGAGATACTTCGGGTCATGAATTGTGTCATAGGAGAAGATGAAGGTCGGAACGTCGTCGAATTCGCCCTTGTGCTTTTCGCACCAGGCTTTTGCGCCGCGAAGACCCGCTTCTTCGCTTCCGGTGAGAACAACGCCGAGTTCGGTGTTTTCAAGTTCGATTCCCGCGTCCTTGAGATACTTGAGAACGGCAATGCCCATGTAGCAACCGGAAAGGTTGTCGTTTGCGCCGTCAACAACGCGGCGATAGTTAACCATGAAATAAAGTCCGATGAGGAACGGAACGAAGATGAGTCCCCACAATGCCGCTTTTGCAAAAGGACTGTCAAGTCCGATTTTTGCAAAGCCGATTCCGTTCTGAGCGATGAAGACGATTGAAAGAACGAGATAGTAAAGAGCACCGACGCCGCAGATGATTGCGTGGCTTTCAAAGCCGACTCCGCCGAGCTTGTAGTTCACGGGCCATTCCCACGCAGCGTCGGGATGACCGTTGAAAATTACTCTTCTTTTTGTTTCGCCCGTGCATTTTTTGATTGCGGTGACGTTGTGGCCGGTTTTCTCTTTGAAGAACGGGTCAACAACCTTTTTGTATGTTCCGAATTCAAGAAGCGCAAGACCGAGACCGACAACGATCAGAACGATTGAAATGATCGGGCAGAAGAAAAAGAGAACGATTGCGGCAAGAACAAAGGTGAGCGTGAAGAAAAGCCAACCGTAAAATGCGCCGGGATGTTCTTTGAAAGATTCAACGTCCGCTCTGTCGCAGCCGCAATCTTTTTTGAGAACGTCGGCCATGTATTCACAGGCTTGTTCTTCTCCCTTTGAGCCGGGGCTGCGCTTTTCAAAGGTCTTGATGATGTGAGTAATCTCTTTGACCATGTAAGCGGCAGCTTCATTCTTTTTGTCGATGATTTTTGAAAGATCCATGAAAACTCTCCTTTTTAATAAAAATTTACTCTGCTATATTACCACATATTAATAAGGTATTCAAGCTTTTAAAACTCAATTCCGCATTTTTTACAGTTTTTAAGATGTTCTTCGTAAGTTGAAGCGTAATAGTAATTCCAGTCCTTGTCGGTGACAAAATAGAAGTAATCCGTGTCTTCGGGATAAAGGGCGGCGTTGATTGCGTCGAGGCCGGGATTGCAGATTGCGCCGATGGGAACTCCGCTTTTTTTGTATGTGTTGTAATACTCCGAAAAGCGTGTTTTGTCTCCGTCGAGATATGGTGAATCAAGAATGTTTTCGTTGACGTAATTGATTGTGACGTCGCACTGAAGTTTTCCGTAATCCGGACTTTCGATGCGGTTGTGAAGAACCGAAGAAACTTTTCCCATCTCTTTTTTGTCTCCGGCTTCCGCCTGAATGACCGACGCGAGAGAGATGATTTCATCGATTGAATAACCGAGCTTTTTCGCTCTTTCTTTCATTTCGTCAGTGAGTTTGTTTTTTGCGTTTGAAAGGAAACGGGAAATTGCGCTTTCGGCGCTTTCGCCTTTATAAAACTCGTATGTGTCGGGAAAAATATAACCCTCAAGAAGGAAAGCGCGGTTTTCGGTGTTTTCCATATCGGAGAGAAAACCGTATTCTTTTGCAAGTTCTTCGCTTTGAGCGGCTTTCATAAAATCGGCGGCGGAGCAGACCTTGTTTTCTTCAAGCTTTTCGGCAATTTCGAGCGCCGTGTAACCTTCCGGAAAAGTGACCGTAACGGTGAGCGATTCGGTTGTTGTTTCGGTTGTTGAAGCAGTACTTTCGGTGAGTGTGTTTTTGTTCACGCAGCCGAAAAGGGAAAGCGAAAGGGCGAGTATTAATATGACAGACAAAAATTTTTTCATTTTGAACCTCCCGGGTTTTGTCGATTTTGCTCTTTGAGTATAACATAAAGAACCTTAAAACAAAAGAAAACGCAAAAAATTTAAGAAAAAATTGATATTAATCGTTCTTTTCAAAGGAAAAGGAACAGTAATTTCAAAAAACACTTGAAAAACTCAGCCGTTTGTTATAAAATAGAGGCGTAATTTTTATATTCGGAGGAATACTAAATGGTATCAGCAGGCGATTTCAGAAACGGCGTTACTTTTGAAATGGAAGGCAACGTTCTTCAGATCATCGAATTTCAGCACGTAAAGCCCGGCAAGGGCGCTGCCTTTGTCCGCGCAAAGGTCAGGAACGTAATCACCGGCTCGGTCGTTGAACGTACCTTCAACCCGAACGATAAGTTCCCCACCGCTTTTGTTGAAAGAAAGGACATGGAATATTCCTATAACGACGGCGGACTTTATTACTTCATGGATCCGGAAAGCTATGAGCTTATCCCCATCAATGAAAGCGACCTTCCCGACAGCTTCAAGTTTGTCAAGGAAAACATGACCTGCAAGATTCTTTCTTACAAGGGCAACGTTTTCGGTGTTGAACCGCCGAACTTCGTTGAACTTCAGGTTACCAAGACCGACCCCGGCTTCAAGGGAGACACCGCAACCAACACCACCAAACCCGCTACCCTTGAAACAGGCGCGGAAGTTAAGGTTCCTCTCTTCATTGACGAGGGCGAAATGATTCAGATTGACACCAGAACCGGTGAATATCTCGGCAGAGCGTAATTTTTGCTCCGCTCAAAAAAACTTACTACCGAAAGGAATGAATATTATGTCAGTTTCAGAAAAAGTTGCATATCTCAGAGGACTTATGGAAGGCCTTGACCTTGACGAAAACAGCAAGGAAGCAAAGCTTTTCTCAGCAATCGTTGACGCACTCGACGACGTTGCTTCGGATCTCAGCGATCTTGAAGAAGATCTTGCAGACCTCAACGATTATGTTGAAGAAGTTGACGAAGATCTCGGCGACGTTGAAGAATTCGTTTATGACGATGACTGTTGCTGCGACGATGACGATTGTGATTGCTGCTGCGACGACGATGATGACAACTGCATCGAAGTCACATGCCCGGCTTGCAACGAAGACATCTGCGTTGACATTGACGATATCGACGACGACGGACACGTTGAGTGCCCCTGCTGCGGCGAAACTCTCGAATTTGAAATCGAAGAAGACGACGAAGACGAGGGCGACGACGAATAATCGTTCAAAACTCAAAAATAAAAGGATCGCTTCGGCGGTCCTTTTTTGCGCTTTCATGCAACTTTTTACTTGACTTGGATATAATAAAGTGGTACAATAAATTGTACAAAAAACAGTACAAGGAGTGAAAGCAATGTTAGCTGTTAATTACTCAACAATAAGAGAAAATCTCAAATCATATTGCGATAAAGTTACGGATAACAACGAAACCGTGATTGTTACAAGAAAAGACGAAAAGAATGTTGTAATAATCAGCCTTGAAGAATGGAATGCACTTCAAAAGGCCGCACGGAATGTTGAATATCTCAGCAAAATCGACCGTTCGATTAACGATATCAAGGAAGGTAATGTTATTACAAAAACAATGGAAGAGTTAGAGGCAATGGAAAATGAATAATATTGCGTTTTCTCCGGTTGCTTGGGACGAATATCTCTATTGGCAAATGCAGGACAAAAAGACTTTGAAAAAAATCATGAACTTTTGAGAGATATTAAGCGAAGCGCATTTGACGGAACGGGAAAACCCGAACCGCTTAGGCATAAGCTTAATTGTTGGAGCAGACGTATTGATTCAAAAAACCGATTGGTATATATGATTTCGGAAGAAAATGACGTTTATATAATTTCGTGTAAAGGTCATTATGAAGACTAAAGAAGAAAACAACCGCCACATGGAAAAATCCGATGTGGCGGTTACTTATTTATTCAATTATTCCACCGGAAGGTTGAAGCAGTGCATTTGAAGGTTCGTCTGAAGTCTGAGCGGTTCCGCGGCTTTGAACGGCGTTCCGCTTGCAAAAAGCTGATCCTGAAGTCTTACTGCGGCAAGAAGGCCGATGTTGCACTGAGAAACGTGCTTTTTGATGCTTTCAATCTTCATTTCTTCAAATTCGCTGATGTCAACGAGGGTGTTCGGCTTGTCGGTATAGTAGAAACCTACACCCTTGACTTTCCATGCGTCGTCGCGAAGTTTTCCGTCAACAAATTCTGGATAAAAGTCACATTCGCTGTCCATGCAGGCATACTTGACGGCCGTTCCGACTTTGATGTGGTCGGAATGACATTCGTTGACAAGAAGGGGATCGGGAGTGAGAACATAGTCCGGCTGAACCCTTCTGATGACTTTCATGATTGCAACGGAAAGTTCGTCAACCGTGGCTCTTGTTTTGTCGGCAAAACCGAGGAAACCGGCGTTTTTGATTCCGAGATATTCCTGAGCGGCTTTTGCTTCCTTTTGTCTGATTGTTTCAACTTCGTTTTCTCTTCCGATGTAATCGGGGTTTGCATATCTGTCGTCAAGAACGGTGAGTTCCCAAACTTCAATGCCGAGCGAAACGAGCCATGCGATTGTTCCGCCTGCGCCGATTTCGTTGTCGTCCGGGTGGGGCTGAACGAAAAGAACACGTTTTGCTTTTGAAAGATCCGGCGGAGCGCAAAGCGGATCTGCGGCCGCATGAGAAAGTGCGCCGAGAGTTGCGTGTTCAATGTTGAATCTCATTGTTTGATTTCTTTTCTTGAATTTTTCGATGATTTTACTCATGATACATCTTCCCTTTCAAAAACAGCTGTGAATTTAAACAGCCAATCTTTCGGAACTATAATATATCAAATTGCGCTTTGAGTCAACTCAAAAGGCGAAAAAACCGTTTCAATTCTTTTTTCGCAGCAGTCCGGCGAGTAAACCCAGCGGTCGATGAAGTCGTCGTGGATAAAATATTCCGGGGCTTCGGCCGGGTATTGTGCGTCGAATGAATCAACGATGATGAGCTTTACTTTCATTCTTTCGGGAATGAGGTTTTTGATGTATACGCTTGCGTGCTGACCGGGAAGAACACCGGGAACGTATTCCGCAAGGCCGGCAAGGTTCGGCCGGAGTTCAACGAAAATTCCGTACCGTTCAACCGAACGGACAATTCCCGGAACGGTTTCTCCGGCGGTGAAGCGGCTTGCGTTTTCTTCCCACGTTCCGAGAAGCTCCTTATAGCTCAAAGTGATTCGTCCGCTTTCGTCAATGCTTTTGACAACGGCTTTGATTTTTTGGCCGGCGAAAAATCTTGCGGAGGGGTGGGGAATGCGTGAAATCGAAATGCTGTCAATCGGCATGAGGGCGGAAATACCCGCGCCGATGTCGGCAAAAACGCCGAATGATTCCATATGTGTGACAACCGCATCGATTATGCAGCCGGGAGTGAGTTTTGAAATGTATTCTCTCATGCAGTCTTCCTGAACGGCTCTGCGGCTGAGCAGGGCAAAGCTTTCGCCGTTTTCGTCTTTTTCAAAGCCTGTGATTTTGAACATCACCGGTTTGTTGACTCTTGAAATGATTGCAATGTCTCTGACCGAGCCGTCCTCAATTCCGAGCGCGCCTTCCTCACGGGGGATGATTCCTTTCATAACGCCGAGGTCAACGTGGAGGTTATGTTCTTTATCGCACATCACGGCTCTTGCCTCAAGAATTTTTCCGTTCAAAAAAGCTTCTTTGAGCGACGCTTTTGAGGAAAGCGCATTTTTGTTTTCGGGCGTTGAGATCAGATGGTTTTCTGTGTAATACTTTTTCATTGTTTTTTTCCTTTCGTGTTTTCTCGTATTTTTTTCAAGTATTCAGCGATTACTTAATTTATATGCATTAAAATTTTATTTTAATCGGTTTCGTGATTGATATTTTCGGCGAGTGTTGATATAATATATTGATAAGTTTTTTCTTTTGAACAAAGGAGTAAAAAAATGGATGTTCGTGTCGGAGATGTTCTTGTGATGAAAAAGAAGCATCCTTGCGGAAGTTTTGAATTTTCCGTTCTCCGTTCCGGGATGGATTTCAAACTTCGTTGCCTCGGCTGTGAAAGGGAATTCATGATTCCGCGCACGAAGGCGGAAAAAAACATCAAAAAAATCCTTCGTGAAACCGAGGAGGAAACCAATGCTTGAAAAACTTGCCGCGGTTGAAAAAAGGTTTGAAGAGGTTTCAAAGGCTCTTTGCGACAATGAAGTGATTGCCGACCGTGAAAAATACAGCGCTTTGATGAAAGAACACAAAAACCTTTTGCCCGTTACGGAAAAGTTCCGCGAATATAAATCGGTCGAAAAAGGAATCGAAGACGCAAAAGAACTCCTTTCGCTTGAAAGCGAGGACAAAGAGCTTTCAAAAATGGCATTTGAAGAACTTGAGTCTCTCAAAGAAACGCGTGAATAGATTTTGGAAGAGCTTCAAATTTTGCTCCTTCCGCGTGAGGAAAACGACTCAAAAAACGTACTCGTTGAAATCCGCGGCGGGGCGGGCGGCGAAGAATCCGCACTTTTTGCTAACGTTCTTTTCAGAATGTATTCGATGTATGCCGAAAAGAAGGGCTTCAAAATCGAGGTAATGAACCTCAACGC
The DNA here is from genome assembly GCA_030525185.1 of Clostridia bacterium. Taxonomy (GTDB): domain Bacteria; phylum Bacillota; class Clostridia; order Oscillospirales; family Acutalibacteraceae; genus UBA6857. The sequence continues at coordinate 11,248 of JAUNFH010000031.1, forward strand.
AACCGAACTCGGCGGAATAAAAGAGATAAGCTTCCTTGTCAAGGGCGAGGGCGCGTATTCTCGCTTTAAGTTTGAAAGCGGCGTTCACCGCGTTCAGCGCGTGCCCGAAACCGAGTCCGGCGGAAGAATCCATACCTCAACAGCTACGGTTGCCGTTTTGCCGGAAGCGGGGGACGTTGACGTTGAAATCAATCCGGCGGATTTGCAAATTGACACCTTCCGTTCCGGCGGAGCGGGCGGTCAGCACATCAACAAAACCGAATCCGCAATCAGAATTACCCACATTCCGACGGGTATCGTCGCCGAATGTCAGGACGAACGAAGCCAGCACAAAAACCGCGAAAAGGCAATGAAGGTTCTTCGTTCGCGTATTCTTGAAGCAAAGCGCAAAAAGCAGCAGTCCTCAATTGCCGACGAGCGCAAAAGCCAGGTCGGAACGGGCGACAGAAGCGAAAGAATCCGAACATACAACTACCCGCAGGGTCGTGTTTCCGACCACAGAATCGGACTTACGATATATAAGCTTGAACAGTTTTTAAACGGCGACATGGACGAGGTTATCGACGCGCTGATCACTGCCGACACCGCAAGAAAACTGACCGAAAGCGGAGAATGATTTATTAAAAAAGAAAGTGTAAAAATGAAAACAGAAGTTATAAAAGTCAATAAAGAAAGCGATGAGGGCGTTAAAAAAGCCGCAGAGCTTTTGAAAAAAGGTGAGGTTGTCGCAATCCCGACCGAAACGGTCTATGGTCTTGCGGCGAACGCTTTCGACGAAAAAGCGGTTGAAAAAATCTTTGCCGCAAAGGGAAGACCCTCTGATAACCCCTTGATTGTTCACATCAGCGAACTTTCGCAGTGGGCGCCGCTTGTTGAAAAAATTCCGGAAAACGCGCTTCGGCTTGCAAAGGCTTTTTGGCCGGGGCCGCTCACGATTATCCTTAAAAAAAGCGATCTCATTCCGATGCGGACGAGCGGCGGACTTGACACGGTCGGAATCCGTATGCCGCTTCACCCGATTGCACGGGCGATTATCGGCGCCGCAGGCGTTCCGCTCGCCGCACCTTCGGCGAACAATTCCGGAAAACCGAGCACGACCACGGCGGAACACTGCTTCCATGATCTCAACGGAAAAATTCCGCTGATTATTGATTCGGGCGAATGTTCCGTCGGCGTTGAATCAACAGTAATTACCCTCGTTCCGGAGGTCCCGCGCGTTCTTCGTCCAGGCGGAATTTCGGTTGAAATGCTGACGGAAGTTCTCGGTGAAGTTGAAGTTGACGATGCGGTGCTCAACAAACTTGCCGACGGAGCGGTTGCCGCTTCTCCCGGAATGAAATATAAGCATTATTCACCCGATGCAAAGGTGAGTATTGTCAAAGGAAGTTTTGAAAAATTCAAAGTTTTTGTTGAAAACCGGGAAAAAGATGACGTACTTGCCCTTGTTTTTGAGGGCGAGGGAGAAAAACTTTCCGTTCCGTTCATCGAATACGGAAAAGAAAACGACGGTTCTTCCCAGGCGAGAAAAATTTTTGACGCTCTGAGAAAGGTTGACGAAACGAACGCAAAGTTTGTTTATGCCCGTTTTCCCGAAAAGGACGGAGTAGGACTTGCCGTTTTCAACCGTCTCATCCGTGCGGCGGCATTCAATATTATCGAGCTTTGAGGTGAGCGAATGAAAATTTACGGACTCACCGGGCAGACGGGCGCGGGAAAAAGCACCGTTGCCGATTTGCTTTCAAAAAAAGGCTTTTTTGTGATTGACGGCGACAAAATCGCACGCAGGGTCACCGAAAAAGGTTCGCCCGCCCTCGGAGAACTTTCCGACGCTTTCGGAAAAGACATCGTTTTTCCCGACGGTACACTCGACAGAAAAAAGCTTGCTTCAAGGGCATTTTCTTCAAAGGAAGGAACGAAAACGCTCAACGAAATCACTCATCCGCACATTCACGCGCTTTTTGAAAGCGAGATTGAAAGGGCGAAAAAAAACGGTTTCTCATGTTGCCTTATTGATGCGGCGGCGCTTTTGGAAAGTCCGTCGAAAACCCTTTGCGAAAAAATTATCGTTGTTTTTTGTCCGGAAAAAATCCGCCTTGAAAGGATTTTGAAACGTGACAATATTTCAAAAGAAGAGGCTCTCAAAAGAATTCACGCTCAAAAAGAGGATGAATACTATCTTGAGGCGGCCGATATAATAATAAAAAACTTTCCCCCTCACGACATTGAAAAAGAGGTTGAAAACTTTTTGAAAGGGGAGTGCATGTGAAAAGGAAAAAGAAAAAAACAAAGCGAAAAGCCGCCGTGCTTCTTGTTTTGATTCTTATTGCGGCCGCGATAGCTTTTGCGGTGTACCATAATGCAAATCGTTCATTGCAAAAGACATTATATCCGCTTAAATATGAAAAATATGTCGCAACTTATTGTCGAAAGTACAATCTCGAAGAATCTTTTGTTTTTGCCGTGATAAAATGCGAAAGCAGTTTTCAAAGCGACGCGGTTTCTTCCGCCGGAGCGATGGGGCTTATGCAAATTATGCCCGACACATTCACATGGCTCAAAACGAAAACCGGCGAGGATCTTCCCGAAGAAAAACTTTTTGACCCGAAAACTTCAATAAGATACGGTTGTCTTCTTTATTCAATGTTCATTGAGCAGTTCGGCACCGAGGCGGAGGCCGTCGCCGCCTATCATGCAGGACCGAATAACGTCAAAAAATGGCTTGAAGACGAAAACTATTCAAAAGACGGAAAAACACTTTATGATATTCCGTTTTCATCAACAAAGGCATATGTTCAAAACGTGATGAAAACCAAGGATATATATGAAAAACTATATTTTAATTAACATTCTCTTTCTTTTTTGAAAGAGAAGCAAAGGAGGATTTATATGAGCGAGGAAAAAACCGAGCTTGAACTTTTGAAGGACGAGCTCTTCCTCAAAAACGAACATTTTTCGGTTTGCAAAAAGGACGAAGTCACTGCCGCAGACGAATACTGCGAAGGCTACAAAGCTTTTTTGAACACGGCAAAAACCGAAAGAGAATGCAACGCATGGGTTATTGCCGAAGCCGAAAAGAAGGGCTTTGTTCCCTTTGACGTCAACAAAAAGTATGCCGCCGGCGACAAGGTCTATCTCAACAACAGAGGCAAAGCTCTTATCCTTGCCGTAATCGGCAAAAAAGGCGTTTCCGAGGGTGCAAAAATCGTTGCTTCTCATATCGACTCGCCGCGCCTTGACCTCAAGCCGACTCCGCTTTATGAGGACAACGAAATCGCATACTTCAAAACGCATTACTACGGCGGTTTGAGAAAATATCAGTGGACGGCGATTCCGCTTTCGCTCCACGGCGTATTCGTTCGCCGCGACGGAACGAAGGTCACCGTTTCGCTCGGCGAAAAAGAGGGCGAACCGAAGTTTGTGATCACCGACCTTCTTCCCCACCTTGCAAAGGAGCAGTCAAAGCGCACCCTTTCCGACGGCGTAAGAGGTGAGGAGCTTAACATTCTCATCGGTTCAAGACCGTTCAAAAACGACAAGGGCAGCGAAGCCGTTAAGGCGAACGTTCTCAAACTTCTCAACGAAAAGTACGGCATTGTCGAAGAAGACTTCATCTCCGCAGAGCTTGAACTCGTTCCGGCTTTCCCGGTTTGCGACATCGGTTTTGACAGAAGCATGATCGGCGGCTACGGCCACGACGACCGCGTCTGTGCTTATCCCGGCTTTACCGCTCTTTTTGAGTCCGAAGCCCCGGAGCACACCGCTCTCATGGTTCTTGCCGACAAGGAAGAAATCGGCTCTGACGGAAACACCGGCCTCAACTCGGCTTTCCTCAAGTACTTCATTGCAGATCTTGCAAAAGCAGAGGGACTTGAGGGCAGACACGTTCTTTCAAAGAGCGAATGCCTTTCGGCGGACGTTAATGCCTGCTTTGACCCGACCTTCCCCTCGGTACACGACAAGAACAACGCCGCTTTCCTCAACCACGGCGTAGTCGTTACGAAATACACCGGAGCAAGGGGAAAGAGCGGCACCTCCGACGCCCACGCGGAATTCGTCGGAAAGGTCAGAAGAATCCTCAACAGCGCCAACGTCTGCTGGCAGACCGGAGAGATGGGCAAGGTTGACGAAGGCGGCGGAGGAACCGTTGCAATGTTCGTTGCAAACCTCAACGTTGACGTTGTTGATCTCGGCGTTCCCGTCCTTTCAATGCACGCACCGTTTGAGGTTGTTTCAAAATCAGACGTATACAGCACATTCAGAGCGTGCAAAGCGTTCTTCATGAGCGAATAATTTTTTGAATCATTATGCGGCAAAAACCGTCGCCGATGATATAACAAAACAAAAGGCCGCTTCGGCTTTTTCGGCTGAAGCGGCGCATTAAGGAGAAAGTACAAATGATAAACAAATTGATGAAAAGCCGTCCGGGCTGGGTAACAAACCCGATTGAGAGACTCAGTTATTATCTCTATTTTGCCGGACAAAACGCAATTTACAACCTTGTTTCCTCGTTCCTCACAACGTACATAGTTTTCACATTCGCCGCTGAGGCACAGGACAACGTTGACCCGACGCTTCTTACCGCCGGCATTATGCTTGCCGTTAAAATTTGGGACGCCGTCAACGACGTTATCTTCGGCGTTATTTTTGACAAAGCGCACTTTAAGAGCGGAAAGAAATTTGTTCCGTGGCTTAAAATTTCGCTCGTCTTCATTCCGCTTTCAACGATTCTTCTTTTTGCAATTCCGTCCGGACTTTCAACGAACGTAAAACTTTGGTGGCTTGCAATCGCTTATATCCTTTGGGATACCGCATATACCCTTTGCGACGTTCCGATTTTCGGAATCATCACCGCAATGAGTGAAAACCTTGACGAAAGAAACAGCGTTCTTTCCTATAAGAGCATTTGGTCCGGCGTAGGTTCGGGCGTTGCGCTTATTCTCGGAACCGTTCTCGTCAGCGAACAGGTTAAGCTCAATTATACCGTCGTTGCGATTGTTTGCGCCGTTTTTGCAATCCTCACAATGATTCCCGCCTGCTTCAAACTTGAAGAGCGTTACGGCGGTGAAAACGACGAAAACTTCACCGTTAAGAAGATGTTCCAGTATCTTTTCAAGAACAAATATCTTCTTATCTATTATCTCGGATATTTCTTCTATTCAAGCGCAAACGTATATAATCAGCTCAATCAGCTTGTTGCTTATTATCTTTTTGATAATTCGCTCATCTCGCTCGTTGTTCAGGCATGCTCGCTTGTTCCGGCTTTGATTGCCGCCGTTTTTGTTCCTCACCTCATCAGAAAGATGGACAAAATGAAGATTTTCAGAATCTGCACAATCGTTTCGGTAATCGCAAGCGTTGCAATGTGGGCAGTGGGCTACAACAGCCTTGTTCTCTTCATCATTCTTTTTGTCATTCGTTCCGTTCCGCTTTCGGTTCTCGGCGTAATGCTCTTCCTCTTCACTCCGGACTGTGCCGAATACGGACTTTATAAAACCGGAATCGAAGCAAAGGGAATCACTTTTGCAATTCAGACGTTCATGGTAAAACTCACCGCCGCAATTTCAAGCGCGCTTGTTTTGCTTGTCTTCGGTCTCAAGTGGGTCGGCTGGCAGAGCGTTGACGCACAGAACTTTGACGACCTTGCAAAAAGCGGAATTACCCAGACTCCGCACGCACTCAATTGCCTTTGGTTCCTTTACGTCATGATCCCCGCAATCGGCTATCTTATCGCTTACCTCATTTGGACGAGATATAAGATGACCGACAAGGACGTTCAGATTATGGCGGACTGCAACACGGGCAAGATTACGAGAGAGGAAGCCGAAGCTTCGCTTTCAAGAAAGTATTGATTATTTAAAAATATTAAAATTGTGACATATCTTGGCAAAAATTATAAAATAATCTTGTAATTGGCTCGAAAAAATGTTACACTTAAATAAGTGGGTGAAAGCCGGACTGGTTTTGCGGTTCGGCTCTCATTCTTTGATAATCATTTTTAAGTAAGGAGAAAAGGAAATGGCAAAAAAAACAAAAGCCGCTTCTTCCGCCGAAACACCGGAAAACGAACATCCGAATAAAATCGGCATAAAAGAAGCCTCCGGCTATATGCTCGGCGACGCGGCAAACCTCTTTAACCTGACCTACATTTCAAGCTATCTCAAGGTCTTCATGACCGACGTTCTCGGAATTGCTCCGATCAAGGCCGGCGTAATGTTCATCATCACCCGCCTTTGGGACTGCATCAATGACCCGATTTGGGGCGTCATGGTTGCAAAAAAAGCACCGAGAAAAGACGGAAAGTTCAGACCGTATCTCAAAACAGTCTGCGTTCCGCTCGGCCTTGCAACAATGCTTTGCTTCATGCCGTGGAACAAGCTGACGCAAAATCAGGGCATACTTCTTTTGATTTGCTATGTTGCTTACATATTCTACGGAATGATGTATACCGGAATGAATATTCCGTTTGGTTCGCTCGCTTCGGTAATCACCGACGACCCGAAGGGCAGAACCCTCCTTTCAACCTTCCGTTCAATCGGTTCGGGCGTTGGCGGCGGCGTTGTTTCGCTCATTGCTCCGCTCGTAATCTTCTCTGCTACCGGTGCCGTTGACGCAACAACCGGAAAGGCAATCAAGGTTGCCGACGGAACGAAGATGTGCATCTTCGGTGTCGTCATGGGCGTTCTTTCAATCATCTTCTATCTTTGGAGCTACTTCACCACCAAGGAAAGAATTCCTTCCGAAGCGGAACCCAAGGTTGACTTCAAAAAGACCTACGGAGGAATGCTCAAGTCCCGTCCGTTCGTCACCGTTGCTCTCGCCGGTGTTCTCATCAGCGGTCAGCTTCAGTTCAACTCTTTCAACGCATATCTTTATAAGAACTATTTCTGCAACACCAACCTTTCAATCGTAGGTACAATCTGTAACTACCTTCCGATGGTTGTTCTCATCCTCTTCATGCCGAAGCTCGTTGCAAAGTACGGCAAAAAAGAGCTTTGCGGAAATGTTTCGATTGTTTCCGCAATTGCCGCTGTTGCAATCGCGATTCTTGCGAACAACCAGAAGTTCATCGACATGATCAGCCCCGACAAGGGTGTTTTCCCGGCATGGCTCTTCATGGCTGCACTTCTCATCATCGGTTTCGGTTATACATTCGTCAGCCTTACCTGCTGGGCGGTTGTTATGGACGTTATCGACTATCAGGAATA
>JAUNFH010000175.1 GCA_030525185.1 Clostridia bacterium
GGGACGTATTTCAGCGGTGAAATCAATTTCATTGTTCTTGACAATCTTCCCGTTGTCGATAACGAAAACGTTTCAAATTACAAAACAAGCCAAAAAATCAATGAAAACGAGATTATTCGATTCAGTAATGAAAACGACATTGAATTGGAAAAATGCTATACATACAAAACAAGCAACGGATATTATGTTTTTGTTAAATATGAAGATGTTTTTGAACTCTACGGCGAAAGCGTTCCGACAATTATGTATATCAACATAAAACCTCTTCTTCAATATACAAAAACAATAGATTTTCTGCTTGCAATCGCCTTGCTTTGCGTAACAATCGTCATGAGTCTGATCGGTCTCAACCTCGGAAAGCGAATTGAGGAATCTCAGGAATCACAGCGGAGATTCTTTCAAAACTCTTCTCACGAACTTAAAACGCCGCTTATGGCAATTCAAGGCTACGCGGAAGGAATTCAGACCGGAATAATTGATCCGGTTGAATCATCATCGGTTATTCTTGAAGAAGGAGACAGAATGACGAAGCTGGTTGATGAAATTCTTTCAATTTCAAAAATTGACGCTCATAAGCTTTCGCTCAACCTTTCCGTCACCGATATCCGCGAGATCCTTTATGACTGTTTGCGTTTCGTTGACGGAATTCAAAAAGAAAAAGGCGTAAATATCAGTGTTGATTTTTCTGACACGCCGATTTTTGTAAAGTGTGATGAAGATCAGCTTGAAAGGGCCTTCACGAATGTTCTTGTCAACGCTCTTCGTCATTGCAACGGTAAAATCACCGTGAGCTGTTTTAGCTGCGGAAAGCATTGTATAATTAAAATCCACGACAACGGAGAAGGTCTTTCTCAGGAAGATATTCCTCATCTTTTTGACAGATTTTACACCGGAAAGAACGGAAGCACAGGAATCGGTCTTGCTCTCACTGCCGAAATTTTGAAACTGCACAAAGGAAACATTTCGGCATACAACGATGAAAAAGGAGCTGTTTTTCAAATTAAACTTCCCGTTTCGCAAAAGTGAACTCATTTGTCATTCTTTTGTTTCGGTTTTGTTACAAAGTTAATACATATTCGTAAGAATTTCTTTCACTCTTTTTGATATAATACGTTTTAAGTTAACTGAATTCATAAAGGAGAATTCCATGAATTGCAACGTTTTGAATTATCTTCAAAAATCAGCCGAGCTTTTCCCCGGAAAAGTTGCGGTTCTTGATGAACATAAAAATATTTCGTATTCTGAACTTTTGGACATTTCATCACGCATAGGTACGGCAATATATAAAAAAGTCGGCTCGAAAAAGCCCGTCGGCATTTATATCGAAAAATCCGCCGATGCGGTCGGTGCGATGCTTGGCATCTGTTCGGCCGGTTGTTATTACACCTCTTTCAGCACCGAACTTCCGAAAGAACGACTTGAAAGAATGGCTGAAGTTCTTAATCCGGCTTTATTTGTTACAAGCAGGGAACTCATGGATGAAGCGGTCGGGATTTTCGGCAGCGGCAATGTTTATTCTTTTGAAGAGCTTTGCGAATGTGAAAGCGACCGTTTGCTTCTTGAAAAAATTCAAAAATCAATAATTGACACAGACCCACTTTATATCAATTTCACTTCGGGTTCGACCGGAACGCCGAAAGGAATTGTTGTTTCGCACAGAAGTGTAATCGATTTTATCGATTGCTTCTGCGAAACGTTCGGTTTTTGTTCAGACGATATTTTTGCGAATCAGGCACCGTTTGATTTTGATGTTTCAGTGAAAGATATTTATTCCGCATTAAAATGCGGTGCGACTCTTGCCGTTGTTCCGAGAGGGCTTTTTTCCGCACCGGTCGAACTTATTGATTTTCTTTGCGATAAAAAAATTACCGTAATGGTTTGGGCGGTTTCTGCTCTTTGTCTTCTCAGCACATTTCATGCGCTTGATTACAGAACTCCGGAAACGGTCAAAAAAATTCTTTTCAGCGGCGAAGTTATGCCGTTGAAGGCGCTCAGAAATTTCCGCTCGCATTTGCCTGAAGCTATGTATGTCAATCTTTACGGCCCGACTGAAATTACATGCAACTGCACATATCATATTCTTGAAAGTGACAGAGATTATGCCGACGGTATTCCGATCGGAAAACCGTTTTTGAATGAAGACGTTTTTCTTCTTGACAATACCGACAAGTTGATTACCGATTGCAATATTCCGGGTGAAATTTGTGTCCGCGGTTCTGCTCTTGCTCTCGGTTATTACTCATGTGATGAACAAAACAGTAAACATTTTGTTCAAAATCCGCTCAACCCGTATTATCCGGAAAAGATTTACAGAACCGGTGACCTCGGAAAATTCAATGAAAACAACGATCTTTTCTTCTGTGGCAGAAAGGATTTTCAAATTAAATATATGGGTCACAGAATTGAGCTTGAAGAAATCGAGCGTGCCATGGGCGCAATTGACGGCGTTGAACGCTGCTGTTGCATTTTTGATGAAAAGAAGTCCCGACTTAAAGGATATTACATCGGTTCAATCGAAAAAGACGAGCTTCATCTTGAGATGAAAGGAAAGCTCCCTGCGTTCATGATTCCGGGAATTATCAGAAAGGTTGATGAAATGCCTCTGACCAAAAACGGAAAGATTGACAGAAAGAAACTTGAAGAAAGCGCAGGTGTGAAAAAGAATTGAAAACCGAAATAATAAATAACGACTGTGCATATTATGTTTTTGACTCGGATGTTCTTCTTGAACGTGTAAAATATTTGAAGAAAAGTCTTCCAGAAAACGTCAGCCTTTGTTATGCAGTTAAAGCGAACACATTCATCATCAAAGAGCTTATCGGTTGCGTTGAACACTTTGAAGTCTGTTCTCCGGGCGAAGCCGAAATTTGCACGGAACTCGGAGTGCCGGACGGTGATACCGTAATTTCGGGAGTTTATAAAACACCGTGCGTCATTGAAAAGATGGTTGCCGAACATCCGGAAAGAATTTTCACTGTCGAGTCGCTTGTTCAGTTTGATCTTATAAACGGTCTTGCCGATAAGTATAACGTAATTTTGAAGGTACTTCTCAGACTTACCAACGACAGCCAGTTCGGAATGAATGCGGAAGACATCGAGCGCATTATTGCAAAGCGCGAAAGTTACGGAAATCTTGATATCCACGGAATACAGTATTTTTCCGGCACTCAAAAAACCTCACTCAAAAGATTCAGACGTGAAATCGAAAAGCTTGACTCTTTTCTTTCAAAGCTTCGTGAAGAATTCGGTTTTGAATCGAAAGAACTTGAGTACGGTTCAGGTTTTCCGGTTGCATATTTTGAAGATGAAGACGTGGGCGAAGAAGAACTTTTTAAAGGCTTTTCTGAATTGATTGAAAACATGGAAAATAAAGTTCCCGTAATTCTTGAACTCGGAAGGAGCATTGCCGCTTCATGCGGTTCATATTTCTCTCATATTGTTGACATCAAGCGCAATAAAGGGCAAAATTACGCACTGATTGACGGTGGAATGCACCATCTCGTTTATTTCGGTCAGCATATGGCAATGAAACGCCCTCATTTTTCGGTTGTCGGAAAAGAAAATGAGCCGATTAAAGACGAATGGAATATCTGTGGCTCTCTCTGCTCGATGAACGACATTGTTGTCAAGCTTGCGCCTCTTCCGGAAATCAAGCTCGGTGACATTCTTTGCTTTAAAAACACCGGAGCATATTGTATGACCGAAGGAATTTCACTTTTTCTCAGTCGTGAAATACCTTCTGTGTATATAAAAAAAGGTGACGAATATATACTCGTCAGAGAGAGTTTTGAAACATCAAAGCTCAACAAACCCAATTATTAATTAACCGAAAGGAAGTAATAAACATGGAAAAACTTATTGAAATTTTGGAAGACATTCAGCCTGATGTTGATTATGAAACAACAGAGAATCTTATTGACGGTCATATTCTCAGTTCGCTTTCAATTATCTCTCTTGTTGCTGAAATCGAAGACGAATTTGACATCACTGTTCCCGCCGTTGACATTATTCCGGCAAACTTCAACTCCGCAAAAGCAATGATGAAAATGATTGAACGCCTTCAGGACGAAGACTGATAATTCAAAAAGAAAGGACGCGGCGTTCAAACTTTAAATTTGTTCGCCGCGCTGTT
>JAUNFH010000032.1 GCA_030525185.1 Clostridia bacterium
GATGATTTCGTTAGCCTTCGGGAAGCCGTAGTCATTTACTGCATAGTAAGCAATGTCAACGAGCTTGGCCATGATTGCGTTCTTAGCTGTTACGGCGTCATTGACGGTTTCGCCCGCAAAGCTTGTGTAAGCGTAATTAAAGCCTTCGATTTCGCTGTTTGCGGTTGCAACGGCTTTTGCAAGAATATAGTCGGCAACTTTAACTGCCATGTCGTCAAGAGTTGTGCTGTCTTCGATGAGCATATGAACGTCGTGAAGAACGCCGGGCTGTTCTGCGTCAAGGAAGTCGCAACCCATTCTGATTGCACAAACATAAAGATTTTCAACGCTTGAGAAGTCAAGGTTATAAATCATATCGGCATTGAAGCCGTGCGACGAAGCAAAGAGTGAGCTGATATTCATGCTGTCAACGAGGGCTTTGAATTCGTCTCCGCTGATAACTTTCTTTGCGGCGTCAATGAGTTTTCCGGCTTTGTCGCAAAGCTTCTGGAGATTTGCGGTGAGGTTTTCGTTTCCGCCTTCGGTGAGAGCGAGGCTTTCATAACCTTCGTCGGAAAGAACCATCTTGAGAAGGTCGCAGAGAACTCTGTTGACCTGACCGATTACTCCGTTATATGCGTCGTAATTTCCGGCGAAATCAAGAACACCCATGTCAACGGCAAAGTCGGTGTCAATGAAGTTTGCAAGTTCAAGAAGACCGGAAATATCGGTGTCGCTGCCTGAAAGGTTATCCATAACAACGGTGGCGATGGGGTCATTGAGCATGCTGTTAACTGCGTTGTCAGCAATACTCTGTGCGAATGAAGCTGCCGAACCGGTGAGGTTAACTTTTGCATCGGCTTTTACAACGCAAACAAATTCATCATCTGTTGCGTAGCCGGTATAATTAAGAGTGATGTCAACGTTTTCAACGTCAACTGTAAGACCGAACGGAAGGGAAACACCTGAAAGTGCCTGCTTAGCCATTTCGGTTGCAACTTCTTCGGCATACGCTTCGATTTCGGAGAATGAAAGCTTCATGTTGAGCTTTTCTTCTTCGCCCTGCTTAACGAGAACTTTCATGTAATCCTTCATCGGGATTGCGGTTCCGTTGGTAATAAGCGAAGCGAACTCTTCCGGAACGGCTTCGGAGGAAACGTTTGCAAGCTCCTTCATTTCTTCCGGAACTGCTGCTGCATATTCGGCTTTGGTGTAGATAGTCGGCTTATAAGCTTCTTCATCCGTTGAAGTCGGCTTATATTCCTTAATAAGCGAGTCGTTGTCACCGGTGAAGATGTCAACAACGGGCATTTCAAAATTGAAACCGAGAGCGTTGTTCCATGTGAGTGCTTTCGCGGAAGCAATTGTGCCGTCAGCTGTGATTGTGAACTGATAATAACTTCCGTCGGCAGCTCTGAAGTTTACCGTTCCGCCGGAGATTGTGTAAAGAGTTGCAAGGTCGGCATAGGTTGCTTTGAATTCGGCAACAACAGCGTCGGAAGCGTTTTCTTCACCGACAATGGGTTCAAAACCGAGTGCGGTTTTGAGAACGGTTCTGATGAGAGAATCAAGGTAATAGGTGAAGTATGTTTTTTCTGCAACTTCGTTGTCGCTCTGAAGAAGAGCAACGAGATTCTTAAGGTGAGCATAAATATCGGCTGTACGAAGGTCAAAAGCCTTGAGAGCTTCAACGCCCTTGTCGGAAAGAAGACCTGCGTCCTTGAGAAGACCCGAGAGCCATGCAAGGATACCGTTGCTGATTGTTTCGTCGAATGTTTCGCCTTCGGGAATGGTGTAGTTCATTTCACGGGCGATCTCTTCGATGAATGCCTTTTGAATGTCGTTTGAAAGGATATATTTTTCGTAGAAAACTCTTGCTTCGTATCCTTCGTCGCCCTCGTTAAGGGTTTCAAGGTATTCACCGATTTTTCCGCAATCAAAGGTTTCGTCTTTGTCGTCCCACGAGAAGACCTTTCCGAAAACAGTTGCATTGTCGGCCATAAACTGAAGCATACCAAGCATATAGTTGACGTCGCCGTTCTTTCTTGAAAGACCTGCGAGTGCCGACGCATCAAGGTTGTCAAAGTCTCCGCCGAGAGCTTTGTTGCTGATTGCGTCATATGCCCATTTAGTGAGTGTGTCGACGTCAAGCATATCAAGAGTATTGATTTTGAAACCCTCGTAATTGACATCAACGTCTACGCCGGCAAGAAGACTGTCTGCGTAGTCAAGAAGTATACCCGCGATCTGATCAACAGAAAGACCGCTGATATATTCTGCGTCGTTTGCTGCAACTTTGTCTGCATCATACGACGCATACTCGGTTGCCGGTGTGTAGTCTTTTGCCGCAATGCTCGAAATCGGCAATACGCAAAGGAGCATTACAAGCGAAAGAATTACGGACAGTACCTTTTTCATAAATATTACCTCCCTGAATTTTTTGGTACGTTTTTATTATATTTGCACAGTTTCTCAAGTCAACACACAAAAAAATTTAGCTGTTTTAAAAATGGAGAAAAAGAAAACGTATGTTGCAAAGGCGTTAATATCCTGTTCATATTTGCTGCTTGAAGGCTTTTGTACATTGACTTCGGGATTTTTCTTTTAATAGTTGTAATCAAGTTTGTTTTAGGTAACATATATTATATATATAATGAAAGCAGCGGTATATCCGAAACTCGGATATACCGCTGCTTTCAAATTCATGAAGTTATTTCATGTTTCTTTCGTATGCTTCGATCATCTTTTTAACCATCTGCCCACCGACAGAACCGGCTTCGCGAGAAGTGAGATCGCCGTTATATCCCTGCTTGAGGTTAACGCCTACTTCCGACGCAGCTTCCATCTTAAATCTGTCGAGAGCGTCACGTGCTTCGGGAACCATGCCCTTTGAGCTACCGCTTTTTGCCATGCCTAACACTCCTTACTTATCAATTTCTTGCGTTTGCTTTATTATTTTGAGGTTTTTCTCTTTCATTATGATTGGTAATTTGTGTATCGAATTTTATCATAGATAATAGACTTTTGTAAAAAATTCCAATGTGATTTATACATTCTTAAATCTTGCTAAAAAAATTATCAAAAAATATCAAATTTTTGTTGAAATGTTGAACCGAAATGTGATATTATTTATTGGTATGGTGAGTCACGGCTCTCCACAAAATTCTCTGGAGGGATTACATGGAACTTAAACAAAAAGCAAAGTCTTTCATCAGCAATGTTTCGCTTTATTGGAATCATCCAATGCCGAAGCGTTACATGACATTCAAAGAAATTGCGGCCTATTCCGGCGGCGGAATAGGTGCGTATTGCATAATTACACTCGGTACTGCGTGTATGTTTGCAACGACGAATACTCTTTTAACGAGTACGCTTGGCGTCGGACCGACAGATATGTACATTATGTATGTTATTTGTGTCCTTGCCAATATTCCGCTTACCGGTATCAGAGCAAACATCATTGACAACACGCGAAATAAAGCAGGTAAATATCGGCCTTATATTGTAACCATGGCCATCCCGACGGCTCTGTTGTGCGTTGCAATGGTTTGGTTCCCATATGATATGCTCGATAAGATTTTCCCGACAGGTGAAATTTTCGGAAAAAGTACCGCATACATTGCGCGTTGTACAGTAATATTGATATTTAACCTGTTGCTGTTTTTCTTCTATAATTTCTTTTATGATGCATATGAAAATCTTGTTCATGTTCTTTCTCCGGATTCTCAAGAAAGAGCGGACGTAACCTCAATCAAAAGTGTTGTTTATTCTTTTGCGCCGACTCTTGTTAATCTTATTACTCCGATTATTGCACAGAACGTTTTCAAAACAACTCAGAACGATATCCGTGTTTATCGTCTTCTTTACCCGATTCTTTCTGTTTTCGGAATACTTTTGTGCATTATCGTTTATAAGTATACCGAGGAAAAAATCGTTCAAGCGCGTACCCATGTTATTCAGATTCGTTTTATCGATGCGCTTCGTGCCGTTATGCATAATAAGTATTTCTGGATTATTTCTCTTGCATCGTGGGTTGGATTCCTTGAACTTGCATATTCCAATATTATGTATTGGCTTTATAATTATGGCGGAAGCTGTGACGGTAACCAATACGGCCTTATTATAACGATTTACGGAAACTCCGCTTTCTGGGGTATGCTTCTTTCTCCGTTCCTTATTCGTAAATGGGGTAAGAAAAAGCTTTTGGTCGTTACCAATTTGTTCAACATTCTTTTCATTTTGCTTCTCCTTCCGGCAACGGCGAAGCTTAATAACAGCACCATTTGGCTTGCACTCATTTTCCTTTATCTCAACTCATTCATGAGCTCGTTCGCGCTCATTCTCAATCCGGCAATTCAGGCTGATATTCGTGACTATCAGCAATATAAAACCGGCGAAAGAATTGACGGAATGTTTTCAGCTGTTGCAACAATCGGAATGGTCATTACTCTCATTACTTCTTCGGTTCTTCCGGTTATTTATGAAAAAGAAGGTCTTACTGAAGCGGTTGCTTCAAGAGTAACGTCCGATCCCAATGTTCTTAATCGTGTTCTCGCCGGAGGAAAAACCGTCGGAACAATCCTTCAGGAACAGCTTGCCGCCGGACAGGATAACTATCTCAATGCAAACTCGGCTCTTTATGATCCGAATATTTTGATGAATCTTATTCATGTCCTTATTATCTTCTCCGCAATCGGTGCGCTTATGAATGTTCTTCCGTATTTTTGGTATGATTTCACCGAAATTCAACAAAAATCGGTTGTTCGCGTTCTTAAAATCCGTGCAATGTTTGAAGATTTCACAAACGGTTCAATCAAGGATTCCGATCTTGTTGAATCGATTGATATTATAAGAAAAGCAAGAGAACTCAGTGCTGTTGAGCCTGCTGTTGTTTCAAAGAAGGATTACAAAGGCATTAAAGACAAAGCAGAGCGTAAAGCGGCCAAAAAGAAATATAATGAAGCCCTTGAATACAATGATGAAATTGAAATTTCAAAATTCATTTGTAACGAAATTGACAAATTTTCAACTGACACATATTCAAAAATGGCTTCGATCTGCGAGCATATTGTTGCACAGGGCGAGACCGCAGTTGAACACTATGATCTCAATGAGATTAAATCAAAACTCAGCAAAGCAAAATCTCTTCCGAAGGGAACAAAGGAAGAAAAGGAATTCAGAGAGTTTATGATCGATATGGCCCGAAATGAAAAGAGCGCATATTCGTCATACAAAAAGTTCTTCAAAGGAAAGGTTGATCTTGTCGCTCCTGATTTTGCAATTCTTGAATCTTACTTTGACGCCGAAGATGCCTGCGACGCAAAGCTGAAAGAGCTTTATTTGCGTAAGACCGAGGCAAAGAAAAACAAAGAAAAGGACATTATTCCTGAAATCAATGCAGAAATCAAGAACGAAAAAATGAAACGTAAGGAAGTTTCCAAGCTTTCAAAGGAAGAAATGGATAAGCACGCTTACTACAACCGCGCCGTAAAGCCGTATCTTGAAGCTAAGAAACTTATTGCCCAACGCGAAAATTACGGAAGATTTGATGAAATTCTCGAAGGCTATGAAGAAGCAAAAATCAGAGCCGAAGAAGAGGAAAAGAGAGTTCAGGAAGAAAATCTTCGCCGTGAAGCCGAAAAGAAAGAATATGCGGAAAAGCTCGCCGCAGAAAAGCTTCAGAAAAAGCAGGAGAAAAAAGCCCTTAAAAAAGAAAACAAGGAAAGCAAAAAAGACACGGTTTCAAAAAGATGATGACCGTTGTTTGGAGGATTTTTATTAAATGAACAACAATAATTTTTTACACAAACTGTTCGGAACAACGCCCGGAAAGGGTGTTCAGCCGAAGGAAGCAATCGCATACAGCGTTGCGGGTTTCGGACAAAATTTTATTTGCACAATTATAGGTTCGTATCTGACGATTTTCATGACCGACGCGCTTCTTTTCGGTGCGGTTGAAAAAGGCACTCTTTGGAAATCGGTTGACGGCGCGATGGCTGTTGCTTTCCTTATGCTTTTCACCAGAATCTATGATGCGCTTAATGACCCGATTATGGGAAGTATCGTTGACAGAACAAGAACAAAATGGGGAAAATGCCGCCCGTTCCTCAAATGGATGGCTATTCCTATTGCCGTTTCGACAATAGTTTGCTTCTGCCCGTTCTTCAAATCCGAATCAAAAACAACGTTTATTATCATCTCGATTGTTTATGTGATTTGGTCGATGGTTTATACCGTTGCCGACGTTCCTTACTGGGGTCTTTCGACCTGTCTTACCAATGACACCGAAGTAAGAGGAAAAATTCTTACTGTGGCCCGTCTTGTTTGTACTTTGGGTGCCGGAATCGTTACTGTTTTTGTTCCGATTATTACCAATGCGGTGACTGCAAAGTACAGGAACGAAAACGGCGAAGTTCTTCCTCAGTATATCCAGCAAAACGCCGATACGCTCAAATGGACATATTTCATCTGTGCCTTGGTTTTGGTTGTTATCGCCATCCCGATGTTCTTCTATGGCTTTAAGAACACAAAAGAGCGTTTCACATCAACCGAAGAGCCGCCTTCATTCGTCCACAATATCAAACTTTTGTTTAAAAACAAGCAGCTTTTGCTCATCGTTCTTTCCGGCGTGTTGGGCGGTGCAAGAATGGTATATTCATATACCGGCGGACTTTATTTCGCAAAATATGTACTTAAAAACGAAGGCCTTTTCAGTGTCATTACCATGCTTGTTGTCCCGGGAGGACTTGTTGCTTCGGTTCTTGTTCCGTGGATGAGTAAAAAGTTCACCAAAAAGTGGTCATACATTTATGTTCATATTCTCGGCGCCGTTGTTATGTTTGCAATGTATTTTATCGGTTATGACGCGCCGTGGAAACTTGTTTTCTGTGCAATCGGCCTTGTCCTTCTCGGTATACCGCAGGGCGTTAATAACATCATTACATATGCTATGATCGGTGATACGGTTGACTATCTTGAATGGAAAACCGGCGAAAGAGCGGAAGGAATCTGCTTTGCAATGCAAACTCTTATTAATAAGATCGGTATGGCTGTCGGCGCTTTCATCGGCGTGTTCTCATACAGCTGGGCCGGAATCAATCCGAAGGCTTCTCCGGCAATTACTCCGGAAGGTGAGCAGCTCCTTTGGAACATCCTTATTCTTGCCGGCGCGATCAGCATGGTCGGAACAATTATTCCGATGTTGTTCTATAAGATTACCGAAAAGAAACAAAGAGAAATGGTTGCGGAAGTTGAAGCAAGAAAAGCCGCAAAAACAAAATAATTCATAAACAGATAACCGATGGTTAATCTTTTTTCGGATTAACCATTGGTTATATTATATTTTATTTATGAGGAGAATACGAAATGGCAAAATCACAATGGTACAAAGAAATGTCTGTTTATCAGATCTGGCCGCGTTCGTTTTGCGATTCGGACGGAGACGGAATAGGCGACCTCAAGGGAATTCTTTCAAAGCTTGATTACATCAAAAGCATTGGTGTTGACGCAATTTGGTTTTCACCGCTTTATCCTTCGCCGCAAAAGGACTACGGATACGATATTGCCGATTACAAAGACATTGATCCCGCTTTCGGAACGCTTGAAGATTTCAAAACCGTTCTTGATGAGGCTCATAAACGCGGTCTTAAAGTAATTATGGACCTTGTCGTCAATCATACTTCGGATCAGAACAAATGGTTTCTTGAAAGCAAAAAAAGCCGTGATAATAAGTACAGTGACTATTATATTTGGCGCGACGGAAAGAAGAACGGAAAGAAACCTCCGAACAACTGGCTTTCGACCTTTCAAGGAAGAGCGTGGGAATACTGCAAGGAAAGAGGACAGTATTATCTTCATGTTTTTGCAAAGGAACAGCCCGACCTCAATATGGATAATCCCGCCGTTCGCGAAGAAGTTAAAGACATCATGCGCTTTTGGCTTGACATGGGTGTTGACGGCTTCAGAGAAGACGTTATTACGTTCATTTCAAAGAAGGAAGGACTTCCGAATGGATTCCCTCTTCCTGTTGCAACCGGTATCGAACATTATATGAACGGTCCTCACCTCAAAGAGTATCTTGCCGAATTCAGAAAAGTTACCGATGAATATGATTGCTTCACTGTTGGTGAAGCTCCGATGATGACTCCGAACCGTGCTTTGAAGTTCATCAAAGAAGGTGACGGGCAGCTCCTTGATATGATGTTTCATTTTCAGCATATGGGAGCTGACAACATCGTAACCAATTGGCTCCTTACACCGTTCAGACCGGGTCATCTTAAAAAGGTGTTTGCAACTTGGCAAAACAAAATGGCGAAAAACGGCGGTTGGAATGCGCTCTACCTTGAAAACCACGATCAACCGAGAGTTGTCGGAAGATACGGCAGCGAAAAATATCGTGTTGAAAGTGCAAAAATGCTCGCCTCAATGTGCTTTCTTCAGAGCGGAACCCCGTTTATCTATATGGGTCAGGAAATCGGCATGACCAATGCCAAAGAGATTGACAGACTTGATATTTACAAGGATGTTTCAACAATTAACAATTTCGGAATGTTTAAGGCTCTCGGTTTTTCTGAAAAGCGCTTTCTTAAGGTTTGCCACCGTGCCGCAAGAGACAATGCAAGAACCTCAATGCAGTGGGATGACAGTCCGAACGCAGGTTTCACGACCGGAACTCCTTGGTTTTATACCAACCCGAATTATAAAGAAATCAACGTTAAGGCTGCGGAAGCCGATGAAAATTCAATTCTTAATTTTTATCGCAAGCTTCTCAAATTCCGGAAAGAAAATGATATTGTCAAATATGGCTCATTCAAAATGCTCAGAACCTGCTCAAAGATTTTTGCTTATGTAAGGGAGTATCGGGGCGATAAGATGATTGTTATCAATTCGTTCTCAGACGGTGAAATTGCTTTCAGAGCACCTGAAGATTTTGATCTCAAGAAGGCCGAACTTGTTCTTTCAAATTATGATCGGTGTCCGATTGTTCACAACGGTTTTATGACGAAACCTTATGAAACAAGGACATACCTTCTCAAAAAATAATTTAAAAGTGCGGTTGCATCCGGGAAGGTGTAACCGCTCCTTTTTTCTCATTTTGTTGCAACAAGACGGCTTTTCCCTCTGATGTGGAGAAGAACAATCGCAAGACTTTGAATGAAAGCAGAAAGAACAACCCACTTTCCGTAGCCGAAATCAACGGCGCAGACAAAAAGCATGATTGCAAAAGTGTATGAACCGTAGGTCGCAGATTTTATCAAAATGCCGAATATCCCGGCAACAATTACTGCCGTCAGGAAATTTCTTATATCAAGCGTCAAAGCAAACGCGACGGCGACGGCAACACCTTTTCCTCCTTTGAAGCCGAGCCAAAACGGAAAGCAATGGCCTAAAAAAACGCCGAGCGAGCAGATTGAAATAATTTCTCCGACATCAATTTCTCCAAAGAAAATGGTACAAATTATTGCCGGAATGATTGTCTTGAGCATATCACAAAACAGAACAAGAATTCCGATTGTTTCACCGACATTCAAAAAAGTATTCATCGTTCCTGCGTTTCCAGAGCCGATTTCGCGTATATCTCTTTTTTTCAAAAGCTTTACAAAGATATATGAGCTTTGAAAGTTCCCGAAAACGTAACCGATCAAAAAGCTTGCAATAAGTTTCATAAAAATCACCGAGTATATTTTTCCTTTTTGCTGCGAAAATATTCAGTGTATATACGGAACGATTTGATGAACAATAACAAAAAAGGAGTGCGTTTTATGTCATACGTTCAGGTGATTTTAACGGCCGTTCTCTCGGTTGTTGTTTTGTTTGCGATAACGCGTCTGATCGGATATCGCCAGCTTTCCGAGCTCAGTCTTTTTGATTATATCAACGGAATAACAATCGGGTCAATTGCGGCCGAGCTTGCAACCTGTGAAAGGGAAGAGCTTCTTGAAATTCTTATTGCGATGATAATTTACGGAATCTTTTCGATTCTTGTTGCGGTACTCACCGACAAGTCGATTACAATGCGTCGGTTCATTGTCGGAAACCCGACCTTGCTTATGAAGAACGGACGTCTTTATTATGAAGGTTTCAAAAAATCTCATCTCGATGTCAATGAATTTTTGATGAAGTGTAGGAATAACGGATATTTTGATATAACACAAATAGATACGGCAATTTTGGAACCAAACGGAAGAGTAAGTTTTCTTCCGGTGTCAGAAAACCGTCCGGTGACTCCAAAGGATTTGAAAATCACCGTGACACAAGATATGCTTGTGGCAAATGTCGTCATTGACGGAAAGATTATTGAAAAAAGTCTTGACTCAATCGGGAAAGACCGAACGTGGCTTCTCAACCGGCTTAAAAATCAAAATCAGACCGATATGAGCAAAATTCTTCTCGCCTCATGTGACAGCAAAGGAACTTTAACCGTATATCTTAAAAGCGAGAAAAAGAGTGACAGCTGCCTTGGTGTTTAAAAAAACAAAATTTAATTTTCAGTGACGGCTTTTAAGTTGTCACTTTTTATTTTGCATGCGAAAAAATTATTAATTTTAAATTACACTTTTGTAATTCGGTAGACTTTTGAATTAAAATAAGATATAATTAATCTGAAGAATTGTTGATTAACAATGAATTTATGGAGGTACTTATTATGAAAGGAAAGAAAATTCTTATTGTTGTCGTTGCAGTTATTGCTGTAATCGGAATATTAATCGGCTCTGTTGCCGGAAGCTACAACTCGATCGTTGAAGCACAGACCAAAGTTGAAACAAAGCAGGCTGATATTCAAACGCAGCTTCAGCGTCGCGCTGACTTGATTCCGAATTTTGCCGAAACCGTTAAGGGTTATTCAAAGCATGAAAAGGAAACCCTTGCTTCCGTTACAGAAGCAAGATCTGCGGTTTCAAAGGCGTCGAACGCTCAGGAACTTTCCGAAGCGAGCGAAAAACTTGACGGAGCAATTTCGGTTTGGGTTAACGCGGTTACGGAAGCATATCCGGAACTCAAAGCAAACTCAAATTTTATTGCACTTCAGGATGAACTTTCAGGAACGGAAAACAGAATAGCCGTTGCGAGAAAAGATTACAATGAAGCTGTTGAGTCATATAATACAATGATCAAGAAGTTCCCGAAAAATATTCTTGCCGGAATGTTTAACTTTGAAAAGGCAGAATTTTTTAAAGCGGACGACAATTCGTTGACAACGCCCAGCTTGGAGTTTTAATTAAATTATGAAAAAATTTTTATCCTTTGCTTTTGCAATTCTTATAATTTCCGGTTCTGTGCTGACGTTTGCTTTTGCTCTGTCTGTTCCCGAACCGACGAATGAATTTTTTGTCAATGATTTTGCCGGTGTAATTTCATCGTCGGATAAAGCAAAAATTCAAAAAGCAGGCGAAAGGCTGTATAATCAGTGCAAAGCTCAGGTTGTCGTTGCAACGATTGAAACTCTTGACGGCAACAGTATAGAAGATTATTCGCTGACAATGGCACGATCTTGGAAAATCGGAGACGGTGATAAGAACAACGGTGTTTTGCTTCTTCTTGCCGTGAAAGAGAGAAAGGTCAGAATTGAGGTAGGCTACGGACTTGAGGGTGCTCTTCCGGACAGCAAAACAGGAAGAATACTTGATACTTACGGTATGAACTACTTCAAAAAGAACGATTTTTCATCCGGACTTTCTTCGGTTTACAATTCTCTTGTTAATGAGGTCAGAATTGAATACGGTCTTGACCCCGACAACGGATACAATGCCGTTTCGGATTATGATTATGATTCCGATGATGATTCTTATAACTTCATAGAAATTTTGGCAATTATCACCGTTGTGATCATCGTTGTTGTTCTTACCTTTGTAAAACCGTTCGGAGGAACAGGCGGAAGAGGCTATCGCGGAAGAACATATTACGGAGGATTTTCCTCGGGCGGCGGCTTTTCATCCGGCAGAAGCGGCGGAGGATTCTCCGGCGGAGGCGGCTCTTTTGGCGGAGGCGGCTCTTCAAGGGGCTTTTAAAACAAAAGGAGATTTTGTATGAAAAGGATTTTTAAAACTTTACTTTCCTTGGCTTCCTCATGTTTTCTTATTGGATTGGTTTTGATTTCGGTTTCGGCCAAGGGATATAAAATAAGACCCGAGGCACCTAAAATGAAATCCGTCTCAAACGTAAAACAGGGACTTTGCGTTTCGTGGATCCGTGTCGATAATGCCGAAGGCTATATTGTTTACCGCCAAAAAAGCGGTTCGGAGAATTGGAAAAAAATTGATGAAGTTAAAAGCGGAAAGAACTCTTATATCGATAAAACAGTAAAAAACACCGTAAAATATAAGTATGTCGTCAAAGCATTTAACGGTAAACTTAAAAGCCTACAAAGTCCGAACCCAAAGAGCAAAACGTATGTTGCCGTTCCGAGAATCAAAGCGGTAAAAAACGTTAAAAGCGGAATTCGCCTTCGTTTTGAAAGAAGTAAAAATCTTTCTTCTGTTTGTGTTTACAGAAGAATTCAAGGAAGCGAAAATTGGAAAAAAATAGCAACGCTTTCCGGAAATTCAAACAGTTATACCGACTCAAGGGTAAAAAGCGGAGAAAAATACAGTTATCAGGTGCGCCGTGTAATCGGAAAGGCAATGTCCGCAAAAAATGCGAATATTGTTTCAAATCGCTTTGTTGCCGTCCCCGGAAGGCTTGTCGCAAAGGGAAAACTTGATTCTGTTCTTCTTTCATGGAAAGGTGTCCCGGGTGCAAACGGATATAAGGTATTCAGAAAAACTTATGACGGTTCGTGGAAACAAATAGGAACCGCCCGAACGAATTCATATCACGATAAGAATGCACCTGTTGGAGAGTATGTTTTTTACAAAGTTTGCTCGTTTATTGATTCAAAATCCGTAAGCGCTCTTTCAAAAGCTTCATTCGCAAAATTGATTGATCCGAAAAAGCCAATGGTTGCGCTTACATATGATGACGGTCCTTACAGACCGGTAACGAACCAGATTCTTGATGTCCTTGAAAAATACGGGGCAAGGGCAACGTTTTTTGTTGTCGGCTCAAGAGTTTCAACTTACAGCGATTGTATTCGACGTGCCAACTCACTCGGTTGCCAAATCGGAAATCATACATATAACCATAAAACACTTACGGAAGCTTCCGATTCTCAGGTGATATCCGAAATTTCAACAACGAACGCGGCAATAAAAAGATGCATCGGAAAAAACGCTTCGATAGTCAGAGCGCCCGGCGGTTCGACAAGCAGCAGAGTGAGGTCACTTGTTAATTATCCGCTAATCAATTGGTCGGTTGACACGCTTGACTGGAAGCACAGAAACACGGCCAAGGTGATTGCAAGCGTCAAATCCGATGTCACAGACGGTTCGATTGTTTTGATGCATGACTTGTATTCTTCAACTGGAAATGCCGCAGAAGTCATAGTTCCGTGGCTCATAAACCAAGGCTATCAGCTTGTTACGGTTTCCGAAATGATGTATTACAAGGGAATCAATATGACAAAAGGCAACGTATACAGCCACGCATAACAGTTAAGAAAAAAGACTGTCGGGAAGTGTTATCCGACAGTCTTTTTTGAATGTTAATCTTGCTTATTTGGTTTTGAAAACTGAAAATGTAAGAATGTTGAAGATTCGTCTGATAATCAATGTAAAAGCTTTAATCTGAACGTCAAAGCCGAAGTTTGAAAGAGTTGTTTTAACGTCGTCGGCTGAAACGTAAACCGGTTTCATGTGAACTTTTGTTTGAGGATTGCTCTCGTCATATTCAGCGTTTTTGTCGTTTACGGTTAAAAAATTGAATTCTCTTACGCCGAGTGCAAATGTCGAATTGTCCTCAAGATAGTACACCGTAACAGTAAAGTTCTTTCTGCCTTCTTCGTTTATTTTTGAAGAAAGGGGAACTGTAATCTCTGAACCTTGATTTATGATTTTTCCCGTTGCGTTTTCAAAGGCGATATCGGCGCCGTTAACTTTTATTGCAACGATTTCTATGTTGCTTTTTTCTGAAAGATTTTTGATTATAAGAGCGGAATCATCGCTTGAGGCTCTTCCGTATTCCGATTTGTCAAACGCCGCATGAATTGCATACTTTGCGTTGTATGTTGCTTCAAATTGAGGAAAAGCAATGTCCGAACGAACATCTTTGAGATCACTTGTAAGAAGAAGTTTGTCGGTGAGTACAAGTGCATAACTGTCATAAGCATACTGCGCGTGGAACTGGCCGTCAATATACCATGTGTTTTCCGGAAGATAACCATATGCCGCGTCAAGGTTCATTCTCGGAGAAACGTGATTGTGCGATGCGTTTTTGCATTTTACTGACGGATCGTCAACGTTGGTTTTGTAACCGTCGCTGAACCTGCTGCCGCAGTCCGAAAGTTTTGCGCCCGAAGCTGTTTTCGTTGCAACAATGCAGTCGCTGTTGACTGCGCTTCCCGTTGCGGGAGAAATGTCTGTTCCGCAAATGATGTTGACGTTGACGCCTTTTTCTCTTGCGTATGTCAGATACTCGTTGAGATTCGGCATGATTGTATAATGAGAAAAATCGGTTCTTTCGAGCATCGGAGCAAAAGCTTTTTGTTTGACGGGAGTGTTGATATACATTTCCTTAATTTCGTCATAATGATCCGCTTCAACGAAGTCCCAGACGCTTCCGAAGGAGAGAATCACACTTGAAAAACGATCCGTCTGTATTCCGTCGTCAACTACCTTGTTGAGCAAATCAAGTTTAATGAACGAAAGAAGAAGTTCAAAATCACTTTCGGAGACATACTTGTTTCCGCCGAGAGTGAAATAAAGCGGATTAAGTGCAGCCTGAGCAAATTCAATTACCTGCGGAAGGTCAACATGTGATTTTCCCGAAAGAAAGTCGTATGTGATTTGAACTCCGCCGATTGCGGGAGAATTAAGAACAGCGTTATTGATATAATCAAGATTAAAATATGTTTTGAGATCTTCGGTTTTCATGCTCAAGAGAGAAGCGAGCGTTTCCGCGTTCTTTCCGCCTTTGCCAACCATTGAGCAAAGTGCAATGTATGTTCCGGTCGTTTGACCTCCGTGACTTTCGCTGAGAATGTTGACTTTTTTTGCACCTGTATAATCGAGTACGGATTTGATATATTTTCCGAGGTCACGGGCGCAGAAAATAATTTCCTGACGCCAGTCAACCGAAAACTGAAAAACATTTTCCGCACCGACTTTTTCGCAGAGGTTATCCATGTATCTGCCCTCGTGGATTGTTCCCCAAAGGTGACGGATTTTTGTAATGTTGTCTTTAATGTATTTCATGTTGCTTTCTTCCGGGGCAATTGGCCATACTCCGGAATTGTATACGGGCGTTCCGTCCGGGTGGCGTTTCATTTTTTCAAGTACATTCGCGACGGAAAGCGCAAGCTCGTTTGAAAGTTGTTCGGTATCTTTGTTTTTCAAATATTTTAAGCCGCCTTCAATGAATCCGGGAATTTCTCTCAATGTTTCTTTGAGCATGGTAAAAAGATCCGGATACCATGCAACATCTTCAATTTTTCCTTCGTCGTCAAAAAGAAAAATCTGAGAAGTCATGTATCCGGAATCAATAACAACCGGGTACTCTTCTTCTGTCGCAACGACGGCAAAAGGAAGGGCGGTGAAAAGAAGAATGATTGATAAGCTGAGGCTGAAAATTTTCTTTTTCATTTGGTCATCTCCGTTAAAACAGTATTTTTGATATTCCGTCATATAATAAAACCTCGATAATTTTATATTATCTCAATGTGAAAGTCAATGATAACAGTAAAAATTACTTATTATTATCAAATCTGTGTATTTTGCGTAAGCATGTTAAAAACTATTCTGTAGACAATATACAACTTTTTTTCAAATAACCATTGTTTTATTTGAACGGATGATGTATAATGAATAAAAATATTTTTGAACGGAGGGTCCGGAATGAACGACAGTACCAGGCAATTTAACCTTAATCAGAACACACCGAACGAAATGGAGGAGGTTTTGAAAAGCGTTTATGCCGCTTTGGTTGAAAAGGGATATAATCCGATTAATCAGATCGTCGGCTACATTCTTTCCGAAGATCCGACTTATATCACAACTCACAATAATGCACGCAGCCTTATCCGCAGAATTGATCGCGACGAGCTTTTGCAGGAGCTTGTCAGAAGCTATCTCAGGGATAAATAATTCAAACAGGGAGTGTAACTATGGCAGCAAAGAAAAAGAACGAGTTTCTTATGTATAAGAACCGCCCGCTTGTCAGAAAGGGCAACACCATATATTACGGAAGCCTCAGTGATGATTTCGTTCTGATGCTTCAGATTCTTTCAACGAAGGACGTCAACGGACTTCAAATGGCAGATCGCGTTTCGGTTCAGCTCATCAATACCGATCCCGATGTAAGACCTCATGACCGAATTGCTCATAAAACCGAGAAAAAAGGTCTTTACAGCGCTCTTGACATTGGAACAACGTGGCTTGAAAGAGCATTGTCATAATTCAAAAAACGGCGGCAGTCTTTTTTCTGCCGCTTAATATTTCCGCTCGTGGCGCAGTTGGATAACGCAGCAGATTCCGATTCTGAAGAACGGGGGTTCGAATCCCTCCGGGCGGGCCACATGAAAAAGCTTGTAATCCCTTATGTTTTAATGGGTTGCAGGCTTTTTTGTTTCGATCATCTCTTGAAAATTATCCGCTAAAAATACGCAGAAACGGTAAAAAGTACAGTATAATAATATCAAAAAGTATGGGCAACAGGAAGAAAATAAAATCGCTTTTCTTCACTTGAAAAACTCCTTTCTTTGTGTTATAATGAACTCCCCAAAGGGAGAGGGACTTTCGCCCCTCTTGCTTACCACCAACGGATTGCTTGTATTAAAGTAGCTATTGCGATTACCGCTTCGATTACAAGTTCGATTTTCTATCGGTGGTAAGCTTTTCTTTTTGGTTTTTTCTTACTTATGTTTCTTACCATATTAATGATATTTTCAAGCAAAAGCAACAGTATACCGTTCAGAATTATCTGCGGTGCAGTTTCTTTACTGCTCACGATTGATATTATTAAAACTTTAAGGAGTGGCAAACATGGAAACAGAGAAGCGTAAAACTCATACTTCCTCGGAAGTAAAACGCTGCTATAACTAAAAACTTATGGAGCTGTAAGTGTTCAACTCCCTAAAGACCTTGTCGCACGTTTCAAAGAAAAGTGCAAAGCCAAGGAATTTTCACAAGCACAGGTTGTAAAAAAGCAATCGAAGCTTTTTAGATGAATAAGCGTTTCCGCCGTGGGTTAATCTCATGGCGGTTTTGCTTTATAGGAATTTTTGGCTTTTTATCTCTTAAGCGATTTAAAATTGCCGTTTAAAGCTTTTCCTGATATTAATGAAGTTTTTTATTTAAGAAATTTCCGAAGCAATATTTATTTTCTTAATTTGTATATAATCAGCCATGTCACTTACCTCGCTGTAGCTCGCAATGTTTCAACTGAGAGTAGTTGATTGACTTGAATACTGTACTTTGCGGAGTATGGCGAGAGTTTTCAAAACTTGTATCATAAAGTAATATGACCCCCAATACTGGCTGTCCGGTATCGGGGGACATATTGCATATAGTGAGTGACAGTACGTTTTTTTATTTTATCACAGCTTTGATTTAAAAATTAAGCAAGTCGAAAAAGCTGTTATGAAAGTTATAAATAAGCCTTTTCGTTCGGGAACTCTTGCCATATTCAGAAGTTGGTGATATACTGTATTATATTTGATTATGACCCGATTGGAGGAAAAAACAATGGATAAAAAATTGCGGCTCGGAATAATCGGCGTTGGCAATATGGGTACGGCTCATATCGAAAACTATCTTGCCGAAAAAATGCCGGAGATTGAAATAACGTGTATTGCCGATATTGATGAAAAAAGGCTTGACTCTGCAAAGAAAAAGCTTCCGAACGTTACAACGTTTTCGGATTCTTCGTCACTGATTAAAAGCGGACTTTGCGAGGCGGTTCTTATTGCGACTCCGCATTACGTTCACCCTTCAATTGCGATTGAAGCTCTTGAAAATAATCTTCATGTTATGAGTGAGAAACCGGCCGGAGTATACACAAAGCAGGTCCGTGAGCTTCTTGAAGTTGCGTCAAAGTCCGATAAAACATATACGCTTATGCTCAATCAGCGCACTAATTGCGTTTACCGTAAGATGAAAGAACTTGTTTCAAGCGGAAAATACGGCGAAATAAGACGTGTTTCATGGATTATCACAGATTGGTTCA
>JAUNFH010000176.1 GCA_030525185.1 Clostridia bacterium
ATGGAAATGCGCCTGTCGCTACCGAGATAATAAAATACATAACAGATAAGAGATATTACAGAGGTGAAACATAATGCTCACAGAACTCGGAAAACGCGCAAAAAAAGCAGAAGCATATCTTATGACCGCACGCACGGCGGAAAAGAACGCCGCGCTCAATGAAATTGCCGATGCGCTCCTTGAAAACACGGGCACAATCCTTGCCGCAAACGAACTTGACGTCAAAAACGCAAAGGAAAACGGAATGAAACCGTCGCTTGTTGATCGCCTTTCGCTCGATGAAAAAAGAATTGCATCAATGGCTTCCGGTGTAAAAGAAGTTTCCCTTCTTGACGATCCGGTCGGAAAAACAATTTCCGGTTCGGTCAGACCGAACGGCCTTTCAATTGAAAAAGTCAGCGTTCCGCTCGGTGTAATCGCCGTGATTTTTGAAGCGCGTCCGAACGTGACCGCCGATGCGGCCGCCCTTTGCCTCAAAAGCGGAAACAGCGTCATTCTCCGCGGAGGAAAGGAAGCGTTCAACTCAAACAAAGCGATTGCCGACGTTATGCGCTCGGCCGTGAAAAAAGCCGGACTTCCCGAAGATTGCATTTTGCTCGTTGAGGATACTTCAAGAGAAAGCGCAAACGAGCTGATGAAAATGAACGATTATGTTGACGTTTTGATTCCGCGCGGCGGAGCGGGTCTCATCAAAGCCTGCGTTCAAAACTCAACCATTCCCGTAATCGAAACCGGAACGGGAAATTGCCACGTCTATGTTGACGAATCCGCCGACCTTGAAATGGCGAAGAATATTCTTTACAACGCAAAGGTTTCACGTCCGTCCGTTTGCAATGCCTGCGAAAGCCTTCTTGTTCACAAAGCCGTTGCAAAGGAGTTTTTGCCGATTGCAAAAGCGGAACTTGAAAAGGCGAACGTTTTGATTCACGGCGACGAAGAAACCGCAAAAATCATCCCCGGAGTCGTTCCCGCAACCGAAGAAGATTTCGGAAAAGAATATCTCGGCTATGAAATCAGCGTAAAAGTTGTTGAAAACATTGACGAGGCAATTGCACACATTTCAAAGTACGGAACCGGACACAGCGAATGCATCGTGACCGAAAGCTATAAAAACAGCATGAAATTTACGTCTGAGGTTGACTGCGCCGCCGTCTACGTCAACGCTTCAACCCGCTTCACCGACGGAAACGAATTCGGTTTCGGCGCGGAAATCGGAATTTCAACCCAAAAGCTCCATGCAAGAGGACCGCTCGGCCTTCCCGAACTCGTCAGCTTCAAATATGTTGTCAGAGGGAACGGACAAATCAGAGGATAAGACGCTATGGAAAACGTGAAAAAAACAAAAGCGGCGAATTTGATTGTCGGAACGGTTGTTCTTCTTTTTGCCTTGATCGGGGTTGTCAGCGTGGTTTTCTTCGTTGCCGGGAAGGTTTCAAAATCGAACAACAATGCGGCGAAGTTCAAAGAATACGAAAATTTCATCAGTCCCGTTGTTATGAACGATCCGGACACTTTCGACGACGTTTCAAAGGCGGATCAAAGCCAGCTCATTGCAATTTCAATTTGGTCAATTATCAAAAGCGGACTTGACGCGGACAAATATGCTTACTCCGACCAAGGAATGCTCATTCCGAAAAAGGACGTTGAAGAGGAGTTTCATCGCCTTTTCGGCCCCGACGTTGAAGTTCGGCATACCTCGGCCGACGGCGGCGGAATCGAGTTTAAGTACAGCGAAAAAAAGGGACGGTATATCATTCCGATCACGGGAATCACCCCGCTTTATACGCCGAGCGTTCTCGGCGCCCGGGAAAAAAGCGATTCGGTCACTCTTTCCGTCGGCTATCTTTCCGGAAACGATTGGAAGGAAGACGAAAACGGGAACTATGTGAAACCCGACCCGTCAAAGTATGTTAAAATCACTCTCAGAAAAAACGGCGATTCTTATTACATCAGTGCAATCCGTTCGGCTGACGGAGCGGAATAAAATTGGCGTAAAAAACTCAAAAGTGCCTTTTTATCGGGCGGCTCTCACGGCCGCTCTTTCTTTTTTGTTCGCCGTCAACCAAATGAAAGCAAAAAAATATTGCCTTTTTCCGTCTTTTCTGCTACAATGATTGTTGAACAAACGAAAAATCAAGGAGATGTTATTTTTATGAATATTTGGCATGATATTTCACCGAAGAGAATTAAGCCGGATCAGTTTTATGCCGTTATTGAGATTTCAAAAGGAACAAAGAATAAATATGAGCTTGACAAGGAAACTGGTATGCTCAAGCTTGACCGCGTTCTTTTCACCTCAACCCATTATCCCGCAAACTACGGTTTCATTCCGAGGACATATGCGAGCGACAACGACCCGCTTGACGTTCTTGTCCTTTGCAGTGAACAAATCCGCCCGATGACAATTGTTGAATGCAAGCCTATCGGCGTTCTCAAAATGACCGACAGCGGAATGAGCGACGAAAAGATTATTGCCGTTCCGATTAACGACCCGAACTATAACACATATGAGGACGTTTCACAGCTTCCTTCTCACCGCTTTGAAGAAATCAAGCATTTCTTTGAGGTTTATAAAACCCTTGAACACGACCACACGACAACGGTTTCGGAAATCTGTGACAACGAAGAGGCAAGAAGAATCATCGCCGCCTGCATTGACAGATATATCGAGTACTATCAGAGATAAAGAAAAAATTGAACCCGGCGTTTCAAAAAGAAAAAACGCCGGGCTTTTTTTGCAATAAAAAATCCTCACACCGGAAAACCGATGTGAGGAAAATTTTTGCTGTGATTAATAAGTGATGGTGTAATCGTCGATGAAGGTCATTCCGACTTTTGCGTCAAGGGTTGCAAGAACCTGAGCGGTAACGCTCATAACCATCGGAAGGGTGAACTTTGCCCAAGTCATGTTTCCTGTTGCCTTGTCAATTTTGCATTCGATTGTTGCGTCGTAATATCTTACGCTGAAGCTCTTAACAACCTTTGCGGCGGAGTAAACTTCGTCAGGCTTAATGACGTTGAAAGCAACGGCACAACCGTTGTTGGTCGGGTCGGTGCATTCGTTGAATTTGAGTGTAATGTTGTAATTCGTTCCGTCGTCGGTGCAGGTTGCGTCGGAAAGGTCGGCTTCGGTAATCTTGCTGACATAGCTTTCGCCTTTAACCGGGAAGTTTGCGGCGATGTCTGCGCCGGTGTAATCAACGGGAGTTTCGTCTTTCTTAAGGAAGGAGCTGATGAGACCGGAGCCGATTGACTGAAGTGCACCGGGCATTTCGGTGTACTGGTCGTTATGCTGAAGGTCTTCAAAGTTTCTTGTAACTTTTGAAGCGTTTGTTTTAACTTTGTTTGCGCTTTCGTTGTAAAGTTTGACGATGTCGGCTTTTGACGACGGTGCGCCGGTTGAAGCGTTGTTGTTTGCCGGAGCCGTGCTGTCTGCCGCGGGAGCCGAGGAGTCGGCTGCGGGAGCGGTGCTTTCCGATGCTGCGGGCTGAGTTGCCGGAGGTTCGGTTGCCGCGGGTTGGGTCGTTGCCGGCTGAGTTGAGACGGCGCTTGCAACGTCCGACGAAGCTTTGTCAATCGCCTTTCCCGCGGACATGAGAGAGCCGAGGAAGTTTCCGCTTGAAAAGAGGAGAACGATAACCAATGCAATAATTAAACCTTTTTTTACTTCGGGATCAAAATTCATTTTTGAATCCGGGTTTTTGTCTTTTGCCATAACTTTTTTCCTTTCTGTAACGGCGATTGCCGATTTTTCTAAGCGACGGCCGCAAAAACAGCCGTTGCACAAAATGATACGAGGTTATTATATTATATTTGCACGGATTGTGCAATAGCAAAAGTAAAAATTATTTGTGTATTTTGTTACCGTTTTTTTACGGACAACGAAGTGATCGGTTCTTTCGGAAAGAAAGCGCCGAACGACGGAATTGTTTTTAAAACGAGTTGACAAATTTATAATTTTGCAATATTATTAATACAATTACGGAATGTTTTTTGAAAAGTTCCGAAACGTTTTGGGAGGAAAAGAAAAAATGAAAAAAATTCGGAAATCACTTGTTTCGCTCTTGTCGGCTGCTCTTTTGCTT
>JAUNFH010000177.1 GCA_030525185.1 Clostridia bacterium
ATTTCCCTTTTGCGGGGGAAAAAGGAAAATATCGGCTTCCGATGCGTCTACAACGGTTTCGTCTGCTGATCTCTCTTTTTAAAAACACCAATCCGCTATTATCTTTAAACCACACTCTGTCATGGTTTTCAGTCAAAGAAAACTAAAAAGATTGTTTTTGCTTTCCTTCTTTTCGCGGATTTCTTGCGGTTGATTTTTAGGTTCTGCCTTAATTTTTCATAGTAGGGGAGTCCCGCGAGGCTTCCGTTTAAACCTAACCGTTTTCACCATATAAATTCTTTGTGTATTTGTACGGTTTAACTTCAGAATTTATCTGTAAATATTTACGGTGCAAAAGGTTATCATTTCCTTAAAATTTTCAACATTCAAGTAAGTGTAAGTGGAAAAGTCAATGCTTAAAATCCGCATGAGGAACGGAATAATTTTATTGTTTTGAATCTTTACTTTAAAACAATGGGCACCGACGGTTTTGTACCCCCGGCGGAGCGGTCGGGTGTGGATTAAAAAGAAATCCGTGCGGTTAAATGAACAACATCAAAAAAATAAACCGCAACGTGGAAATTCTCCCTCACCGAAGAAAGGAAAGGAAGGCAAGATTAAAACGGAACACGTTTGAAATTTTGACGGGTATAAATTATATTTAAATCTGATTTAAAATCAGTGCTGTAAAATATTCTCTGAAATTCGACAATTATATGAACATTGTTTATTAATTAACAATTATTTAAAGTTTTTTCTCCGATTTCGCACTTCGTGTTGACTATGGAAGGGAAAATGTTGTATTATGGATTCAGAACCGAAGACGTTCGGATCTTTGAAAAGTACCTTCGGACGTCGGATGTTGTTTTCGGCGCCAAAAATATATTTCAGGAGGCAATACACATGAAAAAAACATTGAAAAAAGCGTTGAGCGTTGTTCTCTGCGTTCTGATTGCGTTTTCAACGGTTACGCTTTCTTTTGCGGCGAACGACGGTGAAACAAAATCTTCGCTCGGCGCGCAGTACTTCCTCTCAACTTCAAACACGGAAAATTCAAAGTTTGTCCTTGATTTTCTTGATGAAGTTCTTAAAAAGGAAAATTACTATAACAAAGTCGTTATCATCAAAAAATCGCCGTTACTGCCGCTAATACCGGAGGTATACCTTGAAATCGACTTCCGAAGCGTCAACGGCGTTTGCAAAACGATTGATACCCTCTCCGAAATTTTCAATAACAAACTCGTCAGCGCAACTGCGAAGCTCGCCCTCGGCGACATCGGAAATCTTGACCTTTCAAATTGGAAAACAAAGTTTCAAAGGGGCGCAAAGGACGCAGAAATAATTTATAACGTTCTTGACCTTCTCGGGGCGAACGCAAAGCTCATTTCAAAGGTTGTTGACGGTTCAATCAACCTCGGTGTCCTTGACGCCGTTGTGAATCTTGAAGATATTATCGGAAAAGACGGCGTTTCCGGAATGGTCAAAGACCTTCTTGTCGGCCTCATTTACAGCAAAAACTCCGACCCGGAAGGTTACAGCGCCGCTTACCAAAAAGCGCTCAGGGATTTTGACGCTTTCATTTTTGACGACCTCATTCCGAAACTTATGGATGAATATCTTCCCGGCCTCAAGCTCGGAAAAGGAATCACCGTCGATCAGCTTTTTTCAACCGTCCTTGACTGCGGCTGGAAGGATTACTTCATTGAAGACATCAAAAGCATAAAAATCGAAGCAAGAGGCGAAGCTCTCGAAAAGCTTTCCGAAATTATGGTCTTTGACGGCGAAACGATTGACACGGACAACCTTCCGCTCGACGTTTCAAAAGGACTCAAAGATCAGCTCAACAATATTCACGGCTACGTTATCTGTCAGTTTTTCCCGAACTTTACCGGTTGGGTGAACGGAAGTGACATTAAACTTCTCGGCCAAAACTACAGCAGATTTTTGAAATATGTTTCAAAGCACTTTTTCTCAAACGAAAACGCAAAACCGGTTGACATTCTCAAATATATCCTCAACAGCGTTGCCGCCGAAAACAGTGGAGACGAAGAAATCAAAGCGTATGCCGACGCGGTTTCAAAATGTAAAGATCTTTCCGAAGCACTCAAGGTTGTTCTCATCCTCGCCGCAAAGAAAAACGAAATTCCCGTTAACGAAAAGGCCGCTTCTTACGAAAACGTTCTCGGCGATTATCTCACATACGCCGCAAACAAAATTTTTGATCTTGGCTACGGCCCCGGAACGGGAAAGAACGTTTGGACGGTTGCGAACGATGTTCTCAACGTTGTTCTTTTTGACAAGGGTTTTGCAAAAGCTCTCAATCTGAACGTGAAAAAAACCGACTCATGCTTTGAAAAATTCGACAAAATCGTCGGAACAACGAAGATTTGGAACATGACCGCAAGCAAAAAGCAATATAAGAGCGAAGAATTTTTCAAAGGTTTCCTCAATGCGGTTCTTGATTTTGACCTTGAAAAAGCTTTTGATCTCGTCGTTGTGAAATTTTCGGATGATTTCGGAAAAGCAAACATTTCGGTTCTTCTTTACAACATGGTTTATAACTTCCTTGAAAATTGGTTCGGCACTCCCGCAATCGTAAAATGCGACACAAAGGCGCCGTTCCAAACGGGATTTTCAAACAAGTCGCTTCAGGTTCCCGTTGAAAGAGTTTTGACAAAACTCAGCGAAAAGAAAACAACAATCGTTCCGCCGTTCCTTTACGTTGCGGCCGCAGTTATCGAAGCGGTTTCGGACAATCCGACCGAAGTGAACATTACCGCCGCAACGATCGCGAATCAGACGTATAACGGAAAGGCGATTATCCCCTCATCGGTCACGGTCACCGTCAACGGAAAAAAGGTTTCGATTCCGAAGCATCAGTTCACGGCGGAACTCAAAAACAACGTCAACATGGGAACGGCTTCGGCTGTTATTCATCTTGACGGTGCGGTCAGAAACGCTGACGTGAACGTAAGTTTCAAAATCGTTCCCGGAAAGGTTACCGGACTTAAAGCGGTACCGGGAAAAAACAGCATTTCCCTTTCATGGAACAAAGTTCTCGGCGCAAAGGGCTACAGCGTCGAATATTACAACGGTTCAAAGTGGATTTCAAAAACCGTGACTTCAAACTCGGCTTCAATCGCTTCGCTCAAAGCCGGAACGGCTTATAAAATCAGAGTCAGAGCGGTTTCGGGTTCGCTTTTCGGAGAATATTCTTCGGTAATTTCCGCCTCAACAAAGGTTGCAAAAATTGCGGCCGTGAAGACGAAGGCAAGAACAGCTTCTTCAATCACTCTTTATTGGAGCAAAGTTGCCGGCGCAAAGAAATATGAAGTTCAGATTCTGAAAAACAAAAAATGGGTAACCGTTCGCACGGTCACCGAAAACAGCATCACCGTCGGAAAGAATTACATTTCCGCAAACAAAGCATACAGGTTCAGAGTCAGAGCGCTCGGCGCATCGGCCGCCCTCAACGGCGATTACTCCGATCCGGTTGTTGCCTATTCCGGCCTTGCAAGAATCACAAAAGTGAACGCAAAGGCGAAGAGTAATGCGGTAACACTCGCTTGGCAGAAGATTGCGGGAGCGCAGAGCTACGAAGTTCAGATTCAAAAGGGCAACAAGTGGGTAACCGTTGCAACGGTCAAAAAGCCTGCCGCGGCAATCGGAAACAATCAGCTCAAAAAAGCAAAGATGACTTTCAAGCCGAACACGGTTTACAAATTCAGAGTCAGAGCCGCAAAGACGGTTTCAAAGGTTAAGGTTTACAGCGTGTATTCACCGGTGATTAAAGTCAGAACCGCAAAGAAATAAAACGTTTTCAAAGAGGCATGAAGCGTGGAGCTTCATGCCTCTGCTTTTATATATTCTTAAAAATGTCGGCTTTCCGAAGTGTGCGGTTTAACTTTGTCTTTCTGTGCTACGACTTATTTTTTTTGAGGTTCTTCCTTTAACCGCACGGATTTCTTTTTGAATTTACACCCGACCGCTTTGTTTTGACTTTGTCCGAATTTTTTTGTAACAAGACAATTATTGCAGACCTTTTCTTTGGCTCACTCCTGTGAGGGAGCTGTCGGCTCTGCCGACTGAGGGAGAG
>JAUNFH010000033.1 GCA_030525185.1 Clostridia bacterium
CGACCTTTGCTTTGAATTTTTGAAGAAGGTCGTTAACGGTAAGGTTTTTCCTTTCCTCGCCGCTTACGTCAAGAACAATGTTTCCGCTGTTCATCATGATTGTGCGGTTGCCGAGGTCGAGCGCGGACTGCATATTATGGGTAATCATCATGCAGGTAAGCTTGTTTTCGCTGACGATTTTTTCGGTGAGTGCAAGAACTTTTTCCGCTGTACCCGGGTCAAGGGCGGCGGTGTGCTCGTCAAGAAGAAGAAGCTTCGGCGGATTGATCGTTGCCATAAGGAGCGTCAAAGCCTGCCTTTGTCCGCCGGAAAGCAGTCCGACGGGCTGTTTCATTCTGTCCTCAAGTCCCATTCCGAGGAGGGAAAGGCGCTCTTTGAAGTCCTCTCTGTCCTTTTTCGTTGTGTGGCTGATCCAGCTTCCTCGGTGGGCGGCAAGCGCAAGGTTTTCCTCAATGCTCATTGCCGGAGCGGAACCGAGCATCGGATCCTGAAAAAGCCTTCCGATTGACTTTGAACGCTTGTGTTCAGCCATCATTGTGATGTCCGTTCCGTCAAGAACGATGCGTCCGCTGTCGGTGAGGAATGTTCCGGAAATTGCGCCGAAAAGCGTTGACTTTCCTGCGCCGTTTGCGCCGATTACCGTGATAAAATCACCCTTTTCAACGTCAAGCGAAAGGTCTTTGAGTGCGGTTTTTGCATTGACTGTTCCGGGGTTAAAGGTTTTTGTGATGTGTGAAACGGAAAGCATCATCTTAAGCCGCCTCCTTTTTTCTTCTGAGTTCAAGCCTTCTCTTAATTTTCGGAAACTGCTTTTTGAGATACGGTGCGGAAATCGCAATGATAACGATTACCGAAGAGACAAGCTTGAGCATGTATGCCGGCATATTGAAACGAAGCGCGGCAGTATAAACAAGGCGGAAAATCACTGCGCCGAGAACAGCACAAACCGCTCTGACCGCAACGCTTTTCCTTTTGCTGAAAAGAATTCCGCCGATGAGGAGCGAAGCGAGTGCGATCGTAACCATTCCCGTTCCCATGTCGATGTTTGCCGAACCTTGCGACTGAGCGAGAAGGCAACCGGAAAGGGCGGTGAACGAGTTTGAAATGCAAAGGCCGATGATGATGATTTTTGAAGTATTGATTGAAGAAGAGCGAACCATGTCCGGATTGTTGCCCGTTGCACGAAGCGCAAGACCGAGGTTCGTTTTGAGGAAGAACGAAAGGAAAAGAACGACGAGGAGAACGGCAACCGCGGCAATGACAAGCTTATACTGGCCGGCAAGCGGTGTGTTTTCAAGCGCGGCTTTTACCTTTGTAAAAATCGTCTCGGTGAAGTTGAGATTAACGAGCGACGTGTTGCCCATTACGGCAATGTTGATTGAATAAAGTCCGGTGTTGACGATGATTCCGGCGAGGAGACTGTCGATTCCCATTTTTGTTTGAAGAAAAGCGGTGATGAAGCCGGAAAGGATGCCGGCGCACATGGCGGCTGGAATTGAAAGAAGCGGATGACCCGACGCCGCAACCATAGCGCCGACGACTGCCCCAAGGGTGAAGCAGCCGTCGGTCGAAAGGTCACAGACGTTGAGCATTGAGTAGCTCAGGAAAAGCGAGAGAACTGTCAGCGAGCTGATGAGTCCGAGCTCCGCCGCGGTTTGTAAAAGGCTGAGCACTGATGAAACGTCCATGGTTATCACTCCGTGTTAAATTTCTTTGATTTGTTACTGAGCGTCAGAAAAGCTTTCGGCGGTTTTGATGCTCTTTACTGCGGTGCAGAACGGCTTGATTTTTTCCGAAACTTCGTCAAAGCTCATGCCGAGTGCTTCGCAGGTTTCGGTGTTTACGGTTGCGGTGCCGTTGTCGAAGGTGCGGACAGCCATTTCTGCCGGGTCTTTTCCGTCAAGAAGAACTTCTGCAATCATTTCTGCGGTCTGTTCGCCGAGGTTTGCGTAGTCAACGCCGTAACCGAGGAAAGCACCGTTGAGTGCGAATGAGTCAGCGCCGGTGTAGTGGGGAATGCCTGCTTTTGAAAGAATTTCATAGATTGAAAGTTCGGCTTTCATGATTGTGTTGTCGGTCGGGGTGAATACTGCGTCAACCTTGTCGGAAACAAGTGCCTGAGCGGCAAGAACAACTTCGTCAACCGTTGTGCCTGTGCGTTCGATTACTTCGATGCCTTTTTCTTCAAGATACTTTTTAGCTGCTGCGATTGCTGCGGTTGAGGAATCCTGACCAACGTCGTAAAGAAGGCCGACCTTTTTTACGTTGCTGTTAACGGCAAAAACGAGGTTCATGATTGAGGAAGTGTCAAGATAGTCGCTGGTTCCGGTTACGTTGCTGCCCGGTTTGTCGAGTGATTCAACGAGCTTTGCGCCGACGGGATCGGAAACTGCGGAGAAAACAACGGGAATTTTGTTGTCCTTTGTTGCGCTCTGCATTGCCATTGCAACCGGGGTTGCGATTCCGACCATGAGGTCAACCTTGTCGGCAACGAAGTTTGCAATGATCTGATTGAGGACGTTCGGGTCTGCGTTGCAGTTGTCATAGGCAATCTCGAACTTAACGTTCTTTTCACTTCCTATTGAAGCGAGCTTTGATTCGATGTTTTGATAAATCTGGTTGAGTGAAGCGTCGTCAACATAGTTGCAAATGCCGATTTTATATGTTACGGCTTCGCTGTTCGGTGCGGATGAAGAATCGCCGGATGCGGTTGTGGCGTCGCTGTCTTTTCCGGAGCAGGCGGCGAATGCAAAAACGAGTGTAAGAGCAAGTACAAGAGCAATTATCTTTTTCATGGTAAAATTCCTTTCTTTATTAAAGCGTTATAATAAATTTTTGATATGTTTGGGTTTTGCGAAAGACGAAGTTTGTTTCGCCATCGCCATCGTTTGGTCTTCATATCTGTCACTCCTTATATATTTGATGTATCGGTTTTGAAAAAATAAAAAATCCCGTCCCTGCAATTTCTTGCTGGGACAGGATAAATAAACTTGATCCTGCGGTGCCACCCGGCTTAACGCTTCCGCGTCCGCTTTACGCATACAATCATATGCCGGCCTTTTTTCACGGAGAGCCTTGCTCCGTCTCACATACTCGGGAAAAAATTCCATTTCCGTTCGCCCTCGAAAGTCCATTCA
Organism: Clostridia bacterium; assembly: GCA_030525185.1. Taxonomy (GTDB): domain Bacteria; phylum Bacillota; class Clostridia; order Oscillospirales; family Acutalibacteraceae; genus UBA6857. The sequence continues at coordinate 3,138 of JAUNFH010000033.1, forward strand.
GCTTTGTTTTTTCTGCCGCATTTCCACCGTCAACGGCTCTCTGAAAGAAAAGGAGACAAAACCTACTCACTCTTTCTCATCGGTTTAAGAAAACCATATTCATTTGTTGACATGATTAAACCACTTTTGATTTTATTTGTCAAGTATTTTTTGAAAATTTTTTTCGTTTTATCAAAGCTTACAAAAAATATTTGCCGATTGAACGCTTTAAACGGTTAAATTGCATAAAACCTTCTTTTTGAAAGTTTTTGTTCGGTTGACGAAAAGTTCACTCTGTGTTATTATATTCGCAGACAAAAAATCGGTTTTCAGGAATAAAACAAAAAGATTAAACTTTTCAAAAACACGTTTTTGAAAAAACGGAGTTCGCCAAAATGAGCACAAAATCAAAACAAATCAATCAAATTTGTAACAAAATTTCGGCGTTTGCGCCGTTTGCAACCGTCGGTTGACAAATTGAAAGGCACCGGTTTATGTACTTTTGCTTTGTTTTCCGCTATACTCGGTATCGTACTTGGAAAATCTCAAAGCAAAAACGAAGATGAAAATTTTTCAGAGAGGTGTCAAAAAATGATATTTGCCGATAAGATTATCAGTCTCAGAAAGAAAAACGGTTGGTCGCAGGAAGAACTTGCCGAAAAGCTCGGCGTTTCGCGTCAGGCGGTTTCAAAGTGGGAGGCGGCTCAAACCGTGCCTGACCTTAACAGGATTCTTGAAATCGCTTCGCTTTTTTCCGTCACAACCGATTACCTTTTAAAAGATGAAATTGAAAACGAGGAATATACAAGTGACGAATACAAAGTGGCAAGAAATGTTTCCCTCGCGCAGGCGAACGAGTATCTCTCCTTGCGAAAAAGCTCTGCGGTGAAAATCGCCGTCGGAACTTTTTTGTGTGTCGTTTCGCCCGTACTTTTGATTTTTCTTGCAGGTTTAAGCTCACTGCCGAGTAAGCCGGTCGCTTTGTCCGAAACCGCCGCAGGCATTATAGGGCTTTGCGTTTTGCTCGTTATTGTCACCGCTGCGGTTGTTCTTTTTGTGCTTTCGGGTTCGGCGTGCGCGGAGTATAAATTTCTTGAAAACGAACCGTTTGAAACCGGATACGGCGTTGACGGAATGGTGAAAGACTGCAAAAAGAAATTTCGCAATCGGTATGTAAATTACAACATCATCGGAATCTGCCTTTGTATTCTTTCGCCGATACCGCTTTTTGCTTTGTCTGTTTTGCTTGACGGAAGATATGCCGTTTTCGGAGTGTGCGTTCTTCTTTTGCTTGCCGGTGCGGGTTCCGCGTTTTTTGTGGCCGCAGGGGTACAAAACGCCGCAATGGATCGGCTACTTAAAGAGGGCGAATTTAAAACCGAAAAAAAGGAAAAGAACCGCCTTAAAGAGGGCGTTTCAACCGTCTACTGGCTCGTTGCAACCGCTGTGTACCTTGCCGCGTCCTTTGCGACCGACGGCTGGAAAAAGACGTGGATAATTTGGGCGGTAGCCGGCGTTTTGTATGCCGTTGTGATAAATATTGTAAAACTTGTTATCAAAGACAATGACTGAAAGGATTAAAAAATGAATTACACCATAAGAAAAATCAAGCCGTCCGATAAAGACGTTTTTATCGAAATGGGACGCGAATTTTATGACAGCGACGCCGTTTTGTATAACATTGACGACAGCTTTCATTTCAGCACTTTTGACGAGCTTATGCGTTCGGACGTTTATCTTGAGTGCTATATTTTTGAAACCGACAAGGGCGAAATTGCCGGCTATGCGCTTCTTGATAAAATGTTTTCGCACGAAGTCGGCGGAATGCTCGTTTGGGTTGAAGAACTCTACGTCAGGAGTGCTTTTCAGGGTCACGGAATCGGAACGGACTTTTTTAAGTACCTTTATGAGAACGTTCCCGCCGCAAGGTACCGCCTTGAAACCGAGCCGGAAAACAGCCGCGCGCGGGCACTTTATGAGCGCAAGGGTTTCAAAAACCTTGAGTATTTGCAGATGTATAGGGATGGGGAACAGTAAAAAAGGGAAGCACCGTTAAGCGGTTGCTCCCTCATTTTCTAAAAATTCTGCCGCAGTCATGCATTTTGGACGGTCTAAATTAAGGCTCAAAAAGTCCTTGTCACCGGTAAGAATGATATCGACGTCGGCTATGATTGCGCCGTTCAATATTGGCTGATCTTTAACGTCACGAATTGTTTTTGCCGTATCTTCAACAGCCGGAATCAATTCAAAAGAAAGCTGAGCAAGAAAAATTTCTGCGGCCGAAAGAAGGGTCGGCTTTTTTCTTTTAATAATCTCACGAAGTTCAAAAATGTTTCTGTCAGTCAGAACGATTTGATGATTGTTTGCGGCATATAAAAGAGCGTATGCCGGTTTTGACTTTGGAAAAAGCAGAGCCGAAAAAAGTATATTTGTATCAATCAAAATCCGCATTTTACTCTCCCTTGTGTCTCAATTCGTCAACAAGAGCTTGAACATCTTCATCGTTCTTGATGTTCAGTTCATCGGCTGCACCGGCAAAAGCCTCTTGCGCTTTCAAAACAGCATTAGCAGAAGCGTTTGTCATAACGATTTCTCCGTTTGGCTTTTGAAAAAACAAAATTTTATCTCCGGCTTTAAGACCGAGCGAACGGCGAATTTCAATCGGTACGGTTACCTGACCGTTTGAGGAAACCCTTGCAAGATTCATAATAAAGCATCCTTTCTTTTTTTGAAAACTCAAGAATTCTTTAATTATATTATATACAAAAACGCAGAAAAAGTAAAGACCGACAGAAAAAAACCGGGAACGAGCAATCGTTCCCGGTTGATTTTCACATTAATACCTAAGTCACTTCACTCTCTCCAGAACTTCCTGTCAAGGCTTCTGTACTGAACCGCTTCGGTAACGTGATCAAGAGTGATGTTTGCGCTTCCGTCGAGGTCGGCAATCGTTCTTGCAACACGCAAAATTTTGTCATACGCCCTTGCGGAAAGGCCGAGCGCTTCAAAGCTTTTTTCAAGCATATTCTTCGACTTTTCGTCGAGTACGCAAAACTTTCTTGTCAGTGCGGGCGTCATTTTTCCGTTGCAGGAAACGCCCGTGCCTTTGAGCCGCTGTTGCTGAATTTTTCGCGCGGCGTTGACGCGCTTTTTGATTTCTGCAGAACTTTCGGCGAGTGTATCGTCGGAGAGCTTTTTGAAGTCCACCTGCGGAACTTCAATGTGAATGTCGAGCCTGTCAAGCAGCGGTCCGCTGACCTTTGCAAGGTACTTTGCCGGTGCGCCTTTCGGGCAGGTGCATTTTTTCGTCGGGTGGCCGTAAAAGCCGCAGGGACAAGGGTTCATCGCGCAAACGAGCATAACTTCGCACGGATATGTAAGCGTTCCGGAAACGCGCGAAATTGTGATTTGTCCGTCCTCCATCGGCTGACGAAGTACCTCCATTGAAACGCGCGGAAACTCCGGAAGCTCGTCAAGAAAAAGAACGCCGTGGTGGGCAAGGCTGAGTTCGCCCGGCCGCGGTACTCTTCCTCCGCCGGAAAGCCCCGCCGCAGAAATTGTGTGGTGCGGCGACCTGAACGGACGGGATTTTATCAGCGAAATATTGTCGGCAAGCGCGCCGGCGATTGAGTAAATTTTTGTGGTTTCAAGGCTTTCTTCAAACGTCATGTCCGGAAGAATCGACGGAATACGCTTTGCAAGCATACTTTTTCCCGAACCCGGAGGGCCGATCATCAGCGTGTTGTGTCCGCCGGCGGCCGCAATTTCAAGCGCGCGCTTGACCTGGTACTGACCTTTGACGTCCGCAAAGTCAAACATATATTCTTTCGGGTATTCGTACTCGCCGTAAAAATTCTTGTCTATTTTTTTGATTTTCTGCGTGCCTTTGAGGTGAGCGACGAGCGATTTTACGTCTTTGACGGGATAGATGTTCACCTTGTCCACAACAAAGCATTCGCTTGCGTTTTCAAGCGGAACAAAAAGTTCGGTGAAGCCGTTGTCTCTTGCGTGAATTGCAAGCGGAAGCGCACCGGTGATTTTGTTGACCCGGCCGGAAAGCGAAAGCTCGCCGAAAAAGCAGCACTTTGAAACGTCCGCCGAAAGCTGACCCGAAGCGATGAGAAGCGCAATAAGAATCGGAACGTCATACATCGGACCTTCCTTTTTCTTGTCGGCGGGGGAGAGATTGACGGTGATTCTTCCGACAGGAAAATCAAAACGGCTGTTTTTCATTGCGGCGCGTACTCTGTCTCTTGATTCCGAAACCGCCGCGTCGGGAAGGCCGACAATTTCAAACTTCGGAAGACCGAGACTTTCGATTGACGCTTCAACCCCGACGGAATATGTTTTGAGGCCGAAAAGTCCGGCGCTGTTTACTCTTGAAAACATGAAACCACCCTTTGTTTAATCGCATTGTTTTTTCAGAAGTATTATACACGAAAAATCTTTTCTGTGAACGGAAAAATCAAAAAAAGTCGGAAAAAGCGTAAAATAATTATTCAGTTTGCTGTTTTTCGCTTTTCTTCTTTATATTGACCTTTTTAACGATTTAAAGTATAATATAAAAAACTGTATGAAAGAGGCTCAAAACATGAAAGCAATCGTAACCGTTTCCGGAAAAGACACGACGGGAATCATCGCCGCCGTCTGCACGCTTCTGAGCGAAAACAACGTTAATATTCTTGACATCAGCCAGACCGTTATGGATGAGTTTTTCACGATGACAATGCTCGTTGAAACCGCTCAATCGAAGAAGGGTGTTGCCGAGCTCGCTTCGGAGCTTGACGAACTCGGAAAGAAAATGGGACTCGTTATTCACACTCAGCGTGAAGATATCTTTACGCTCATGCACAGAGTTTAAGAGGTATTGCCATGCTGTATAATCCGAAAGACATAATCAGCACTCTTGACATGATTGACAATCAGCACCTTGACGTGAGAACGATCACAATGGGAATCTCGCTTCTTGACTGTGCGGACGAAGACATTGAAAAGTGCGCTCAAAAAATATACGACAAAATTTGCAAAAAAGCGGAAAAACTCGTCGAAACCGGAGAACAAATCGAACGCGAGTTCGGAATTCCGATTGTAAACAAGCGTATTTCCGTGACGCCGATTTCCCTTGTTGCCGCAGCCTGCAAGGCCGAAAGTTACGTTCCGCTCGCCGTCTCGCTTGACAAGGCCGCAAAAAAATGCGGCGTAAACTTCATCGGCGGTTTTTCCGCCCTCGTCAACAAAGGTTTCACCGAAAGCGATTTGAAACTCATCAATTCCATTCCCGAAGCGCTTGCGGTTACCGAGCGTGTTTGCTCAAGCGTTTGCGTTGCTTCGACAAAGTCGGGAATCAATATGGATGCGGTTGCGCTCATGGGCAATATCATCAAAAAGACCGCCGAAAGAACGGCGGATACCGGCGGATTCGGCTGTGCAAAGCTCGTTGTTTTCGCCAATGCGGTTGAGGACAACCCGTTCATGGCGGGCGCTTTCCACGGCGTCGGCGAACCCGAATGCGTAATCAACGTCGGAGTCAGCGGTCCGGGTGTTGTTTACCATGCGCTTCAAAGCTGCAAGGGTGAACCGTTTGACGTTGTTGCGGAAACGATCAAAAAGACCGCTTTTAAGATTACCCGAATGGGTCAGCTCGTTGCAAGAGAGGCTTCCGAAAGGCTCGGCGTTCCGTTCGGAATCGTTGACCTTTCGCTCGCTCCGACTCCGGCAAAAGGCGACTCCGTTGCAAGAATACTTGAAGAAATGGGAATCGAAAGCTGCGGAACACACGGAACAACCGCCGCACTCGCGCTCCTTAACGATGCCGTTAAAAAAGGCGGCGTAATGGCAAGCAACCACGTCGGCGGACTTTCCGGCGCATTCATTCCGGTCAGCGAAGACGAGGGAATGATTGCCGCCGCGCAGTGCGGCTCTTTGAAGCTCGACAAACTTGAGGCGATGACCTGCGTTTGTTCGGTCGGACTTGATATGATTGCCGTTCCGGGCGACACACCGGCTTCAACGCTCGGTGCAATTATTGCGGACGAGGCGGCAATCGGCGTTGTCAATTGCAAAACGACCGCTGTCAGAATTATTCCGGCTCCCGGAAAGAAAGTCGGAGAAATTGTTGAATTCGGCGGCCTTCTCGGCTCTGCTCCGGTTATGCCGGTTCATCCGTTCGGTTCGGATGAATTCATCGCAAGAGGCGGAAGAATCCCCGCTCCGATGCATTCGCTTAAAAACTGAAAAGAAAAATTTCGGACTGCCGTCGGAAAACGGCGGTCCTTTTTTTATCCCCGTCATATTCTCCGGCTTTTCCGAATAAGCTTTATCATGAAGAAAAGCGCCGCCCGAACGGACGGCGAAAGGAGATGTCAATATGAATTTTGATTTCAAAAAGGAAGAGCTTTCGTCTTTGAAATGCGCCTATACTTCTGCTGCCGAGCTGAGCGTTGATTTTGAACCGAGCCTTCCCGATTATTGCTCGGATATCAAACGTATTCTCAAATGCAGCGTTTTTCCGTTTGTGAACTCGCTTCGTCGGACAGGCGAGACGGTGACCGCCTCGGGCGAGATTCTGATTCGTCTTGTTTATGTGAATTCCGACGAAAAAATCGATTGCTTTGAACAAAAAACCGAACTTTCAAAAAGCTGTGAACTGAAAGATCTTCCGGAGGATGCGGTCGTAATCTGCGATTGTGACACGGAGTATATCAACTGCCGCGCGGCGAGTCAAAGAAGGTTCTCCGTGAACGGAAACGTTTCGGTGATTTTTAAAGCGTACTGCTTTGAAAAAATAAAAATTGTTTCTCAGATTGAGCAGTCCGGAGCGCAGACGCTCCGCGAAAAGGCCGATGTTGTGAACATGACCGCCGTCGGAGAAAAATGCTTTGATATGTCCGAAACGGCCTCGGTTCCTCAGGATAAGGAACCGATCGGGAAAATTATCCGAAGCGACAGCTTCGCTTCGATTGAGTCGGCAAAGGCAGTCAGCGGAAAGCTCCTTGTCAAAGGCGACTTTGTTTGCGAAATTGTTTATTGCGCCGATTCATCGGACGGAAAAATCGAAACTTTCCGCCATTCAATGCCGATAAGTCAGATTATCGAAATTCCGGACATCACGGAAGAGACGGAATGCTCGGTGAATCTTTCGGTGCGTTCTTTGAGTCTTCAGCCGCGCTCGGATTCTTCCGGAAGCAACCGACTTTTGGAAATCGCCGGAAAAATTTGCGCTTTTGTCAAGGGTACACAGGAAACGTCCGTTGACATTGTTACCGATTGCTATTCAACCTGTTGCACTCTCAAGGGCGAATACTCGTTCGTCGAGTTCAACAAAAAGGTCTATACTTTCGACGTTGACGAAACGCTCAAAAGGACGGCCGAACTTTCGGGTCAGAGCGTAAAAAGTATTATTGACGCAAGGAGCGTAAAAAGTTCCTGCTCGGTTTCTGCGAACGGTGAAAAGCTTGAACTTCATGAAAGCATCCTCGTCGGAATAATTTTTGAAGACGCCGACGGAAACATTCAGTATGCGGAAAAGAACCTTGACTTTTCGATTGATTCTAAGCTTCATGAAAAGGTTCAAAAAATAATCTGCGAGCCTTGCCTCACCGTTGAAAAGGCCGAAGCTTCCGCCCTCGGCGGAGATAAAATTCAGTTTTCGTTTTCGGTGAAAGGAAAGTTTGACGTTTTTTCCGCCGAACAGAAACGTGTTTGTATGACTGCGAGTCAGAACGAGAACGAAAAAAATGCGGACGATGCCGCACTTATAATTTATTATTCAAAAAAAGGAGAAAAACTTTGGGACATCGCAAAACGCTACGGCTCAACGCTTAAAGCGATTTCAGAGGAAAACGAACTTTCGGGCGAGGCACTTACCGAGGACAAAATGCTGATGATTCCCTGCGTTTGAAAGAAAAAGGCTGTTGCGGTGTTTTATTGACCGCAGCAGCTTTGTGATTATCATGTTATAAGGTGACAATTCCCGTTTTGACAAAGCGGAAATAAAGAAAAGCAATCAGCAAGACCTGAAGAACGAAGATTATCGGAAGGCCAATCATAAAGCGCTTATGGAGAGTTTTATGGCGGATTGTCTTCATCGTAAGGTATTCAAAAAGGCTTCCTCCGAAGATTGCGGAAAGGAAAAGGGCTTTTTCGCTCACGCGGCGGCGGTTTCGCTTTGCATTGTGTTTGTCAATGACCGTCAAAAGCACGGAAATGAGCGAAACGCAGGCAAAATATATTATAATGAAAAGAAGTTTTGGACTCATCGTTTGTTCGTCCATAAGGAAAGGTCGCTTTGAGTCATTGCACAGGTTGTTCCGCGTTCTTTTTCACGGACATAGTTTTCGTTGACCGAAAAAACTTTTGCACAGTTCGGACAGACCGCAAAACAGCTTCCTTTGGATTTTTTCAAAAGGGCAGCAACGGGCGAAACGTCAACGTTTTCAAAAAGGGCAAACGAAACTTCCTTTTTGCATTCGGGACAGACAACAAGGTTTGAGTTCCCGTGTTTTTTTGTGATGAGTTTTTCCTGCGTTCTTATTGCCATGGTTTTGACCTCCGATGATTAATCGAGAATATTTTATTATTTTTTTTCGGCGTTGTCAAGGCGGAGAATGCAAGAAATAAAAAAGTAAAGTGATACCGGAGTTTTGAATTATGAAAAAACTTTTTTGCGTCATTCTTTCCGTCTTTCTCCTTTTTTCTTTTGCTTCCTGCGAAAGCGAAAGAATGAACGACGAAACAATCTCTTTCGGCGACGAAAACATCGGTGCGGACGATGAGGGCGAAAACAACAATTTCCTTGACCTTTCAAAAAAAATCCGCGGTGTCTGGCTTTCCTATACCGAGCTGAAAAATGCGCCGAAGGAAACGGAGGAAGAGTTTTCCGATTATATTTCGTCGGAGTTTGAAAAGCTCAAAAAGCTTTCGGTGAACACCGTTTTTGTTCACGTCAGACCGTTTGCGGACGCAATTTACGAAAGCGAAATTTTTCCGTCGTCTTCGTGCGTTGCAAAAAAGCAGGGGGGAAAACTTCCGTTCGATTTCCTTCGGGTAATAACGGAAAAGGCAAGGAATTTTTCGCTTTCCGTTCATGCATGGATAAATCCTTATCGGATTCTTCCGAAAGGAGGGGACGAAAAGACTCTTTGCGAAAAAAGCCCCGGAAGGACGCTTTCCTTTCCGGACGTGGTTTCGCTTGACGAAGGAATGTTTTTTTCTCCCGCTTCGGTGAAGGCTCAAAAGATGATAATTTCCGGTGTTCGCGAAATTCTTGAAAATTATGACGTTGACGGAATACATATCGACGATTATTTTTATCCGACGGCGGACGAAAAGATTGACGAAGAACAGTTCAAAGAGTACAAAGAAAAAAACGGAACACTTTCTCTTTCCGATTGGAGAAGGGAAAACGTGAATGCTCTCGTCAGAGGAATATACTGTGCGGTCAAGGAAAACTCAAAGAAAAAAATTTTCAGCATAAGTCCGGGCGGAAACATCGAAAAGAACCGTGAACTTTATTTTGCGGACGTTGAAAAATGGGGAAGCGAGGAAGGATTCTGCGACCTTTTGATTCCACAAATATATTTCGGATTTGAAAATGAATTTCTTCCGTTTGAAACCTGCGCCGAAAGTTGGCGGAAAATCGTGACGAACAAAAACGTTTCCCTTTGCGCCGGGCTTGCGCTTTATAAAATCGGAAAAGAGGATCCGAATGCCGGAGAACGCGGAAAAGACGAATGGAAAACCGAAAATGAGATAATTTTACGGCAAATCGAATTTCTTAATAAGAACGATTATAACGGGTTTTGCCTTTTTTCAATGCAATTTGTAAATTTTAATGAAAAACTTCTTGCGAATGAGTTAAAAAGTCTTGAAAATGTGGTATAATCAAAAACCGATGAATCCAAGGCTCCGCGGATTAACCGGGAAGCACAAATCCTGACGGTATATTTATTCTCACAATCAATCAGATGTTTCATAATAAAAAGGACTTTTATAATATGAAAAAAAGCAACATTGCAATTATTGTTGTCTGCGCCGCCGTTCTGCTTTTGAGCAGTATTTTTGCGGTGAAATATCTTTCAGACAAAAAGGAAGTTTCCGACGAAGTCAACAACAGCACGACCGAACAGACGGTCAAAAAAGAAAAAGGAAAGTCAATCGTGAATGCGGTCAGAATGATTGAAGGAAAGGATTTTTCCCTTTCTTCCGATTCTGCCGAGGAAACGGAAGTTGTTGAAGAAAGTTTCAATTATCTCAACTCATCCGTTTTCAACCGTGTTTTTGTTCGGACAAAGGCTTTTTCCGCAAACGGAAAAGGTCTTTCCGACGGTGAAAAAAGGACGCTTTTAAGCTTTTTGTCCGAGCTTCAAAAGAACAAAAAGGAAACGTTTCTCGAACTTGACATTTCAAATGAGGACGCGGATTTTGAGGGTGCGCTCTCGCTTGAAAACACCGACGGGATTCTTCTCACCGGAACAAAGGACTTTTCTCCGGCTCAGCTTTCCGTTGCTTTTGAGGCGGCTAAGGCGCTTTCCGGCGAAAAGAAAATTTTTCTTGAAATTCCCTTCGGGTTCAAAAATCTTGAAAAGCTCGTCTTCAAAGGCGAAAAGCCGGATTCTCTTCTTGTTGTTCTTGACGGAAAGAATGCGGATGAAAACGGCGCTTTTCTTAAAACGGCGGATGAATTCTGCCTAAAGAACGGGCTTAAAAATTGCGTCGGACTTCGGTTCGATACCGTTCAAAACAAAAAAGCGAGCGCAAAACTTCCGCTTGAAAACGCCGTTCTTTCCGACAGCTTTTCCTCGGTAAAATCACGCCTTTTTTTGAGTCTCGGAAACGTTCAGACCGATGCGGAAAATTGTTTTTCCGCCGTGAAGGAGTATCTTTCCGTCGGAATTGACAAGTCACTTGCATTCGCTTCGGTTTCGGTTGACGGATACTCAAAAGGCGACACGGTAAAAACGAGCGAACACAAAATCAGCCTCATTCTCAGAGGCTCAAACCTTTTTCCGTTTTTCCTTGACGGCGAAGAAGTCTCCCCGTCAAGGGACGGAACGGCAACGATTGATCTTTCGCTCAAAAACGGAAAAAACAAATTCGTCTTTTCCCAGTGTTCCAAAAAGCTTGAATACGTTGTCAACGTTGACTTTGAGGATGAAATTATCCGGGAAATCAAACCCGGTTCAATGATTTATGCTTCGCCGGAGAAAAAGCTGAAAATTACCGTCACGGCCGCCGCAGGAGCCGAAGTTTTCCTCAAAGCCGGGACAAGCCGCCTTGAACCGCAGAAGGCAACAAAGGAAAAGGAAGGCTATTGCGATTATATTTTCAGATTCACCGCGCCGAAAAGCAAGGTTGAAATCGAATCGCTCGGAAAGCTTATCGTTACGGCGACCTATAAGGATAAAACCTATACAAAGGAAGGACCTTCCGTGATTTTTGCCGGAAGCGAAGCCGACGAGATTTCAACTCCGATCGGTCAGACAACGACAAAAAAGAACCCGAAGGTCACAATCGGAAACAACGTCAGCACCGCAAAAGGCGAAACTCAAACGAACGCAAACGCCGCGACAACCCGACCGAATACCACGGCCGTTCCGTATACCGGAAATCAGATGTGCATTGTTACGTCCGATTACGCCGACACCTGGCCGCCCGCAACGAACGACGACAGTTTTGTTCCGTACTATACTCCGCTCGTCAAAGGTACGATTGATTACGTTACCGGACAAAGCCGGCTTTATGACAGCGAGGAGGGAATCACCCGTGATTTCTATTCCCTGGCTTCCGGAAGACGCGTGCTCACAAAGGACGTTCGCCTTGTTTCTTACGTCAATCAGGGCGACAACAGAATCAGCGTTGATTCCTGCGGCGAAAAGAACGGAGATTTTGAAGTGAAGCTTTCGATGAATTGGGAAGTTCCTTATTCGTTCAGCTTCGGTCCGCAGGCATACTATTCGGCTTATTCAAAAAAATTCAATGTCAATTCCTTCACTGCGCGGTATATTCAGTTCACGTTTTATTACACTTCGGCCGCAAGCGGAAGCGTTGACGTTTCAAAAAGCGACGTTGCTTCCGTCGCTTCATGGAGCGCGGACTCGGTTCAAAACACGGTCAGCCTTACGTTTGAACTCAATGAGGAAGGAAAGTATTACGGCTACAGCATCACGAGGGACAGCTCCGGAAAGCTTGTCCTTACGCTCAAAGGCCGTCCGAAAACGCTTTCCGGAACGCTTGTTGTTCTTGATCCCGGCCACGGAGGTTCCGACGTCGGAGCAACGGGTCTTTCCGGTTCGGCGTATGAAAGCCAAATGAACTTTGCCCTTTCCGTCGCAACGAAAAACGAGCTTGAAAAACGGGGAGCAAGAGTACTTCTCACGAGAACCGGAGACAGCGACATCACCCTTGAGGAAAGAAAAGCCTATGCACGAAACAACAATGCCGACCTTTTCCTCAGCATTCACTGCAACGCTTCGGTCAATACGTCAAAATTCGGAACGTCGGTTTATTATTACCGCCCGTTCTCTCAGCCGCTTGCAAGCTCGGTATACGAAAAAATGGCGGTGCTTTTCCGGAATGATTTTTATGCTTCGGACAGCGACAAGGCATCCTCCTGTGCGCTCGGAACGATTTATAATCCGTTCAGCGTAACAAGACTTGAAGAGTGCCCGAGTGTACTCATCGAAACGGCTTTTATCACGAATGAAACCGAATGCCGTCTTATGCTTGAAGCGTCGAACCGCGAAAAAATCGCAAAGGCAATAAGCGACGGAATCGAAAGCTACCTTTCCGTTTGATTTTTAAAGCAGAAAAAGCCTTGAAACGAGCATTCCGATAACGCCTGCCGTTCCGCCGACGGCCGAAATTGCAAGCGTGAGCGCATTGACGGAAAGCGAAACGCCGGTTGCCGCCGAAAGAAGGTTGACCGCAAAAAGCGCGGCAATGCCCTGAAGGGCGGAAAAAACGAGAGCTTTGAAAAAGTGCTTGCTTTTGATCATGACAAGAATCGTAATGAACGCAAAGATTCCGAGCATGACTAAAACAGAGATGCTTTTGAATTCCATAATTCAGCCACCTTTCTTTATATTCAATCATATGTTTTTGGAAGTGAAAAAATGAAACCGTTCAAATTACAACCTGCAATAAAAGATTATATTTGGGGCGGAACGCGCCTTTCAAAGGAGTTTGATTATTACGCCGAAACCGACCGCCAGGCGGAAGCGTGGGTCCTTTCCTGCCACCCGGACGGGGACTGCGTGATTGAAAATTCCGCCTTCAGGGGAAGAACGCTTCGGGACGTTCTTCAAAACGAAGGAAAAGAATTTCTCGGAACTAACGCAAAAAAGTTCTCGGATTTTCCCGTTCTCATAAAGCTCATTGACGCAAAGGAAAACCTCTCTTTGCAGGTTCATCCCGACGACGATTACGCAAGAGCACATGAAAACCAAAACGGAAAAACCGAAATGTGGTATATCATTGACTGCGAGGAGGGGGCGAGCCTCATCTTCGGCGTGAAAGAGGACATGACAAAAGAACAATTCAAAAAGGCCGTTGAAGAAAACACGGTCCTTGACTTTTGCAACAGAGTCAACGTGAAAAAAGGCGACGTCTTTTTCATCAAAGCCGGAACACTTCATGCAATCGGAAAGGGAATTCTTCTTGCCGAGGTTCAGCAAAGTTCAAACGTGACTTATCGCGTTTACGATTACGGAAGGCTTCAAAACGGAAAGCCGCGTGAACTCCACGTTGAAAAAGCGCTTGACGTTTTGAACCTTCAAAAAACGAAGGAAACCGATTTTTCTCCGAAGGAAACCGAAATGCTCGGCGAAAGCAAAAAAACTCTCCTTTCGTCGTGCGAAGTTTTTACCGCTTCAAAGCTTGAGGTGAAGGAAAGCCTCACCGTCACCGCGGACGAAACGTCATTCGTTTCCCTCGTTGCGCTTGACGGAAACGGCTGCCTTTGCCATAAAGACAGCGTTCTCACTTTTTATAAAGGTGAAAGCGTTTTTCTTCCGGCCGGCCTCGGAGAAGTTGAAATTCTCGGTGACATGACGGTTCTTGAAACAAGAATATAAAAAATTATAAAAACGGTTGACAAACCCGAAAGATAAGAATATACTGTTTTCAGACAAATAAATCTTCAGGGCGAGGTGAAATTCCTCACCGGCAGTTACAGCCTGCGAACTTCGCTTTTGCGAAGCCGATTTCGGTGAAATTCCGAAGCCGACGGTCATAGTCCGGACGGAAGAAGAAAAACATTGATCCTGCTTTTCTGCGCCCGCAATTTCTTTTTGCGGGCGTTTTTGTTTGTCAAATTATTTAAGAAAGGTCGGATCACCGTGACAAAAAACAAAAATTTCATCCGCTTTGTAACCGTTGCAATGCTCTGCGCCGTGAGCTTTGTTCTTTACCTTCTTGAGTTTCCGCTCTTTCCGGGCGCAACCCACCTGAAACTCGATTTCAGCGACGTTCCGGCTCTCGTCGGCTCAATGATTTTCGGCCCGATTTGGGGCGTTGTGATTGAACTTGTGAAGAACCTTATTGAGCTTGCGGTTAAGGGAATGGGAACTCAGATGGGATTCGGAAATTTGATGAATTTCATCGTCGGCTCGGCTTATATAGTGCCGTTTTGCTTTGTTTATAAAAAGCATAAAAAGAAAACGGACGTTTTGATTGCCGCCGTTCTCGGAATCGCTTCAATCGTCATTATCGGAATCGGCGCAAACTATTTCATTGATCCTCCGTTTTTCAAATACTTCCTCGGAGTTACGCTTGAAAGCGGTGCTCTTTGGGGCGCAATCTGGTCTGCAACGGCTCTCAACGCAATCAAGGGCGTGATGCTTTCAATCCTTGCCTTCGTTCTCATTCCGACCCTCATCAAGCGAATCAACGTTGAAAAGTTTGTATAAACGAAACAAAAGAGCAAAAACCGTCGTTTATCGGCGGTTTTTTTGTTTTCTCTTATTGCTATCGCTCTTTAAGTGTGGTATCATAAAATATCAATTTGTTTTCGGGAAGAG
>JAUNFH010000178.1 GCA_030525185.1 Clostridia bacterium
CCCTTTGATTTTGACATTTTGTCGCCGTCCGGTCCGAGAATGAGTCCCTGTGCGGTACGCTTTGCATAGGGTTCGGGGAACGGTACTTCGCCGATATCATAAAGGAATCTGTGCCAGAAACGAGAGTAGATAAGGTGACGGGTAACGTGTTCCATTCCGCCGTTGTACCAGTCAACGGGTCCCCAGTAGCGAAGCTTATCCATATCGGCAAAGCGTTCGCTGTTGTGCGGATCGATATAGCGAAGGAAGTACCACGAAGAACCTGCCCACTGAGGCATTGTGTCGGTTTCGCGTCTTGCTTTTCCGCCGCATTTCGGGCAGGTGCAATTGACGAAAGATTCAATTTTTGCAAGCGGGCTTTCTCCGTCCGAACCGGGTTTGAAATCCTGAACTTCGGGAAGTTTGAGCGGAAGCTCGTCATACGGAACGGGAACCATTCCGCATTTTTCGCAGTATACGATGGGAATCGGTTCGCCCCAATAACGCTGACGGTTAAACGCCCAGTCTTTCATCTTATACTGAACGCCCTTTTCTCCGATGCCCTTTTCCTTGAGGAAGTCAAGCATTTTTTCAATTGCTTCTTCCTTTTTCTTGCAGCCGTTGAGGAAACCGGAGTTGATAACTTCGCCGTCACCGGTATAGGCTTTTTCATTGATGTCGCCGCCCTTGATTACTTCAATGATATCAACGCCGAACTTCTTTGCAAAGTCATAGTCACGCTGATCGTGAGCGGGAACTGCCATGATTGCGCCGGTACCGTAACCCATCATGACGTAATCGGAAATGAAAACGGGAATTTCTTTTCCGTTGACGGGGTTGATTGCCGAAAAACCGTCAAGGCGAACGCCGGTCTTGTCTTTGACAAGCTGGGTTCTTTCAAATTCGGTTTTCTTTGCACATTCGGCTCTGTAATCTTCAACTGCGTCAAAGTTTTTGATGCGGTCTTTATACTTATCAAGAAGCGGATGTTCCGGAGCCATAACCATAAAGGTTACGCCGAAAAGAGTATCCGGACGGGTTGTGTAAATTCTGAAGCTTTCGTCGATATCTTTAAGCTTGAAAACAACAAAAGCGCCGGTTGATTTTCCGATCCAGTTTTCCTGCTGAAGGCGAATATTCGGAAGATAATTAACTTCGTCAAGGCCCTGAAGAAGCTTGTCGGCATATTCGGTGATACGAAGATACCAAACGTCCTTGGATTTTTGAACAATTTCGCTGTGGCAGATGTCGCACTTTCCGCCCTGGGAGTCTTCGTTTGAAAGAACAACTTTGCACGACGGGCAGTAGTTGACAAGGGTCTTGTCTCTGAAAGCAAGACCGTTTTCAAACATTTTGAGGAAGATCCACTGGGTCCACTTATAGTATTCTTCCTGTGTGGTATCAATCACTCTTGTCCAGTCAAAGGAGAAACCGACCCTTTTAAGCTGGCTTGAGAATTTTTCGATGTTCATATCGGTAACTTTTCTCGGGTGGATACCGGTTTTGATTGCGTAGTTTTCCGTCGGAAGTCCGTAAGCGTCAAAGCCTATGGGGAAAAGGACGTTATAACCTTCCATTCTGCGCTTTCTTGAGATTACCTCAAGACCCGAATAAGCCTTGATGTGGCCGACGTGCATTCCCGCTCCGCTCGGATAAGGGAACTCGACAAGACCGTAAAACTTTTTCTTGTCGGAATTATCCTGAGCATGAAAAACGCCGAGCTCTTCCCATTTTTCCTGCCACTTTTTTTCTGTCTTTTTAAAGTTGTAATTCAAGTTTATCACTCCGTATATATTAATCTCTGTTGTCCGCAATATCGCTGATATCGACCTCTTCGGCGTCTGACCAAAGGCGTTCAAGGTTATAAAACTCTCGGCTTTCGCCGGTGAAAACGTGAACAATTACCGAACCGTAATCAAGCAAAATCCAACCCGTTGCCTTTCCTTCAACGTGAGCCGGCTCAATGCCCTTTTGGCTCATCTCGTATTCAACCTCGTCGGCAAGCGACTTGACGTGAGTGTTTGAAGTACCGGAAGCGATTACAAAATAATCGGCAACGATTGAAAGTTCGGTAATATGCAAAGCTTTGATGTCAATTGCCTTTTTCTTATCAAGAACTTTGACAATTTCTCTTGTGAGTTCAAGTTCGTTCATTAGCATCGTTCCTTTCGGTTTCGGCAACGGTGATGCCGAGAATAATCAGTTCGTTATAAAACGCAAGGCTGTCGGGATGAATGACAAGCTCGCTTTTTGAAAGCTTTTTAAGGGTATATTTAAGCGAATAAAGCGCCGCTTTTTCAAGGCTTTCTTTTGAAAGCGCGCGCATAACGTCAACGTCGGGATAGTCGCGCTCGGCGGAGATGTAGTCCGCAATATAGACGATTTTTTCAAGAAGCGTCATGCCCGCTTTTCCCGTTGTGTGATAGCGCACGGCGGAGAGGATTTCTTCGTTGTCTATGCCGAGTTCGTTTTTGATATAAATCGGCGCGGTCATTGCGTGCCAAAGCTTCGGGTTGTTTTTTTCAACCTGATTTAAGATTATATCATCACTTTCAAATAATTGCAACTGTCTTTCGTTCGTTTCGTTTTTTGTGATGTCGTGAAGAAGACCCGCAAGATATGCCTTTTCTTCGTCCGCGCCGAAACGGGCGGCAAGCTCTTTTGCGCTGTCGGCAACGCCGAGCGAATGAACAAAACGGTGCTCGTCAAGCCGCTCTTTTAAAAGTGCCTTGATTTTTTCATATGACGCGGCGGTATAGAAAGATTTTTCTTTGATATATTCATTTGCTTTTTCGGTGAGCATAAAGCTTAAATCGCCGCCTTCCTTTGCTTTTTGGCGAACCTCGGTTGAAGAAAGTTCAACCGGTTCGCAGTCAAGAATAATATAATCTTTTTCTTTGAGTTTCAAAACGTTTTTGCAGTAATCCGAAAGCATTGCTTTGCTTACGGCGTTTTCCCTTGTCATAACGCAGAGAGTTGACATTTTTAAAATGTCCTCAAAGCGAAACCAGCGGTCAAAGCTCAAAAGCATATCCGAACCGATAATGAGAAAAAATTCGTCGGACGGATAAAGCTTTTTAAGTTCTTCAAGCGTTTCGACGGTATAGCTTTTTCCCTGCCGCTTGATTTCAAGGTCGGAGATAAGATATTTTTCGCCGCAAAAGGTTCTTTTGCAAAGTTCAAGCCTGTCCTCGCTTTTAAGAAGCTCATGTGCGATTTTATGCGGCGGAACAAACGCCGGCATAACAACCACTTTGTCAAGCTTTGCGCCCTCAATCGCCTTTTCGGCAAGGCGAAGATGGGCAAGGTGCGGCGGATTGAACGTTCCGCCGAAAAGGCCTACTCTGCTCATTTCCTTTTTCCGATTGCTTTAACGGTGAAGCGTTTTTGCGCCGCACGTTCTTTGTAAAGCTTTTCTTTTGCCTTTTTTGCGGCAAGCTTTTTATTCTTTTCTTTTTGGGCGGCTTTTTGTTTGAGTTCTTCGCTTTCGCGATAGAGTACGATTACTCCTCCGATGACCTGAATGACTTCCGCACCGGTTTTTTCGGCAATTTCGTTCGCCGCGTCACGAACGGAAATCGGTGAAGAATCAAGCAAAACTTTGAGCTTGATGAGTTCCCTTGCGCGAAGTGCGTCGTCGGTCTGCTTGATGATTCCGTCGTTAAGTCCGCCCTTTCCGATTTGAAAAAGCGGTTCGAGTGAATTTGCTTTTGCGCGCCATGCGGCACGTTCTTTTCCTGTCATATATGTGTCTCCTGTAAAGTTATTTAAGATAATCGGGCAGCACTTCGGCAAGTTTTCTCAGTGCGTTGCCGCGGTGGCTGATTTTGTCTTTTTCTTCGGCTGAAAGTTCGGCAAAGCTTTTTTCGCCGACCATGAACACGGGGTCATAGCCGAAGCCGTTGTTTCCGTGCTTTTCAAAGCCGATTTTTCCCTCGCACTTTCCGTCAACGGAGACCTTCCTTCCGTCCGGGAAACAGACGCAGACCGTGCAGACAAAGCGCGCGGTGCGTTTTTCTTCGGGTACGTTTTCAAGGTTTTTGAGAAGCTTTTGAATGTTCGCTTCGTCGTTTCCGTGTTCGCCGCTGTA
>JAUNFH010000179.1 GCA_030525185.1 Clostridia bacterium
CTCCGTTTCCTGCGTCAACAACAATTTTATAGCCTTCAAGCGGTTTTTCATAATTTTCCGCATTAACCTCACGGCAGATCATATCACGAAGTCGTTTCGCATAAACCGACATAAAATCTGTTCTTTCAATCGAAAAATTATGCTTTTTCGGAAGCGTGAGATTTACGGTATTGTTGATTACGGCATCAAGGTCTTCGCTGTCAAGACCTCCGGTTGTTGTGAAAAATTTGAGTCCGTTTCTGTCAAACGGATGATGACTTGCGGTAATCTGAACAGCTGCGGCGCAATTCAAATCAACCGTCGTCATAAACATTGCCGGTGTTGAGGCAAGACCGCAGTCATAAACATTGAAATCATAAGCGCAAAGCGCACTGATAACCTGCTTCTTGATTCTTTCCGCAGAAATTCTTGAATCGTGTCCGACGGCAACATGACTTTTCGGTGTTACTCCGTTTTTAAGGAGCCATTCGCAAAATCCGCAAGTCAGATCAAAAACGGCAAGGTCGTCGAGCTGAATCGGAGAATTTTCCGTTTCAACGGCAACACCTCGGATATCCGTTCCGCTTTTAAGTTTTTTATAAAGTTCAAATCTTGACATTTTTTATCTGCCTTTCTCACTGATCATTTTTTCGGTGACTTTCAAAAAGAAATCATACATAGGAGCATATGCTTTTATTGCCTCTTCAAGTTCATTGAGAACACTTCCGTCAAAAAGAGGTTCCATATCAAAACTGCTTTTGATAAAATAAAGACTCTTTGCGTTATAATAATCGATGAGTTCACCGGAAACTTCTCCCGGTTTATCCTTTGCATACCGCTCGAGATCATCAACCGCCCCAACGGAATATACACTTTCAAGAGCTTTTTTAAACTCCTTTTGGTGTTCACGGAAATATTCTCTGTACTTTTCAAGATAAGCCGCATCCGTTCTGAACATTCCGACGCCGATCGAATAACATCCGGGCATAACCTCAAACCACATGCACGGCTGGTAGTTCCACTCGTATTTATGCCGCATGAACATGCACCAAATGTTGTCGCGGTACATATTCATGTTTTTTGCGCGCCGAGTATCTCTTCTGATTCTTGAAACCATTTTGACAGGAATAAGGTTCATTTGATTGTCAATTTCAAAAAGCAAAGGAGCAAGATCGGAACATATTTCGCGCATCGGAACAATCGCTTTTTTCTTGAGCGTTTCTTTGATTTCGTCGTAATACGGTTTGCTGTCATTAAAACGGTTTTCCGCAAGCATAAGAAAAGTATCTCTGTCAAAGCCTTTAAAACTGCTCATTGGATTTTTCCTTTCACTGAATTTTGAAAACCTCGTCGGCCGCACTCATAATCGCAAGTTTTGCGCTGTGAAAATTCAATCCGCCCTGCATCCAAACGGCATAAGGCTCTCTGAGCGGTGCGTCGGCCGAAAGTTCGATTGACGAACCGAGTGTAAAAGCTCCGGCCGCCATTATAACCTTGCTGTCATAACCCGGCATATCCCAGGGTTCCGGAGTGGCAAAAGCGTCAACCGGCGAACATTTTTGAATTCCGCGGCAAAAAGCAATAAGGTTCTTTTCGTTATGAAGTTTGATTGCCTGAATAATGTCATGACGTTCTTCGCCGGAAGCAGGCGTTGAATCAAATCCGATGAGCTTAAAAAGAGCGGCGGCAAAAGCCATGCTTTTAAGTGCTTCGCCGACAACGTGCGGTGCACTGTATACGCCCAAAAACAGCTCACGATTCATTCCGAGAGTGCAACCGACCTCGCGGCCTATTCCCGGAGTAATAAGCCTTGCGGCGCATTTTTCAATAAGATCGTGACGTCCGGCTATATAGCCGCCGGTTCTTGCAATTCCTCCGCCGGGATTTTTAATCAAAGATCCGGCAATGAGGTCTGCACCGACTTGAGTCGGTTCCCTTTTTTCAACCCATTCGCCGTAGCAGTTGTCAACCATAACAACGGCGTTGCTCTTTTTCTTTGTAATTTTTACAACCTTTTCAATTTCATCAACCGAAAGCGACGGACGAAGCGAATAGCCTCTCGAACGCTGAATATAAACCATTGCGATTCCATCATCAACCGCTTTTTCAATCGAATCATAATCAAGTGTTCCGTCTTCTTTGAGATCAACCTGCTTGTAAATTACGCCGAAATCCTTAAGAGAACCCATTCCGCTTTCACCCGAAAGCCCGATAACGGGATGGATGGTGTCATACGGAGTTCCGGTCACGCAAAGCATCGTGTCACCGGGACGAAGGACACCAAAGAGCGCAACCGAAAGTGTATGTGTTCCGCATGTAAAATTATGTCTGATGATTGCGTCCTCGGCGCCCATAGCTTCGGCAAGAACTTTATCGAGCGTTTCACGTCCGCGGTCGGAATAACCGTATCCCGTGGTCCCGCTGAACATTGATTCGCTGACATTGTTGTCAATAAACGCTTTAAGCATTTTTTGCTGATTGAATTCCGTAATTTTATCAATTCTTTGAAATTCCGACTCAACGTTTTTCATCGCTGTTTCGGAGTATTCATATATCTTTTTGTCAAAATCAAACATTATTATGCCTTTCTGTATACGCGGCAAATCCGCAGTTTTCAAATCCGCTTTTTTTATAAAACTCAGAGACCGAACAGTTTTCCGAAATCACGAAAACATTTTTTCCGTCGGCTTTCAGTTCGTTTGCAAGAGAAAGAAGAACAGTTTTTCCGTAACCGTTATTTCTGCATTTTTCGTTGCAGGCAACCGATGAAATTACGGCACCGTCTTCACTTTCGGCCGAAGTCAATGCTGCGGAAAGAACTTTTCCGTCGATTACGGCAGCCTTTATCCTTGCAAGTTTTCTGTTTTTTCTGAACATAAAGTCCGACAACCACGAAAGATACGAATCTTTATCAGCCTGATAGCTTTCCGGAAAGCATGAAAGAAAAAGAGAATAAACGTCTTTCATTTCCGGTTCGGGCTCGGCTTCGTTCTTCTTTAAATCACACCCGGAGAAACGAAAAATTTCCTTTTTTTGAAATCTCGCGGGAAAGCACTTCGTTCCCGTATCGTAATCGGTCAAAACGGAATTCATTGAGAATGCCGAAATCATGAACGAAAGTTCTTCGTAATCACAGCCGTCTCCTGCAAGAATTACGGCATTTCCGCCGAGAGAGGACACAACAGAAACCAATTCGTCATTGTTGTTTCTTCCGCACCACAGCTTTGAAAACTCGGTTTCAAAACCGTAAGCCTCGGCTCGGCAGGAAATATATGCTCCGAATGGGTTGTTCAAACAAAAGCTTTTAATTTCTTTGAGATCACCGACGCTTGCAATTTTAAGCATTTGCAAACTCCGAAAGAAGAACTTTGGCCATTTCTTTGCATGCAGCCATGTCTCGAATATCAGCAACACTTGTTGCCGAATGAATATATCTGCACGGGAGCGAAACAGTGAGCGTATATACGCCTTTTCCGCTTTTATGAATTGCCCCGGCGTCATTTCCGCCGGCAACGGTAGTCTTTGTTTGGCACGGAATATTGTTTTCTCCGGCAAGCTCAAAAGCGCGCTTAAACAGTTCTCGGTTATAAACAGTCGATCTGTCCATAAATGAGACAACAGCACCTTTTGAAAGAGCGCAAACGCAATCTTCTTTTTTTACTCCGGCAACATCCGCGGCGGTTGTTGCTTCAAGAACAATCGCATAATCCGGCTCAATTGTATATGCGGCGGCAGATGCGCCACGAAGACCGACTTCCTCCTGAACGAGGAAAGCAAACCATGCGTCGTAATCAATACCGTTTTCAATCATATCAATCATGACCGAACAACCGAATCTGTCATCAAGCGCCTTTGATTTTACTTTGTTTTCTCCGAAAAGTTCAAAATCGGAAATGAAGTATGCGCTGTCACCGATCGAAACATATTTTTCGGCTTCCTTTTTATCTGCGGCTCCGATATCAATATACATTTTTTCGGGCATCGCCATTTTTTCGTCGCCCTTTGTCATATGAATGGGTTTGAGACCGATAACGCCGTTAATTTTCTTCTCGCCGACTGTTACCGCTCTGCCGAGCAT
>JAUNFH010000180.1 GCA_030525185.1 Clostridia bacterium
CAAGGACGGAAAGTGCATTGACATAACGGAAATTCCGCCGACAACAACCGCCGAAGCGATTATTGATAAAATCATTGAACGCATAAAGTCCGGAACATTCAAAGAAATCAGCGATATCCGCGACGAAACCGACAGACAGGGTCTCAAAATCACAATTGACCTCAAAAGGGGAGTTGATGCAGATAAGCTTATGCAAAAGCTTTATAAGTCGACCCCGCTTGAAGATTCTTTTTCCTGCAATTTCAATGTTTTGATTGACGGATATCCAAAGGTCCTTTCCGTCAGAGAAATTCTTCTTGAATGGATCAGATTCAGAGGAAAATGCGTCTTCAGACGTATCAGTTTTGACCTTGAAAAAGCAAAGGACAAGCTTCATCTTCTCAAAGGTCTTGAAAAAATACTTCTTGATATTGACAAGGCTATTGCGGTAATTCGCAACACAGAAGAGGAAAGCGAAGTTGTTCCGAATTTGATGGTTGAATTCGGCATTGACAAGATTCAAGCCGAATATGTTGCGGAAATCAAACTTCGTCACCTCAACCGTGAATACATTATGAAACGCCTCAAAGATATTGACAACCTCAATTCTTCGATTGCCGACATGGAAGAAACACTTTCAAGCAAGACAAAAATCAGAAAGGTTATTATCAAAGAGCTTGAAGAGGTTATCAAAAAGTATTCAATCGAAAGAAGAACCGACATTCTCTACGCTTCCGAGATTGAAGAAGCCGAACAGGAAGAAGAAGTTCCCGATTATCCGGTTAACGTTTTCTTCACCCGTGACGGATACTTCAAAAAGATTACACCGCAGTCCCTTCGCATGAGCGGAGATCAAAAACTCAAGGAAGGCGACGAGATTATTCTCCAGACGGAAACAACCAACGCAAAAGAGGTTTTGTTCTTCACTGACAGACACCAAGTCTATAAAGCGAAAATGGCTGATTTTGCGGACACAAAGGCGAGTGTGCTCGGTGACTATGTTCCTTCAAAGCTTTCAATGGAGGAAGGCGAAAACGCAATTTTCGCCGCCGTACTCAATAACGGTTATGAAGGATATATGCTCTTTTTCTTTGAAAACGGAAAAGCCGCAAAGGTAAACCTGTCCTCATATGCAACAAAAGCGAACCGCAAAAAGCTTATCAAAGCATACAGCGACAAATCTCCGCTTGTTCAGATTTTGAAACTTGACGAAGACAAAGACCTTGTGATTGAAACGACAGCCGGA
Organism: Clostridia bacterium; assembly: GCA_030525185.1. Taxonomy (GTDB): domain Bacteria; phylum Bacillota; class Clostridia; order Oscillospirales; family Acutalibacteraceae; genus UBA6857. Next base: position 1,226 of record JAUNFH010000180.1, read on the forward strand.
AGATATCTTCTTTTCAACACTTCTCTCATTTCGCCGAAGGCGATGAAAGATACTCAGGGCGTCGGATGCATGACGCTCAAAAAGAGCAACAGAATTTCGCTCGTTCGTGATTACAATGAAGGCGAGTTTGTAAAAGCATACCGTTACAAAACAAAAAACCTTCCTTCAACAGGCGCGCTTCTCAGCACGGAAGATGCCGCGCTCAAAAACAATATTCAATTTGAAGGATTCGGAGAATAAAAATTAATGCAGGCTGCCAACAGCAGCCTGCATTATTGCTGTTAAAATTTTTGACTTTCACGGACGGCAAGTTCATCGCAACGTTCGTTTTCGGGATGACCGGCGTGGCCTTTGATCCAACAGATTTTTACCTCATGTCTGTCAATCTGATTGAGAAGTTCGTCCCAAAGTTCGGGATTGAGCGCCGGTTTTTTATCTTTCTTTCGCCAATTGTTTGCTTTCCATCCGCGCGCCCAACCCAAATTAATTCCGTCAGATACATATTTTGAATCCGTAACAACGGTAACTTTACATTTTTCTTTGAGCGCTTTCAACCCCTCGATGACGGCGGTAAGCTCCATTCGGTTGTTTGTTGTTTGCTTTTCGCCTCCGGAAAGTTCTTTTCTTTTTCCTTTATAATCAAGAATTGTTCCCCAACCTCCCGGACCGGGATTTCCGGAGCAGGCACCATCGGTATAAATTGTAACTTCTTTCATAATTACCTCACAAGTTTTGTTTTCGATAAATAATATCACATTATTAAGCTTTATTCAGGAGTGACTATACGGATTTTGTTTTGACAATAATGATTCAAAGATTGATTTCATGATTTTTGATTTTATTTTAATAAACAAAGTGTGAATATCCGTTCCTTTCCTTGACAGTAATGTAAAAAAATAGTACAATATTCTGTAATTATTAATATGCCTAATTTTACGGATTTTTACATAAATAAAATTTTAAAGGAGTGTATGTACAGACATATGGCTGAAAAGAATATCACAACCGCCAAGGCGGCAAAGCCGGTTAACAAGCAAAAAAAGAATCAAACGTTTTATTACTATAAAAAGAAAAGAAGTCAGCAGAAGAAAAAAGCCGAACCTCCGAAACCCGTCAAGGTTTCGTTCCTCGGCGGTATAAATGAAGTCGGAAAGAACATGACCGTCTTTGAATATGACGGTGACATGATCATTGTTGACTGCGGTCTTGCGTTTCCCGATGAGGATATGCTCGGAATTGACCTTGTCATCCCGGATTTTTCTTATATTACTTCTAATGTTGACCGCGTTAAGGGAATTGTAATTACTCACGGGCACGAGGATCACATCGGAGCACTTGCTTATCTTCTGAAAAGCTGCAATGTTCCCGTATACAGCACAAGGCTCACAAACGGCCTCATCGAAGGAAAACTTCGTGAACACGGTCTTCTTGAAAAAGCAAAACTCAATGTCGCCGCACCGGGCGACCATATCAGTCTCGGAAAATTTGACGTGGAATTTATCCATGTCAACCATTCTATTCCGGATGCAGTCGGTTTCGCAATCAAATGCGGTGCCGGAACGATTGTTCATACAGGTGACTTCAAAATTGACAGTACACCGGTTGACGGCGGTATGATTGATCTTGCAAGATTCGGTCAGCTCGGAAACGACGGTGTTCTCTGTATGCTTTCCGACTCGACAAACGCCGAACGTCCCGGTTTTACGCAGAGTGAGCATAAGGTCGGCGAATCGTTTGAAATGCTTTTCAGAAAAGCCGGAAACAGAAGAATAATTGTTGCGACTTTTGCTTCAAACATTCACCGCGTTCAGCAGATTATCGACGTTGCCCAAAGCCTCGGAAGAAAGGTTGCTCTTTCCGGAAGGAGCCTTGAAAACGTCGTTGCCGTCAGCCGTGATCTTGGCTATCTCAAAGTTCCGGACGGAATTTTGATCGACCTTGACCTGATTAACAAATACAGCGACAGCGAGCTTGTTCTTATCACAACCGGAAGCCAGGGTGAACCGATGTCCGCTCTGACAAGAATGGCATTTTCCGACCACAGAAAAGTTGCGATCAGCCCGAATGATTATGTCATTATTTCGGCAACGCCGATTCCCGGAAACGAAAAAACGGTCAGCCGCGTAATCAACGAACTTATGAAACTCGGCGCCGAAGTTGTTTATGAAAAAATGTATGACGTTCATGTTTCGGGTCACGCGTGCAGTGAGGAACTCAAGCTTATGCTCGGAATCGTAAAGCCGAAATATTTTATTCCGGTTCACGGAGAGCAAAAACATCTTCAGAAGCATGCAAATCTTGCAGTTTCGATGGGTGTTGACAAGAAAAACATCGTTATCGTCGAAAACGGGGCAAGTTTTGAACTTTCAAAGAACGGAATCAAAAAAGTTGCGAACGTACCGGCCGGACAGGTCTTTGTCGACGGTCTCGGCGTAGGTGACGTCGGAAGCATTGTTATCCGAGACAGAAAGCACCTTGCAGAGGACGGAATAATTATTGTTGTTGCCGCAATCGACAGCGCAAGCCATGCTCTTATTTCGGGACCGGACGTTGTTTCGAGAGGCTTTGTTTTTGTCAGAGAAGCGGAAGAACTTCTTGAAGAAGCGAGAGCAACCGCGTTTTCAACGATTAACCGCTGTTTTGAGCGCAATATCAGAGAATGGGGAACAATTAAAAGCCGTGTTCGTGACGACGTTTCAAAGCTTATGTACGAGCGCACAAAGCGCAGTCCTATGGTATTGCCTATCCTTATGGAGATTTAAAAAATGAAAAAACTGTGGAAAAAGTTTGATACCTCGATA
>JAUNFH010000181.1 GCA_030525185.1 Clostridia bacterium
TACAGCTCTTTCAAGGCTTTTAAATAGGTCGGTTTTGCTTACACCAAAAGTCGCTTTCGGCTCTTTCGGAAAGGCTTTTTTGTAATCAATGAAGTTTGCAGCAACAAGATTTGTGTAAATCGTGTAATCACCGGATTTAAACACCGCGTGCTTGCCGTCGGGAAGATAAAAGCCAAACTCGGTACTGCTGTTTCCGTTAATCAGTGAAACAACCTTTTTTACCGTCGCGGTTTGAACGATAGCTTTGATAGGTTCGGGAGCTTTCAAACCTTGGATATAAGCGCAAGCTCGTCCGTCGCAAGTCGCGAATTCGACCGGTCCAGCTTTTAAGCCTGTAATACAAACGGAATTAGCAATCAGATTTCCGTTGATGTTCTCGCTTATGTGCGTTACTCGGCCGATATATTCGGCGAATTCACTGCCGTTGCAAGCAATCGAGCTTTCGCAATCATGCAGTGATATGTTTTCAATTAAGTTCGGAAATTCAGAATAATCAATCGTTGAAAAACTCGATGTTCCGTTTGAGTGCTTGATTTTAACTTTGCTGTTTTTAACAGTGATATCAACTTCACTGCACGAAAGTTTTTCAAGCATTTCAATCGCATTTGTCGGAAGTACAAACGGCTGTTCGGGAACAAAATTAATTTCTGCCGAAACTGTGGTTTCAATGTTGGTTGCTATGATTTTTCCGAAGCTGACAAGAACACCTGTGATTGCCATTGTGGTTTTCGGCGGTGTAAGGCCTTTAAGCTGTTTAAGTTTTTGTGTGAGTTCATATCTGTCGATTATCATTTCTTTTCCTCCAATTCAACATTCAGTTCGGGATATTTTTCGTGCATTGCTTTCATTTTGAGTTTGAATTCTTGTGTTTGAACGCCTTTAACATCAATAATCCGATAAGTTTTATCAGGATAAAAAATCACAAAATCGGTGACATATTCTGTTGCTCTCGTTTCATCATCTCCGGTAATAACAACGAACCTTGCCTGCCTGCAAAATCCGCTGATTTTACCGCATTTTAAGAGCATTTTGAGCCGGCAGTAAAAGTTTGCTTCTGCTTTGCTGTCGAAGGTAATTCCGTCGATTTTCGTCTTTTTTGCGTTGTATTTCGATTTACCTTTTTTCGGAACTCCGATGCCGAGTGCCTTAGCTTGCTTTTCGCTCATTCGCACTTTCAAACGCTCCTTTCGTTTTAATGGTTTGTTTTGCATATCTTGCAAAGCTCTTGATAAAGTCTTTGATTTCTTTCGGTGCCGCTTTATCTCCAAAGCCGTAGCATTGAAGCACCTGAAAACTTGTCATGTCGATTTCTGCGGTATAAAACGGTTTTTCTGTATTTTCGACTTGCCGAATGAAGAAAATCATTTTTGTACCGGAAATGTGATTTTTGTAATAATGCTCTCCGCCAACACAGTGACTTAAAATCTGTCCTTCGCGGATAAAGTCGGCTCGTTCTTTCGGAACGACAATACAAAATCCATCTTTTTGATAACCGTTGTACCAAGCATTGACAAATTCGAGAGCTTTTTTACTTGCGGCATCTCGTTCCGCTTGAATGGCAGCGTTATATCGTTCAACTAATTTGTCGTGCGATTCTTTAAGGTCTTTCGGTTTTCGGTTGCTTTTGTTAATTGGTACATTGAAGTAATCGAGCATTTTGTAATAGTCCTTTAAGTGGCTTATAACGCTTAGCGGCCCATAATGCCCAAGCGCCGTTTGTTTGTTGATGTAATTGAAAAGTGTTTCAAGAGACATATAATCAAGTACATCAAAAATTGGGTCTTGAGTATAACCGAATTTGTATTTCCGAAGCTTTTGAAGAAGTGCCGCATTAAACCTTCCGTTTGCCGCTTTGATAATTCTGTGTTCCGAAAGCGTGACCGAAAAGTCTTTGTACATTGGCAAAAATGATTTCGGAACGCCCATCACATTTTCAAAGCCGTGTCCGCCGTTGTAATCTTCCGTTTTCATCACACTTGCAAGCTTTGTCAAGCCGAGTTTGCAAAGATATTCAGCCTGCGGAATGGTTTTTAATCTGTCAAGCAGTCCGATAAAGTCAATCGGTTCTTTGCACTCGTCGAGTGCCCTTTTAAGGTCGGTGTTGTAGTACTTTTCACCAAAAACCTTTTTGACGTTGTTTGTAAAAACGAACGCTTCGTGATAACACACTTCATCGTTCTTGTAAGCCCAATTCTTACCGCCGTAGTACATTGACACAGTGTTGATGTATGAGACGATTTTTTGCTTTCCGTTTTCATTGAGATAAAACGTATATGCATCAGGTTCAAAAGAAAACTTTGGTTTGGAATCGACATACCATCGATTGACAATTAACCACCGAAGTGCAAGCTGATTGTCGTGCTTAATAGGTTCGCAAACGGTTATTTTCTCATTAATTGAACTTTGATATCTTTCGGCGAAAAGAGCTTTTTGCCCGCATTTCGGACAATTTGTGCTTTGCTTGTGCTTTATGCTTTCTTTGGTTCGCCAGCTCTTTCCGCAATGTCCGCAAGTGCAATTTCTTTCATGTTTTTTGTCGAGGTTTGAGAAAAAGATATAAGTGTTTTTAAAGGCTTTGGTGTCGCAGAACCTTTCAAAACTTTTTCCCGGTTCTTTAAACCAAGAAGTGCGCTTTTTGAATAAGTTCCATTTTCTTTGTTCGGCATTCCATTTCTCGTCTCGCTTCTTTTGCTTGATAAAGCCGTCACAAACAGCAAGCGGTCCCGTCCGCCTTGCCCAGCCATATCCAACTGATTCAAAATATACCGAATTGCAGTCAGTTTTTAAAAAGTGCTTTATCATGCACAAATCCTCGTCTGTTGCGGCGGTGCGAATGTCGTTTCTTTGTCCGCATATGTAGTTGTTGTTCCATTTGTCGGTCTCGACAACGTAATTAACATGATTTTTGCCGTCGGAAAAGAACCGAACTTGCAATTCTTTTGTTTTTGCGCTATAATAATCAACGCAAAGCACTTTGCCGCATTTTGGAATTTCCGCTTCGCTTGATGCGGCGATGAGTGTAATGTCTTTAAGTTCCTTTTCCCTGAGTTTCGGACATGGGGTTAAAGGAACTTTTTTTAATTCGCTTTTATACAGCATTTCTCATTCTCCCTGAAACAACGTGAGTTGAATCCGCTCAAGATTTTCCTTTTCAGTCGTTTTTTTCTCGGCTGATTTTTTCTTTTTTGTTGCCTTCTCGGCTTTCACGGATTCCTTTTCTTTCGGCGGTTCTTTGTTGATGTATTTGTCGTCCGGTTCTTCTTCGGTTGTGATGTTCATAACAAAACTAACCTCGCTGTTCGGAAAATAAAACTTCGTTGCTCTGCGATAAACCTCAATATCAGAAATTGATTGTCCGCAGCCTTTCATGATTTCCTTTACGCAGTCTGAAAAACTGCGTTTTGTTTTGTAAAAAACCTTTGAAAAGCTTTCGCTTTGATTGCAAAAGTCGCGAAGCGCATTCGCCACATAGCTGTGAACCGCGTTTCCGTACTTGTCACCCTTGAACTCTTTAGCTTCTTTTTCAAGCTTTTCGAGGGCAAGAGTCTTGTAGTCTTTCCCAATGTCAAAGATGTTTTCCATGATTCTTATCCTTTCTGTAATCTGTAATTGTAATCGCTCTTGTTCGGAATGTTCATGATGAACCCTTCCGCTCTTTCTTTGATTCGGCTTCCGATTCCCTCATCGAGCATGATGATTTCATCAAGGCTCAGTTCCGATGAAACGATTGTGATTGATTCGTTTTGATTGTACCTTTGGTTAATGATTTCAAAAGCTAACCTTGCATCGGCAGAGGATGGTTTTTTCCTTTCGCCGTTATCGTCAAAACCTGTTCTGAAAAAATCATCGATATAAAGCACGTCGCAATATTTAAGCGGATCAACAAGCTTTGCATACGCTTCTGTATCAAGGATATTTGCTTTAATTTTCACCGACTCATCGTTCCAAATTATGTAACGTGCATTAAGTCCGGAACGAAGCAATTCGCCTGTAATA